>NZ_JBSFYW010000013.1:0-168536 GCF_053599975.1 Streptomyces sp. NPDC005141 | reverse complement strand
TGCAGGGGGGACCCTGTGGGAGAGTAGGACGCCGCCGAACAAGTTTTGAAGAAAACCCCCGTACCGGGAAACCGGTACGGGGGTTTTCTGCGTTTCAGGGCAATTCTCTTCTCCCGCGTCGCTTCTGACCGGGGTGGATATGAGAGAGGGGGCGGTCTCCGTGAGGAGGCCGCCCCCTGCTCTTTCGGGACTGTGCTCTTCCGTGCTGTGCGGCTACTTCAGGCGGGACGACGCGACGATCGAGACGATGTGGGCGGGCACGAGCAGCCACACGATCGCCGTCACCGCGACGGTCGCGATCCGGGTGGCCGTCAGGTCGCCGAGAGCCAGGTCGATGACCGCGGTGACGAGCAGCAGGATGGTGCACTCGATGCCGTTGACCAGGCGGTGGAGGCCGACGGCCGAGGCCAGCCGGCGGATCCGGGCGAGACCGGTGGAGCGCGGGACGACGGACGCGTCGGTCGCCTTCTGCATGCCGCTGTCGGAGCGGGCCACGTGGACGAGGTCGGAGGACGACTTCAGGAGCAGGACGCCGATGGCCGCGGCCAGGCCGGCCACCAGGTAGAGGTCGAGGCCGAGTTGGGCGGCGCGGATGCCCATACCGACCATCACGGCGGCGTCGGCGAGGTAGGCGCCGAGGCGGTCCAGATAGACGCCGAGCGGGCTGAACTGGCGGCGCCAGCGGGCGACTTCGCCGTCGACGCAGTCGAGCAGCAGGTACAGCTGCATGAAGAGGACGGAGAGCACGGCGCCGCCGAGGCCCGGAAGGATCAGGGCGACTCCGGAGAGCATCCCCGCGAAGACCATGATGACGGTGATCTGGTTCGGCGAGATGCGGGTGTCGACGAGGTGGCGGGTCACCCGGAGGGAAAGGGACCTCATGTAGAGGCGGCCGGCCCAGTGTTCGGCCCTGCTGTCCAGCTTGCCCGTGGGGTGAATGACGGTGCGGAGTTCCTCTAGTTGGACCTTGGGCATGCGGTGTTCTCCCTGGCGAGCTGGCACTTGACCGGATCGGTCGGCTGGCGATGTCGTACAGGGAAGAGCATGACGGGGGTCCGGTCGGCGGTGATCGGCAGGGTGGATATCAGGTGAGCCCGGTCGTACGCGCGTACTACGGTGATCCTCATGACCCACGTGATCCGTTCCATACGCCCCGACGAGTGGCGCCAGGTGAAGGAACTCAGACTCGACGCCCTGCGAGACCCCGTCGCCCATCTCGCGTTCCTGGAGACCTATGAGGAATCGGCGGCCAAGTCCGATGCCTTTTGGCAGGATCGGGCGGTCGGAGCGGCCGTCGGTGTCACCGAGCGGCAGCAGATCGTGGCCGTCGCGGAGGACGGGGTGTGGGCCGGGTCAGTGACCGTGCTGGTCGAGAAGGCCGGGGAGCAGGATCCGTTCGGGAAGGTGGCCGAGCTGAACCAGGCGCACCTGGTGGGGGTCTTCGTGCGGCCCGAGTACCGGGGGAGCGCGGCCGGGGTGACCCGGGGGCTCTTCGACGCGGCTCTCGCGTGGTCCTGGGGGATCGGGCTCGACCGCGTGCGGCTGTTCGTGCACGAGAAGAACGGCCGCGCCGAGGCGTTCTACCGGAAGGCGGGCTTCGTACCCACCGGAGAGACCGCGCCGATGCCGGGGGACACCGGGGAGTTGGAGCTGGAGTTCATCATCACCCGGGGGTAGGGCGGTTCGTGGAGAGCGGCTTCCTCGGTCGGCCCGGGTGTGTGGCGGACCCGGCCGGGTGTCAGACCGGAAGCTCGTACTGCGGCCAGCGCGACCGGAGTTGTTCGCGCGAGCGCAGGAGTGCCAGGGTCGGCAGGCCGTGGGCCCGTCCCGTGGTCAGGAGGTCCGGGAGCTGGGGAAGCGGAGCGACGGCCGCGACGTCGTCGAGGACGAGCGTGAGTGGTGGGTCGAGGCGACCGGAGGATGACCGTTCGGCCATGCGCCGGCCACGCTCGACCACGCTTGAGGCGAGAGCCGTGAGGAGCGGCATGGCGCCGGGGTTCGCCCTGGGGTCCTCGATGGCTTCGCCGACCACATAAAGCGTGCCCCCTTCGTTGACGAAGGAATCCAAGGCGAGGCTGTCATTTCGGTTCGGAGTGCAGGACTCGCGGATGTTGACCGTGCCGAAGGACAGAAGCGCACGCGCCGTCAGCTCCTGTGCGATGTCCCGGCGTTCGGGGTGCGAGATGAGGGCGGCCTCCAGCTCGCCGGCGGCGCCGGACGCGGCCTTGGGATGCGTCCGCAGGGCCCGTACGGCGTCCTGCACCTGGGAGCCCTGGGCCCAGCGGTGGACATGGCGGAAGGTTTTGCCCTCCACGGCGGCGGCGTGCAGATAGCTGCGCATGAGCGTTTCCGCGACATCGGCCATCGCCTGGTCCGCCTTGGCGGTGGGGCGGACCGGGGCGAGGAGCGCGGCAGCCCTGGCGGCCGCCGTCTCCTTGTCCTCGCAGCCTGCCGCGGGGGACCAGTGGAGCCGGGCCGGGGTGTCGCAGAGGTGGGCCGGGTCGTAGAGGAGGACGGGACCCAGTTTGGCGCGGGCGTCCTTGGTCTCCGACCAGGTGCGGGGGTCGGAGGTGATGACGAGGGCGGGGCCCTCGGCGTCGCGTACGGCCTGGGCCGCGGTGGGGTGGCGGGTCTCGGCGGGGGCGAGGACGACGGCGCGGGTGGACGTCCACGCGGGCTTGGGTTGGGCTGCTGCGGTGGGCTGGGCTGCCGTGGTGGGCCCGGGTGCCGGTGCTTCCGTGGGAGCGGCTTCCCAGCCGCCCGTACGGTCTCCCGTACGTTCGTGCGCCCACTCGCCCGCTCGCTCGCCCTCGGCTGCCGTGTAGGCGGCTTCCAGGGGCTTCGGGGGCTTCGACTGCCTCGCGGTCGGCCGCTGTTCCGTCCTGGCCGGCGGGACCAGCGGACCGGGGGCGTCCGCGGACGCGGCGGCCTGTGCCCGTCTTCGGGCCCGTCCCGCGCGCCAGCGTGCCGCCGTCCCCATCACGAACACCGTGAGGACCAGCAGCACCATCAACTGGCCGATGAACAGGCCCCAGAAGAGGCCGTAGCCGGACAGCTGCGCGGCGGGGGTGTCGGGCCAGGCGCCGGGGATGTCGTGCGGCGCGCCGATCAGGCGCCGCATGGCCAGCGGCGTACGGGCGAAGGTGATCGCGTCCGGCCAGGCGCCGCGGGAGAACCAGCCCGCGAGGCCTGTCGCCGTCCACACCATCAGTGTCATGCCGAGGAGGAAGCCCAGCACGCCGATCAGCAGGCCGTCGGGGATACCGCCCGCTGCCTCGCGCCGGGGGTCGTGCCGGTCTTCCTGTCTCATCTCAGGCCACCGTGGACTCGGAGGAGCCGTCGAGATCGCTGAGGTGCTGTTCCATGAAGGCCGCGGCCCGTTCCTCGGCCTCCAGTTCGGCGGCGCGCATCGCGTCGCCGGAGAGGAGGAAGTCGGCGGACGACTCCGTCATCGCCCGGTCGGTGAAGACCAGCGGGCGTTCGGTCTCGGTGATGAGGTGCTTGACCACCTGGACGTTGCCGTTGACGTCCCAGACCGCGATGCCGGGGGTCAGCGTCGGGATGATCTCGACCGCCCAGCGGGGCAGGCCGAGGACCCGGCCCGTAGACCGTGCCTCGTCCGCCTTCTGAGCGTAGATGGTCCGCGTCGACGCCATCTTCAGGATCGCGGCGGCCTCCTTGGCCGCCGCTCCGTCGACGACGTCCGACAGATGGTGGACCACCGCCACGAAGGACAGGCCGAGGCGCCGCCCGAACTTCAGGAGCCGCTGGAACAGCTGGGCCACGAAGGGGCTGTTGATGATGTGCCACGCCTCTTCCACCAGGAAGATGCGCTTCTTGCGGTCGGGCCGGATCCAGGTGTGCTCCAGCCACACACCCACGATCGCCATCAGGATCGGCATGGCGATGGAGTTCCGGTCGATGTGCGACAGGTCGAAGACGATGAGGGGGGCGTCCAGGTCGATGCCCACCGTCGTCGGGCCGTCGAACATGCCCCTCAGGTCACCGTCGACCAGCCGGTCCAGGACCAGCGCGACGTCCAGGCCCCACGCCCGTACGTCGTCTATGGCGACGTTCATCGCCTCGGCCGACTCCGGTTCGGGGTGGCGCAGTTGCTCCACGATGTCGGTGAGCACCGGCTGGCGCTCGACGATCGTCTCGTTGACGTAGGCGTGCGCGACCTTCAGGGCGAAGCCGGACCGCTCGTCGAGGCCATGACCCATCGCGACCTCGATGATGGTGCGCAGCAGCGCCAGCTGGCCCGTGGTCGTGATCGACGGGTCGAGCGGGTTGAGCCGGATTCCCATGTCCAGGGCGGCCGTCGGGTCGAGCCGGATGGGGGTTATCCCCAGCTCTTGCGCGATGAGGTTCCATTCGCCGACACCGTCCTCGCCCTGGGCGTCGAGGACGACGACCTGGCGGTCGCGGAAGCGCAACTGCCGCAGGACGTACGTCTTCTCCAGGGCCGACTTGCCGTTGCCGGACTCTCCGAGGACCAGCCAGTGCGGGGCCGGGAGCTGCTGCCCGTACAGCTGGAAGGGGTCGTAGATGTAGCCCTTGCCGGAGTACACCTCGCGGCCGATGATGACGCCCGAGTCGCCGAGGCCCGGTGCGGCGGTGGGCAGGTAGACCGCTTGTGCCTGGCCCGTGGACGTGCGGACGGGCAGGCGGGTCGTCTCGACCTTGCCGAAGAGGAACGACGTGAAGGCGTCCGTCGCGGTGGACAGCGGATCCCGCATCAGTGCATCAGCCCCTACCTGCGGATTCCGGTGGCGAACGGGAGGGTGTTGACGAAGGCCCGGTGGTGCTCACGGTCGCACCACTCCAGCTTCAGGTACGACTTGCCGGCCGAGGCGCGGATGGTGCGCTTGTCGCGTGCCAGGGCCTCGGGGTTGCGGGAGGAGACGGTGATGTAACCGACGAGGTTGACGCCCGCGGCGCCGCTCGCGAGGTCCTCGCCGCGCTGGTCGAGGCGGTTGTGCGAGGCGATGTCGCGCGGGTCGACGGTCCGGTTCATCTTGGCGGCGCGGCTCGCCTCGGCCTCGTCGTTCGTCTTCTCGGTCAGCATGCGTTCGATGGCGATCTCGGTGGGTTCGAGGTCCATGGTCACGGCGACCGTGCGGATGACGTCGGGGGTGTGGACGAGGAGCGGGGCGAGGAAGTTGACGCCCACGGGGGTCATCGGCCACTCCTTCACCCAGGCCGTGGCGTGGCACCAGGGCGCGCGGGTGGAGGACTCGCGGGTCTTCGCCTGGAGGTAGGTCGGCTCCATGGCGTCCAGCTCGGCCGGCCAGGCGTTGCGCTTGGTCATCGCCTGGATGTGGTCGATCGGGTGGTCGGGGTCGTACATCGAGTGCACGAGGGAGGCCAGCCGCCCCTGACCGAGCGGCTGGCGTACGCGGATGTCGGCTTCCTGGAGCCGGGAGCAGATGTCGGTCAGCTCGCGGGCCATGACGACGGCGAGTCCGGCGTCCCGGTCGAGCTTCCGCCCGCCCTGCGGCCGCGCCGCCCGTGCCATGGCCTGCGCCTCGGAGGCCAGTTCGCGGGAGTAGTGCATGCAGGCGACGAGATAGGCCCGGTGCTGCTCACTGCTCGTGGACACCATCGACTGGAGCTGGTCGTAGGACTGCTGGAGCCATCCGGGAGCCCGCTCGTCCCCGCGTACGGCGACGTCCTTGGCGTGGGCGTCCGGGTCGGCGGGGAGGGTGCGGGCGAGCATCTGGAGGCGGGTGACGAAGCCGTCGCCGTTCGCCACGTGCTTGAGCAGCGTGCCGAAGCGGTCGACGAGGGCCTCCTGGTCCTCGCTGTCGCGCAGACCGACACCCGGGCCCTCGATCTCGATCGCGGCCGTCACGGTCCGCCGGTCGGCGTGCAGAAGCACGGCGATCTCATCGGGTCCGAACGGGGCGGCGAGCCAGGAGATCCGCCCGATACCGGGCGGCGGCCCGATCTCGACCTCGTTCCCGTCGATCCGGGTGCCGGACTCCATCACCTGGCTGCGGTACGCCGTTCCCCGGCGCAGGCTCCGCTTGTAGCTGCGGTTGATCTCGAACCACTTGTAGAACGTGCGGCGCTTGTACGGGATGTACACCGCGGCGATCGCCAGCAGCGGGAAGCCCATCAGCAGCACGATCCGCAGGGACAGGACCGGGACGAGCAGGCCGCACATCATGCCCAGGAACGCGCCCCCGATGATCAGCGCGATCTCGCCGGACTCGCGGTTCCGGCCGACGATCGCGTTCGGCCGGGCGCGGCCGATCAGATATGTACGGCGGGGCGTGATCGGATGGGACAAATGGGACTCGGTCGTCAACGCCCTTCACCTCCCGTGCGGTTGGTACTGCTATTGCGGGTGTTGCTCGCGTGCGGGGTGTTGACCGGGCTGGTACGCGGTGGGGGTGCGGCGGAGGGGACAGATCCGCCGCCTCCGTTCGGCGTACGACTGCTGTGCGCGGCCACACCGCCGGACGCGGGGTTGGAGGGGCGGGCCTGGTTGTTGCCGCCTCCTCCACCGTTGTTGTCGGCGCGCGTGCTGTGGGTCTTGATGCCCTGCGCGACCAGGGTGGCCGGCGAGCTGATCACGGCGGCGGCCTTGCCTTCGGCGCCCTGCATGATGCGGTTGTTGCGGGAGCCGGCGATCTCGTCGCCGAAGCCCGGTACGAAGCGGTAGATCATCGCGCTGGCGAAGATGGCGAGCAGGATGATGGCGAGCCCGGAGACGACGGCGGAGAACGCGTCGGGTCCGCTGTCGGTGCTGAGGGCTCCGGCGAGGCCGAGCACTATCACGATGACCGGTTTCACCAGGATCACCGCGATCATGATGCCCGCCCAGCGGCGGACGTGGCCCCACAGGTTCTTGTCGACGAGGCCCGCGTAGACGACGGTGCCGAGGAGGGCGCCGACGTAGAGCAGGGCGGCCCGGATGACCAGCTCCAGCCAGAGGACTCCGGCGGCGAGGATCGAGACCAGGGAGACGACGATCAGCATGATGGGGCCGCCGCCGATGTCGTCGCCCTTGTTCAGCGCGCCGGAGAAGGTCCCGAAGAACGCGTCCGTCTGGTTGCCGGTCGTCTTGGCCAGCACCTCCGTCACGCTGTCCGTCGCCGACACCACCGTGTAGAGGATCAGCGGCGTGAACGCCGAGGCCAGCACGGTCAGCCAGAGGAAGCCGATCGCCTCGGAGAGGGCGGTGCTGAGGGGGACACCTCGCACGGCCCGCTTCGCCACGGCCAGCAGCCACAGCAGCAGGGTCAGGATCGAGGACGCCGCGAAGACGACGGCGTACTGCTGGAGGAACTTGGGGTTCGTGAAGTCGACGTTGGCGGTGTCGTTCACGGCGGCCGAGAGTTTTTCGACGGTCCAGGAGGCGGCGTCGGCACAGCCCTTGGCCAGGGAGGAGAGGGGGTCCAGCGTGGACCCGAGCCCGGGACTGTCACTCAGGCCTGATCGGCCGGATCCCTTGTCGCTCTCGCAGTACTTTTTGGCGGGGCCGCGGACGAGATCGCAGGCGTTGCTGCTGGGAGTAGGGCTGGGGGCCGCGACGGCCTTGGTGGCCATCACGACGGCAGCCGACTGCACCGCTGCCACCGTGGCGGCGAGCGAGAGGACACGGCGCTGCTTGTTAGCGGGCATACGTGAACCCTCCGTACTCCTCGACGGCCTTGGTCATGTCGTCCGCGGTGGAGGCCTTCTGGTCCCGTCCGACGGGAACGGGCCCGTCCTTCTGGGTGAAGTCGGTGACCTTCCAGTCCCCATTGACCCACTTCAGCTGGTAGGTCGTCGTGTACCAGCTCTCCGACACCGGGTTGGTGGACCCCTCGCCCGACAGGCCGAAGAGCGATGTGTACCAGAGCTCGACTTTGGCGCTGTTCGTGCTGGAGGCCGTGAGCTTGGTGCCGACGGGGACGATGCGCGAGATGAAGGTCTGACCGGCCGGCGCGGCACCGTCCTTGTCCAGACCGATGTTCGTCAGGAACTTCTCGCTCGAGTACGCCGCGTCCAGGTCGGGCTGCCGTGCGGCTGCCACGTCGGGCACGTACACGGCGTCGACGATCGCGTGCCGCTGTTCGGTGTTGAACATGCCGGTCGAGCCCAGCGCGACCCCGTAGTTGGTCGCCGCGCTCTGCGCGCCCTCGCCGGTGTGGGGGAAGCCCGAGGGGATGCCCGCGACCTTCGAGTCCACCGGGTGGTCGCCGGAGGCCGCCGTGGGAGAGGTCTTCGCCTTGTCGCCGCTGTCACCGCCCGAGGAGGGCGAGTCGTCGCCGCGGTTCGCGAAGGCGATCGCGGCGATGAGGAGGACGACCACGCCGACGACCGTGATCAGGCTCCGCGAGGAGGATCCGCGGCGACGCGCGCCGCCGTAGACGTCGCCCGGGCGGTCGGGGAGGCGGGTGCGGGTCTGGCCGGAGCCGCCGTACCCCCCGCCCTCGCCGCGCGAGGCTTCGCCGTACCCGGGTTCGTCACCGAGACTCATGCCGCGTACGCCCCCTCAACCTCTCGCTGAACCAAGTAGTACGACGGTAGCCGTGCTGGTTCCCGCGCGGGCGCGGTGTGGTGACTCGACATCAGGGAAACGCAACCTCAGCCGGTGGGCACGACGGACGGGTGGGTCGGAGTGGAGAGAATCCGGGCGCGCCCGGCCGGGAACTGACGGCCGGCCAGGTGCGGCGCGCCCGGCCGGGCTACACGGCCATGCCGTACACGATGGTGAAGAGCGTGCCGAGGGAGCCGATGATGAAGACTCCCGTGAGCCCGGCGATGATGAGCCCCTTGCCCTGTTCGGCGCTGAAGGTGTCGCGGAGGGCGGTCGCGCCGATGCGCTGTTTGGCCGCGCCCCAGATCGCGATGCCGAGGCAGAGCAGGATGGCGACCGCCATCACCACCTCGACCATCACCTTCGCTTCGTTGCCCAGGCTGCCGAAGGGACCCCAGTCCGGGGCGATTCCGCCGATGATGGTGTTGATGTCGCCCTTGTCGGCTGCGAAAAGCATGTAAGTCACCGCCCCTAGTGGGTAGTTCTGCACCCCCTGCCACTGCGCAGAGGTCGGGCCCATTCTCGCCGACAATGACGCCGTCGTATGTCGACTTGACGTCATTGGTTGGCGGGATTCGTACGAATTCCTTGTCACCGGCGTACGCGGGACCCTCGCGGGAGGCGTACGGCGGTATACGAAGAGTCGTATGGTCACTCTGTGTATCACGCCCGGTCACGCCGGGCAATGAAGTGGAAGCGAAACCTCGCGCGTGGTTCCGTCGTTGTCCCCTTCTACGGCTCACGTGAGGGACGCTTCGAACGGACACGGCCCCGCCGTACCGCTTCTGACGGTCCGTCGTGCCGGTGTTCCCCGGGTCGTCACGCCTGCGAGAGGTGGACGCGGTACGCCGAACCGGTGATCCAAAGGCTAACGCCCTCCTGGGTGCCCCGGGGTCCGCCCCCCTGGTGATATCGACGTGTGGCTGGACCGGTTCCGCTAGGCGTGGGAAGACCTTCGGAGGAGCAACCGTGATCGACGTGACCTACCAGATCAACGCCGTGCGCCGCACCGTGGGCACGCGTGAGTACAAGGCCGGCGAGGCGCGCGTGGTGACGCTGAGTCAGGTCTACGACGCGACGGTCGCGGACGTCTGGGACGCCTGCACCGGCGCCGAGCGCATCCCCCGCTGGTTCCTGCCCGTCTCCGGTGACCTGCGCCTCGGCGGGACCTACCAGCTGGAGGGCAACGCGGGCGGCACGATCGAGCGCTGCGCGCCGCCGGAGAGCTTCGCCGCGACCTGGGAGTACGGCGGCGAGGTCAGCTGGATCGAGGTGCGGGTGACCCCGGAGGGGGACCGCACCCGTTTCGAGCTCGACCACATCGCCCACGTGGGTGACGAGCGCTGGGAGCAGTTCGGGCCCGGCGCGGTCGGCGTCGGCTGGGACCTCGGCCTGATGGGTCTGGCCGGCCACCTCGGCTCCCCGGGGGGCTCCCTGGACCCGAAGGAGAGCATGGCCTGGCTGGCCTCCGACGACGGCCTCCGCTTCATCACGCTGAGCAGCGAGAGCTGGTACGAGGCGAACGTGGCGGCGGGCGAGCCGGAGGAGGCCGCGCGGGCCTCGGCGGACCGGACCACGGCGGCGTACACGGGGGCCGAATCGGCGTGAGGCCGCCCGCCCTCACCTCATGAGCGGCCCTCGGCCGGAGCGGGGGGCCGCTCGTCCTCCAGCCCCGCCACGAAGTGGTCGAACTCGCCCGCCTGGACGCCCAGGACGAACGCGTCCCACTTCCTGCGGGTGGTGGTGACCACGTTCTCCGGGGCGCCGGTCTCCCGGATGTAGACCGAGTCGTCCTCGCCGAACGCGAGCTCGATCCAGGGGCCCGGACCCGTCGCGTCCTCCGGGGCGGCACGCACCCAGTCGAGGTTCTGGGGGATGTCAGTCACGGTCCTGTTCCTCCTTGCGCTGCTTGAGGGTGCGGAGAAGGGAGCGGAAGGCCGCGGGAGCGGCGGTGAGTATCGCTCCGCTCGGGTCGCCGGATTCCGTGAGGTGGATCGCCCCGGTGGCGCGCTCTCCGGCCACGTGGACGCAAGCCTCTCCCTCGCCGCAGTACGAGGACTTCTGCCAGGTGGCGGTGGGCATGTCGGGTCCCTTCACAGATCCTGGGCGATGGCGTGGATGAACTCGCGCGACTCGTGGGGGCCGAGAGTGATGCCCGTCATGCGCTCCAGGAGTACGCGGTACTTGTCGAGCTGGGCCTCGGCGTCGAGCAGAGCGGAGCCGTGGGACTGGTCGAGGTGCACCGTGTCGAGCTGGGAGACCGCCCCATGGGCGTACAGGATCGACTGCCCGGACCCGGGGTAGGCGCCGGCGGTGAATGGGATGACCTGGACGGTGATGTCCGCGCGCTCGCTCATGTCGAGGATGTGCCGGAGCTGCTTCCTCGCGACGCCGGGGCCGCCGAACTGCATGCGCAGGGCGGCTTCGTGGATGACGGCCCGATACGGCGTGGGGGAGTCCTTGAAGAGGACGGTCTGACGCTTGATCCGGAAGGACAGCCGGTGTTCGACGTCGGGGGGTGAGAGCTCCGGTACGACCTGGCGGAAGACCTCGCGGGCGTGGTCGTGGATCTGGAGCAGGCCGGGGATGTGGGCGGTGATCCCGGCGGTCAGGCGGGTGGCGTGGTGCTCCATCTCGGCCAGGTCGATCAGACCGCCCGGCAGGATCTCGCGGTACTCCTCCCACCAGCCCCGTTTGCGGTCGGGTGTCATGGCGGCCAGCGCCTCGACGAGCGCCTTGTCCGAGCAGTCGTAGTGGCAGGCGATGGCGCGCAGGCGGTCGGGACTCACCCCGTGACGGCCGGCCTCGATGTTGCTGACCTGGTTCTGCTTGATGCCGAGGAGCAGTGAAGCCTGTGTGGACGTCAGGCCTGCCCGCTCGCGCAGCTTGCGTAGCTCGGATCCCAGCCGGATTTGGCGCCCGGTCGGGGTGCTTCTCATAGCCAACCTCTGTCCCTCGGCACCGCCGTGTCACCCACACGCATGAAAGCTGAAGCACTTCGACTATCTAGGGCTAAGAACTTACAACTCCACGCTACGTTCCTCTCAGGCGCCCCGCCCAGAAGCACCCCGCTCGACGGAGCGGCCGCGGTCACTGGGCAACGTAGCGACACGACACCACCCAACTCCCCTCCGTGATCGGAGACTTCCATGGCAACCGTATCCCCGCCCTGGTCCTACACCCTCCAACTCCCGCACGATCCCCGTTCCCCGGGCATCGCCCGCGTCACCCTGCGTGCCGTTCTCGCCGCTCACGGGCTCACCGAACTCGCGCCCACGGCAGAGCTGTTGGCCTCCGAGCTCCTCACGAACGCCCATCTGCACGCACCCGGCCCGTCCGCTCTCCGTGTCCTCTCGGCGGAACCGGACCGGCTGCGGGTCGCCGTGTGGGACTCGGACCCGACCGTCCCGTCCGGATTCCGGGAGGGCGCGCCCGCCGACCCGGCCCCGGAGGACGGCGAGCACGACCGGGGGCTGCACCTCGTCCGGGCCTGCGCCGACGCCTGGGGCGTCGCCGTGCTGCGCGAGCTGGGGGCGTCGCGGGGCGGGAAGCTGCTGTGGGCGGAGTGCCGCCGTACCGGGCGGGCGGCGGGAGGCTGAAGCGGTGCGTGGTGCCGCCGGGCGCCGGTGGCCGGGCGGGGCGGGCCCTCACAGGTGATACTCGGACTGGTCCGAGGGTTTTGCTCACCCGCTCGGGGCAAGGTGAGAGGCGATGAAGCGCATCCGCGTCACCCGTCCCCCCGGCGCCCGGCGGCCCGTGCTGCTCGCTGCGGCGGCCGTGCTGCTGGCCGCGACGTCCGCGTCCGTGGCGGCGGCCGACGACGGCCCGGGGCCGTTCGGCGTGACCGTCCAGGCCGCCGAGAACGGCCGGACCGCCCGCGTGGGCACCCTGTTCCACGGGAGCGCCGCGAGCGGCGGCAGCGGCGGGCATTTCTGCACCGCCTCCGTCGTGCACAGCGCGGGGCGGGATCTCGTCCTCACCGCCGCCCACTGCCTGGACGGGGGAGGAGCCGTCTCCTTCGCGCCCGGCTACCGGGACGGCAGCGCGCCGCACGGGTTCTGGGACGTCGAGGGGGTCTTCCTCCCCGAGGGGTGGACGGACGGCCAGGACGAGGACAGCGACATCGCCTTCGCCGTCCTCGGCACCCGCGACGGCAAGGAGGTCGAGGACGCCGTCGGAGGCGGGAACGCCTTCGCCGCGCACCGCGCCACCGGGGCCACCGCCGTCACCGTCACCGGGTATCCCAGCTTCACCGACACTCCCATCACGTGCACCGACAAGCCCGCCGCGTACAGCCGTACGCAGCAGCGCGTCGCATGTCCCGCCTTCGCCGGCGGGACCAGCGGCAGTCCGTGGGTGAACGGGGACGGGGCGGTCGTCGGAGTGATCGGCGGCCACGAGCAGGGCGGGGCCACCGACGACGTCTCGTACAGCGCCGTGTTCGGGACCGAGGCCGCGAACCTCTACCGCGAGGCCGGCCGGGCGGGTTAGGCCTGTCCGGCGGAACACATGCCGCCGTCCTTGTGCGCGACAGCCCTGTCGCGCGGGGGCCGCCTCTACACTGACGTCGGCGGACTCCTGTGCGGTGAGGGGCGGTTGACGGTGCGTAAGGCATGGATCGCGGCGACCCTTGCCATCGGAGCGGCGCTCAGCTTCGTGATGCTGCTCGTCGTCGGCGTCTACATGGTGGCCGGGAACCTCGCCAACGGGATCGGCGGCGGATCGGTCGGACTCGCCAAGGGAGCCGTACCCGCCGCGTACCAGCCGCTCGTTCAGAAGTGGGGCAACCTCTGCGGCGCGATCAACCCCGCGCTGCTCGCCGCCCAGCTGTATCAGGAGAGCGGATTCAATCCGAACGCGAGGAGTCCGGCGAAAGCGGAAGGGATAGCGCAATTCATTCCGGGGACCTGGGCCACGCACGGAGTCGACGGCGACGGGGACGGCGACCGCGACGTATGGGACCCGAATGACGCGATTCCATCGGCCGCCTCGTACGACTGCCAGCTCGCCTCCTATGTGAAGGACGCGCCGGGGAACGCCACCGAGAACATGCTCGCCGCCTACAACGCGGGTGCCTACGCGGTCATCAAGTACGGGGGCGTGCCGCCGTACAAGGAGACCCAGAACTATGTGAAGACGATCACCACGCTCTCGAAGAGCTTCGCCGCGCCGGTCACCCGCGTGGACCCCTCGAAGCAGGCCGCCGCGGCCATCACGTACGCGCAGAAGAAGCTCGGCACCCCCTATCTGTGGGGTGGCAACGGCACCGCTGACCAGGGTGGACGCTTCGACTGCTCGGGGCTCACCAAGGCCGCTTACGAGAGTGTCGGGGTCACTCTGCCGCGCGTCGCCAACGACCAGTACAACGCTGGGCCGCACCCGAAGCGGGAGGAGTTGCTGCCTGGGGATCTGGTCTTCTTCTCGGACGACCTCGCCAACTCCCGTGCCATCCGGCACGTGGGCATCTATGTGGGCGGCGGCTACATGATCGACGCCCCCAGGCCGGGTGCCGTCATCCGCTTCGATCCGGTCGACACACCCGACTACTTCGGGGCCACCCGGGTGACGGAGGATGGCGCGAAAGCATTGCCCACATCGGTCTGAACCCACCCCTGATCTGCGACGATGTATCTCTCTTCGATAACGTCTGCGTGATCATTCCGTGGAGTGTGGAACGTAGTGGAGGGGACTGTGCGTTCCTTTTGACGTAGAGAACTGATCTACAACCACGGGGGTGGATCGAGCGGCGCGCGAAAGGGCGTGTCCGCGGGAAAGACGACGAAGGGGCCGCAGCACCATGGCTGGACTCGCCGAATCCGGTTCGAACCCCGACGTCGAGCTGCTGTACAACATCAATGGCCTGGCCAAGGACGCGCCGCACTGGTTCGACCGGATCATGGAGTTCGTCGGCGAGTGGGGTCTCCTGCTCGCGATGGTCCTGCTGGTCGTGTGGTGCTGGTGGAGCGTCCGGCGGCGGGGCGACACCGACGCGGCCTCGTCCGTGGCCGGACTCGTCTGGGCACCGCTCGCGGCCGGTATCGCGCTCCTCGTGAACGTTCCGATACGGGGTTTCGTGGAGCGCCCGCGCCCCTTCGTCGATCATCAGGGCCTCGACGTCCTCGTGAGCGGCAAGACCGACTTCTCCTTCGTCAGCGACCACGCGACGCTCACCATGGCGATGGGCGTCGGACTCTTCGTCGCCAACCGGAAGTTCGGACTCGCGGGGATAGGGCTCGCGCTGCTCGAAGGGTTCTGCCGGGTCTACATGGGAGTGCACTACCCGACGGACGTCATCGGCGGCTTCGCGCTCGGCACGGCCGTCGTCCTGCTGCTGTCTCCGCTCGCCATGGCACTGCTGACCCCGGTCATGAAGGCCGTCGAGAAGGCCCCGCGCGCCGGCCGGCTGATCCGCGCGCGGGACGCCGTACCGGCTGGGCAGGAGACTCTGATCCCGGGGGCGCGGGCCGAGCCCTCCGAGGAACGGGACCTCGCCGCGTAGCGTTCGAGCCGCCCGCCTCACGGCAGCGGGCGGCTGTGGCGCATGTGTGTGGCCCCGGAGTGTGTGGCCCCCGTGTGCGGCTACGGAGCCTGCCCGCGGCTACAGCGCCTGGGGGAACGAGAAGAAGCGGTTCGGGTCGTAACGCCGCTTCAGGGCCGTGAGGCGCGTGGCCGCGTCGCCGTAGTACGCCTTGCGCCAGTCGGTCAGTGTCGCGTCCGTGTAGTTCTGGTAGGCCGCGCCCGAGGCGTGGCGGGCCATCGCGTTGTGGGCGTCGGTCAGCCAGGACTGGGCGGTGGTGCCGGAGGTCCCCGCCTGCCAGGAGGCGATGTACTGGGCGAGCATGCGCGAGCGGCGGTGCACGAACGCCGTGGACGTGGGGGCGACGCGGTTGACGGCGCCGCCGAGCGCGGTGAGCGCGATGCTGCCCGCGCCGCCGCGGACCGCGGATATCCGGCTCAGGAGCGTCTGTATGCCGGCCGCCGATATCGAGCGGTCGAAGAAGTCCGAGCGGGCGGCGTACGTCTCGCGGCCCAGGGCGCCCTGCGGGCTGCGGCCCGGCGTCGAGCCCGGCAGGTGGCACTGGGCGTCGGCGGAGAAGGACGAGCAGCCCGCGTACACCTCCATCGAGTCCTCGTACGAGCGCCTCTTGAGGGTGACGCTGCGTGCGGGGGAGCCGATCTTGTCGGCCAGCCGGTCCACGGCGTTCTGGAGTTCGCCGTAGGTGCCGAGGGAGAAGGCGGCCACGGAGACGGTGGGCGTGCCTCCGGCCGCGCTGGACAGATGGCAGGACGACCAGATCTCGTCCGGCTGGCTCGGACCCCACTCCTGCCAGGCCTTCACCACGGCGGCGGCCTTGGCCCACGGCCAGGTCATGTACGCGGTGACCCCCTGCGGCGCCGGGTGGGTCTTGAAGCGGAGCTCGGTGACGACGCCGAAGTTGCCGTTGCCGGCGCCGCGCAGGGCCCAGAACAGGTCCTTGTTCTCGCCGGCGTTCGCGGTGAGCTGCTTGCCGTCGGCGGTGATCAGCGTCGCCTGGGTGAGGCTGTCGCAGGTCAGTCCGTACGCCCGTGACACGACGCCGTGGCCGCCACCGAGGGTCAGGCCGGAGACGCCCACGGTGGGGCAGGAACCCGCGGGGATGGTGACGCCCTTCGCGGCCAGCGCGCGGTACACGTCGATCAGCTTGGAACCGGCGCCGACGACCGCTTCGTTCGCCGACGCCCGGATCTTGTTCAGCTTCGACACGTCGATGACCAGGCGGCCGTTGCCGGAGGACCAACCGGCGTACGAGTGCCCGCCGTTGCGGATCGACACCTTCACCCCGTGGGCGCGGGCGTAGTCCATGGTGGTGCGGATGTCGTCGGCGTGCGCGACATAGGCGACGGCGGCGGGCTTCAGGTTGTCGAAGCGCGTGTTGTACAGCTGGTGGGCGGCCGGCCAGCTGCGGTCGCCCGGGCGGACCAGGGCGCCGTCCAGCTGATGGGAGAGGGCGGTCCAGTTGGCGGCCGCGCGGTTGGCGGCGGTCGCCGTGCGGATGCCGGTGCTCTCGCCGCCCGTGCTCTCGGCCGTGCCGGAGGCGCCGCCGCCGCTGTCGCTGCCGTTGCAGGCGGACGTCGTCGCCGCCGCGAGGACGGCGGTGGCTCCGCCGATGAACGTACGCCGTTGCATGTGCGCCTCCCGTGGGTTCCGTGGAACGAGACGGGCCCCCGGGCCCTGGGGTTCCACGCGCATGTCGCAGAACCGCTACAGCACCTCGCATCCCAGCACGCGCGCTCCGGACAGGGAACGGCGGGGTGGGTGCAAGCGGGGTGTGGGGACGAACGGGGAGGGCTGGGGGAGGAACGGGGAGGGAGGAGGACGCGGGACGCGGAGTCCGGGGGGCGGGGCCCGCCGGGTGTCGCGGGGCGGACGGGACGACGCGGACAGGTCCGGGGGACGGGCCCGGGGGACAGGTCCTAGACGATCATGGTCGCGGTGTGGGCCGCTCCGTCCGTACGGGCCTGGCTTCTGGCGCGGCGAGCGGGGCCCTGCCAGCCGCAGTTGCAGCGGGCCAGGCAGAAGCGGCCCTGTTCGATCGTCGTCGTGAGGTGTTCGGGGGAAGCGTCCACGTGCTTCTGCTGCTCCACACCGACAACGTTACCCAAGGCAAGTGAACGGACTCCTCCCGCGTGACGAGCGCTCCCACCCGTCGTTAAGCGGAACGACAAGAAGGCCCGGGACGGACCGGCTGGGGGTCGGCGGACGATGGTGGCGCAGCAGCAGGGGCGGGCGGTCGTGGTCGCGCTCGCCGCGGCGGGGCTCGTGGCCTGTGGCACCGGATGCTCGGGCGGCGGGGCCGTCGCCGACGACGTCCGCAGCGGCCCCGGCACCGTCGAGACACTGCGTCGGGCCGCGGGCGTGCTCGAGCGCGCGGGCAGCGCGAAGGCCAGTACGTCGATGGAGATGGCCACCGGCGGGACCCGGGTCACGATCCGCGGGCAGGGCGTGTACGACTTCAGGAAGCAGACGGGGCGGCTGAAGGTGCTGCTGCCGCAGGACCCCGCTGGGGCGGCAGAGCACCGGCCGATCACCGAACTTCTCGCCCCGGGCGCTCTGTTCATGAAGAACCGGGGTGCCGGGGTGCCCGCCGACAAATGGGTCCGCGTGGCGACGGGCGGTCTCACGGACGGGAACCTGGTCACCGGCGGTGCCACCGACCCGTACGCCGCTGCCGAACTGCTGCGCGGCGCGCGGGCGGTGACCTACGTGGGGAGGACCGAGCTGGCCGGGGTCCCGGTACGGCACTACCGCGGGACCGCCGACCTGGACATCGCCGCGCGGGACGCCTCGCGGGGGCAGCGGCCGGCGCTGCGGGCGGCGGCGAAAGGGTTCGCCACCACCGAGGTTCCGTTCGACGCCTACCTCGACGAGCAGGGGCGGCTGCGGAAGGTCCGGCACCGGTTCAGCTTCGTCAACGGGCAGCAGAAGGGAACCGTCGCGGTCGCCTCGACGATCCTGCTGTACGACTTCGGTAGTCCCGCCGACGTACGGCTGCCGGATTCCGCGGACATCTTCGCCGGGAAGATCGCGGAGTAGTGGGTTCCGGGGAAATGGGCAAGAGCATCCGGAGTCGTAGCTTCACAGGAGGGCCGGAAATGGCCCTTCCGTGCCATGCGCGGTGCGTAGGCCGCTCCCTACTCTAGGAAGTCGGTGACGGCAGGAAGAGGTGATGCACGTGGCTCCGGTCGGCGGTACGGCAGTTCAGGACCACGTGGCCCTCGCCGAGATCGAGCTGTGCGGCGAACTGATCATCGCGGCCTCGACCGCCCACGAGGACCGGCTCAGCCTCGAGAGCATCGACGAGGTGCTGAAAGTGGCCGAAGAGCGTGCCCGTGAGCGGGGTGCGGCGGACTAGTCATCCCCGGTTTCCTTCCGGGGCCGGAGCTCCGTGCTGGCGTTCCACTCGCTCGGAAGGCGTGCGTCTTGCGCGTCGCACGTGTTGCACGCGTCGCGGGCGTCCCGTGCATCCCGGTACGTCCCGTTGTGTGCCTTACGGCCGATGCGTCACCGGCGTCAGACGTGTCGTATGCGTCATATGTGTCAGACATGCCGCATGCGTCATATGTGTCGGATACATCGCATGCGTCGTATCTCTCACTTCCCCCGCGGGCCACACCATTTCCCCCGCGACTCACGTCGCTTCCCCGCGACCCGTGCGTCTCTCACGTGCGGAGCAGGCGGCCGATCGCCTTCGTCGCTTCCTCGACCTTCGCGTCGACCTCGTCGCCGCCCTTGAGGGCCGCGTCCGCGACGCAGTGGCGCAGGTGCTCCTCCAGGAGCTGGAGGGCGAAGGACTGGAGGGCCTTCGTGGAGGCGGAGACCTGGGTGAGTATGTCGATGCAGTAGACGTCCTCGTCGACCATCCGCTGGAGGCCGCGGATCTGCCCCTCGATGCGGCGCAGCCGCTTCAGGTGCTCGTCCTTCTGCTGGTGGTAGCCGTGGATGCCGCGGTCGTGGTCGGTCACGATCTCCTGCGCGTCGCCGGAGGGCGCCGTCGCGCCGGCCTCGGTGGTCGTCATCGCGTCCTCCTGCTGGATCCGGTCGGCGATCATGTCTGAAACGCCTGATACATATACCCCTGGTGGGTATATGGTATCGAACTTTGCTGGGTAGGGAGCCCTTGCCCGGCGCCGGTACCGGACCCCGTGCTGATCACTGTGCCTGATGGGCGACACTGGGGGACGGCCCATTAGCCGTGGCCGGATGATGCGCCTAGCATCAGCCTGACCGAACCGAAGCACCCCGAGGACCCCAACGTGCGCTTTCGTCTGACCCCCAGGGAGACGAGCTTCTACGACATGTTCTCCGCATCCGCGGACAACATCGTCACGGGCTCGAAACTCCTCATGGAACTGCTCGCGGCGGACGCGTCCGCCCGGGCCGAGATCGCAGAGCGTATGCGGGCCGCGGAGCACGCCGGTGACGACGCGACACACGCGATCTTCCACCAGCTGAACTCCTCCTTCATCACGCCCTTCGACCGCGAGGACATCTACAACCTCGCCTCCTCCCTCGACGACATCATGGACTTCATGGAGGAGGCCGTCGACCTGGTCGTCCTCTACAACGTCGAGGACCTGCCCAAGGGCGTCGAGCAGCAGATCGAGGTGCTGGCGCGGGCCGCGGAGCTCACCGCCGAGGCCATGCCCAACCTGCGGACCATGGACAACCTCACCGAGTACTGGATCGAGGTCAACCGTCTGGAGAACCAGGCCGACCAGATCCACCGCAAGCTGCTCGCCATGCTCTTCAACGGCAAGTACGAGGCCATCGAGGTGCTGAAGCTCAAGCAGATCGTGGACGTGCTGGAGGAAGCGGCCGACGCGTTCGAGCACGTGGCGAACACGGTGGAGACCATCGCCGTCAAGGAGTCCTGACCCGTTCATGGACACCTTCGCTTTGATCGTGACCATTGGGGTCGCGCTCGGATTCACATACACGAACGGCTTCCACGACTCGGCGAACGCCATCGCCACCTCCGTCTCCACGCGTGCCCTGACGCCGCGGGCCGCGCTCGCCATGGCCGCGGTGATGAACCTCGCCGGCGCGTTCCTCGGCAGCGGGGTCGCCAAGACCGTCAGTGAGGGGCTGATCCAGACGCCCGAGGGCTCGAAGGGGATGGGCATCCTCTTCGCGGCGCTCGTCGGCGCGATCACCTGGAACCTGATCACCTGGTACTTCGGTCTGCCGTCCTCGTCCTCGCACGCCCTGTTCGGCGGCATGGTCGGCGCGGCGCTGGCCGGTGGCACGACCGTCTACTGGAACGGCCTGCTCGACAAGGTCATCATCCCGATGTTCCTCTCGCCGGTGATCGGCCTGCTCGTCGGCTATCTCGTGATGACCGCGATCATGTGGATGTTCCGGCGGTCCAACCCGCACAAGACCAAGCGCGGCTTCCGTATCGCGCAGACGGTGTCCGCCGCCGGCATGGCGCTCGGGCACGGCCTTCAGGACGCCCAGAAGACGATGGGCATCGTGGTGATGGCGCTGGTCATCGCCGGCGAACAGGGGCCGAACGACCCGATCCCGGTCTGGGTGAAGATCGTCTGCGCGGCGATGCTGTCGCTGGGGACGTACGCGGGTGGCTGGCGCATCATGCGGACGCTCGGACGGAAGATCATCGAGCTCGATCCGCCGCAGGGATTCGCCGCCGAGACGACCGGTGCGTCGATCATGTTCGCGTCGGCCTACCTCTTCAAGGCGCCGATCTCCACGACCCATGTCATCACCTCGGCGATCATGGGTGTCGGCGCGACGAAGCGGGTGAACGCCGTGCGGTGGGGTGTCGCCAAGAACATCGTCCTCGGCTGGTTCATCACCATGCCGGCGGCGGCGGTCGTCGCGGCGGCCAGCTTCTGGGTTGTGAACCTGGCGTTCCTGTAGGAGCGGGGGTCGCTCCTGCGGTGCCCAGACTTCACGGGGCCGGTCCTTCTGGGCCGGCCCTCGGTGTTTCTCGCCCCCTCCGCCCCTGCCCTTCCCGACCCTGGGGGCTGCGCCCCCGGACCCCGCTTCGGCCCGAACGGCCTCGTCCTCAAACGCCGGACGGGCTGGGTGATGCCGAGAGTGCGCCGGACCCGGATGGGTCGGGCCTGGATGGGTCGGGCCTGGATGGGGCGGACCGGATGGGCCGGACCCGTCTGAGGTGGACTGGATGGGCCGGACCCCGATGGGCCGGACCCCGATGGGCCGGACCCGGATGGGGTGGACAGAGCGATCACGCCGAAACTGCGGCCGTCGGGTGGGGCGGGGAGCCGGACGGTCGGCGGCAGGGGGTGAATAACGAGCGGGCCCGCCCCCGGGAGCCGGGGGCGGGCCCTTCTCGTCCTCGCGGTGGCACCGCCATGCAGCACCGCGAGGGGTTTTCGGGAGGTGGTCCGGTCAGCCGAAGCGACCCGAGATGTAGTCCTCCGTGGCCTGGACGGACGGGTTGGAGAAGATGCGCTCCGTGTCGTCTATCTCGATGAGGCGGCCGGGCTGGCCGACCGCGGACAGGTTGAAGAACGCGGTGCGGTCGGAGACGCGGGCGGCCTGCTGCATGTTGTGCGTCACGATGACGATCGTGAAGCGCTCCTTCAGTTCACCGATCAGGTCCTCGATGGCGAGGGTGGAGATCGGGTCCAGGGCCGAGCAGGGCTCGTCCATGAGGAGGACCTGCGGCTCCACCGCGATCGCCCGCGCGATGCACAGACGTTGCTGCTGACCGCCGGACAGGCCGGACCCGGGCTTGTTCAGCCGGTCCTTGACCTCGTTCCAGAGGTTCGCGCCCTTGAGGGACTTCTCGACGATGTCGCCGAGTTCGGACTTCTTGTAGGAGCCGTTGAGCTTGAGGCCCGCCGCCACGTTGTCGAAGATCGACATCGTGGGGAAGGGGTTGGGACGCTGGAAGACCATGCCGATGGTGCGGCGCACGGCGACGGGGTCGATGCCGCTCCCGTACAGGTCCTCGTCGTCCAGCAGCACCTTGCCCTCGACCCGCCCGCCGGGGGTGACCTCGTGCATCCGGTTCAGGGTGCGCAGGAAGGTCGACTTGCCGCAGCCGGAGGGGCCGATGAAGGCCGTGACCGAGCGGGGCTCGACCGTCATGGAGATGTCTTCGATCGCCTTGTGGGCGCTGTAGTAGGCGGTGAGGCCGCTTACGTCGATTCGCTTGGCCATGTCAATCACTGCTTCTTTCGCGAAGGTTCGGGTCGCTGATCGGCCGCGTCAGCGGCCCGTCTTGGGTGCCTTCCAGCGTGCGATGGCGCGCGCACCCATGTTGAGGATCATGACGAAGAGGATGAGCGCCAGTGCCGCCGCCCAGGCTCGGTCGGTGGCCACGTCGGTTCCCGCGCTGTACTGCCGGTAGATGTACAGCGGGAGCGAGGCCTGCGGGCCGTCGAACGGGTTGTTGTTGATGAAGTTCGTACCCCACACCAACAGCAGCACGGGAGCGGTCTCACCGGCGATACGCGCGACGGCGAGCATCACACCCGTCGTGATACCGCCGATGGACGTCGGCAGAACCACCTTGATGATGGTGCGCCACTTCGGGATACCGAGCGCGAGGGAGGCCTCGCGCAGCTCGTTCGGGACGAGCTTGAGCATCTCCTCGGTGGAGCGGACCACCACGGGCATCATCAGGATCGACAGGGCGAGCGCGCCGGCGAAACCGGAGTAGCCCATGTCGAGGATCAGGATCCAGAGGCTGAGAATAAACAGGCCGGCGACGATCGACGGGACGCCCGTCATGACGTCGACGAAGAAGGTGACCGCCTTGGCGAGCTTGCCGCGTCCGTACTCGACGAGGTAGATCGCGGTGAGGACACCGATCGGCACGGCGATCAGGGTCGCGATGCCCACCTGCTCCAGGGTGCCGAGGAGCGCGTGGTAGATACCGCCACCGGGCTCGTTGTCGGCGATCACACCCATGGAGTGGCTCAGGAAGTACATGTCGAAGGCCTTCACGCCGCGCTTGACGGTCTCCCAGATCAGGGAGGCCAGCGGGACGACGGCGATGATGAAGCAGGCCCACACCAGGTTGGTGGCGACGCGGTCCTTGGCCTGTCGGCGGCCCTCGACGCGCGCGGCGATGACGTACGTACCGAGGACGAAGAGGATCGCGGCGATCAGGCCCCACTGGACCTTGCTGTCCAGGCCGGCGGCCAGACCGATGCCGGCGGCCAAGGCGAGGGCGCCCGCGGCGATGGCCCAGGCGGACCACTTGGGGAGGCTGCCGCCGCGCAGGCTGCTTGCGTGCTTGCCGGTGACGGGTGCGTTGCTCATGCGTTGGCCCCCGAGTACTCCTTGCGGCGGTTGATGATGAAGCGCGCCGCGCCGTTGACCAGCAGGGTGATGACGAACAGGACGAGACCCGAGGCGATCAGGGCGTCCTGGCCGAACTCGTTGGCCTCGTTGAACTTGCTCGCGATGTTCTGCGCGAAGGTGCCGCCGCCCGGGTCGAGCAGGCTGGCGTTGATCTCGAAGGTCGGGGAGAGCACGGTGGCGACGGCCATCGTCTCGCCGAGCGCGCGGCCGAGGCCGAGCATCGAGGCGGAGATCACGCCGGAGCGGCCGAAGGGCAGCACCGACATGCGGATGACCTCCCAGCGCGTGGCGCCGAGGGCCAGCGCGGCTTCCTGATGCATCTGCGGTGCCTGCCGGAAGACCTCACGGCTGACGTTGGTGATGATCGGGAGGATCATGATCGCGAGCAGGATGCCGACGGTGAGCATCGAGCGGGGCGCTCCGCCCTGCCACTCGAAGATGCCGGTCCAGCCGAAGTAGTGGTCGAGCCAGCCGAACAGGCCTGTCATGTGCGGCACGAGGACGATGGCGCCCCAGAGGCCGTACACGATGGACGGGACGGCGGCGAGCAGGTCGATCACGTACGCGATGGGTCCGCCGAGCTTGCGCGGCGCGTAGTGCGTGATGAACAGGGCGATGCCGACCGCGACCGGGACCGCGAGGGCCATGGCGATGATCGCGGAGACCACCGTGCCGAAGGCCAGCACCGCGATGCCGAAGACCGGCGGTACGACGTTGGTGTTCCACTCGAACGTGGTGAGGAAGTTTCCCTCGTTCTTGCTGAGCGCGAGGGAGGCGCGGTAGGTGAGGAAGACCGCGATGGCGGCCATGATCACCAGGAGCAGGATGCCGGAACCGCGGGAGAGCGCGAGGAAGACGCGGTCGCCGGGACGGGTGGCGCCGCGGTCCTCACGCTTCTGCAAGGCATCGGAAGGCGGTGGGATCGGGGGAGGTGCTTCGGTGTTCTGTGTCGATATGTCCATCAGGAGTCTCCGGTCTGCGGAGCCGGATCGAGTGGCGGCTCCAGGCGGCGGTGCACCGGACGGTGCGGCCCGCCTCGGCGAGGCGGGCCGCACACTCGGGTCAGCTCAGGTTCGAGAGGGTGGAACGAACCTTGGTGATGATCTCGTCGGGGATCGGCGCGTACTGGGCGGCGGTCAGCTGCTTCTGGCCGTCCTCGCTCGCGATGTAGGTGAGGAAGGACTTGGTGGCGGCCAGGGTGTCGGCCTTGTTGCCCTTCTCGCAGACGATCTCGTAGGTGACCAGCGTGAGCGGGTAGGCGCCCTCGGCGGTCGGCTTGTAGTTCAGCTCCAGGGACAGGTCGTTGCCGACGCCGGCGACCTTGGCGGTGGAGATGGCCTTGGTGGCGTTCTCGACGGTGGCCTTGACCGGGGCGGGGGCGTCCGTCTTCAGGTCGACGGTCTTGATGCCGTCGGCGGCGTAGGAGAGCTCGAAGTACGAGATCGCGCCGGAGGTCTGCTTCACCTGCTGGGCGAGGCCGGAGGAGCCCTGCGCGGACTGGCCGCCCTTGGCCTGCCAGGCCTTGCCGCCGGAGTAGCTCCAGTCGGAGGGGGCGACGGCCTTCAGGTACTTGGTGAAGTTGTCCGTGGTGCCGGACTCGTCAGAGCGGTGGAACGCCTGGATCTTGGTGCTGGGGAGCTTCGCGTCGGGGTTCAGGGCCGCGATCGCCTTGTCGTCCCACGTCTTGATCTTGCCGTCGAAGATCTTGGCGATCGTGGAGGCGTCCAGGACGAGGTTGTCGACGCCGTCGACGTTGTAGCCGAGCGCGATGGGGCCGCCGACCATGGGCAGGTCGACCGCGGGGTTGCCGTCGCAGACCTTCTTGGCGGCCGTGACCTCTTCGGGCTTGAGGGGCGAGTCCGAACCGGCGAACGCGGTCTGACCCTGGGTGAACGCCGTGACACCGGCGCCCGAGCCCGTCGGGTTGTAGTTGATCTGAACGTCCTTGCAGGCGGCCGTGTACGCCTTCACCCAGGCGTCGATCGCGTTCTTCTGCGCGGAGGATCCGGAGGCCTGCAGCTGACCCTTGGCGTCATCACACTTGATGGCGCTGTTGTTGCTGGCCGGGGCCGAGCTGCCGCCACCGCTGTTGTTGCCGGTGTCGTCAGAGCCGCACGCCGTGAGGGCCAGGGCGCCGGAGACGGCGAGAGCACCGAGGGTGAGGGCCCGCCGGTTCATGCGCTGAAGCTTCACTTCGGGAGTTCCTTCCAGGAGCCGCCGTCTGGTGGCGGCGTGCGATGTCTGTGTAATGCGGTCTGTAGCGATGCGGCGGGAACGTCCAGGACGTCCCTCGCACCGTGTAAGGCCGAAATTAGGCAGATCAGGTGAAGGCGCCGATGGCCATAAGTGAACGGGGGGTGAACCCCTGACGGCGGTGCGGTGAGGTCACGGAACGCTTACGTCGAGGACACGGCCGTGTCCCGGCTCAGGGGGCCGGGAGGGAAACTCTAGGTAATCGAACGGGTTCGCCCGTGTTGCGCACGGCACATGCTTCCGGCATCCCTCATTCGCCTCACTTTTCCCTTGAGTACCGGCGAGGGGCGTGCTCACCACGATGAGTGAGCGTGGGCGGCGTCAGGCCAGACGCAGCGCGTTCAGCAGCGCGTCCACGAGGTCGCAGTCGCGGGGCTGGGAAAGGCGGTGGCGGGCGGAGGCGGGGGAGAGCCAGAGGACGCGGTCGACCTCGTCGTTCGGGGTGAAATGACCATCGGCCGCCTCTGCCGCCCAGTAGCGGACCTCCTTGGGCCGGCCGCCGACGACGTAGTGGAGGGTGGGCAGGACCGCCCCGGGGACGGCGCCGTAGCCCGTCTCCTCCTCGACCTCGCGGAGCGCGCCTGCGAGGGAGCCCTCACCGCGTTTCAGCTTCCCCTTCGGATGCGACCAGTCGTCGTACTTGGGCCGGTGGACGAGGCAGATCTCCAGCGCGGAGTCGACCGGGGAGCGGCGCCACAGGACGCAGCCCGCCGCTTGGATCGTGTCGTCGGCCATGGGGTCTCCCTCAAGGGGTGCGTACGGCTTCCTTCTGCCAGGCCTGCTGGAAGGCGAACCGCGCCGCCTCCACCTCGTGCCGCTGGTCGGCGTGCAGCACACCGAGCGCGTACGCCGTCGCCGGCGCGATGCGCGGGGTGCGGGCCGCCGACGCCGCGGCGGACGCCGCCTCCGCCGCGTCCCGGTGCCGGTTGAGCGCCTGGCCGGCACCGAGCAGGCGTACGTCGAGGGGGCACTCCCCGTGGTGCAGGACCTCACGGGCGTAGCGGTGCAGCCGCAGCAGCAGCCGGACCTGGTGCCAGGGCGCGTCCTGCGGCTGGGGAGCGGTGTCGGCGGAGAGGCCGTGCACGAGGGCCTCCGCGTTGTAGGGGTGGCCCGCGGTGACCAGCGGCAGCGCGGTGACGGCGTCGGTCAGCCGGTCCTGGGCCGCGGCGGCCAGCGGACGCAGGTCGGCCGAGTCCGCGGACGGGGTCAGCGGGACCTCGCTGGCGAGTACGGCGACGCTGTCGGCGACGGCGTGGAAGCGGGAGGAACCGAGCGCCTGGAGGGCCGCCGAGTGGGCGCGGGTCCGCGCGAGCGTCAGCTGGCGGTCGAGGAGCGCGCCGGCCTTCGCGGCGCCGACGGTCAGACTGCCCTTGGGGGCCGCGGCCGGGGCCCGTCCGGCCTGGGCGGGCAGCGCGGCCGTGCCCGACAGCCGGTTCAGCGCGCCGAGCAGCCGCTCCAGGCGTGCGGCATAGGCGTGTTCGCGCGCCAGCGTGCCCGACAGCCAGGCCAGTTCGGGCCGCATCCCTTCCGACCAGTCCGCGTCGAGCAGCGGCCGGAAGGTGTGCAGGCTGCCGCTGATGCGGCGGGCGGAGCGGCGCAGGGAACGCGCCGCGTCGCCGGACCCCCCGGCACCGCTCGCCGCGGCACCGGTCTCCCGGTGCTGGCGCAGTGAGCGGAGGAACTCCGTGGCCTGGGCCCGCAGATAACCCGCCAGGGCGTCACCGATGGGGGCACCTCCCTCGTCGAGGGGGGCCGGGGCTGCCCTGGGGACCGTCCCGGCCGCGGAGTTGGTGGGGGGATCAAGGTGCTGCTGTGCCACGCCGGCGCCTCCGGGCGTCTATGAGCATCTCCTGGACGTTCCGCAGGGGCTGGCCATCCGCGTCGGTCGCGTGTCGGGTCCACTCGCCGTCGGGGCCGAGGTGCCAGGAAGCCGTGGTGTCGGACATGCCGGTCTCCAGCAGCCGGTTGAGGGCTGCCCGGTGAGCCGGGTCGGTGACCCTGACCAGGGCCTCGATCCGCCGGTCGAGGTTGCGGTGCATCATGTCGGCGCTGCCGATCCACACCTCGGGTTCGCCGCCGTTGCCGAAGGTGAAGACCCGGGAGTGCTCCAGGAAGCGGCCGAGGACCGAACGGACCCGTATGTTGTCGGACAGGCCCGTGACGCCGGGGCGGACGGCGCAGATTCCGCGCACCCATATGTCGACCGGCACGCCGGCCTGCGACGCGCGGTACAGCGAGTCGATGAGTGCCTCGTCCACCATCGAGTTGACCTTGATACGGACGAAGGCGGGACGCCCGGCGTTGTGGTGCTGGACTTCCTTGTTGATCCGCGCGATCAGGCCGTCGCGCAGGGACTTGGGAGCGACGAGCAGACGGCGGTAGGTCTCGCGGCGCGAGTAGCCCGAGAGCCGGTTGAAGAGGTCGGAGAGGTCGGCGCCGACCTGCGGATCGGCGGTGAGCAGCCCCAGGTCCTCGTACAGCCGGGCGGTCTTCGGGTGGTAGTTGCCGGTGCCGACGTGGGAGTAGCGGCGCAGGGTGTCGCCCTCCTGCCGGACCACGAGCGACAGCTTGCAGTGGGTCTTAAGACCGACGAGGCCGTACACCACGTGGCAGCCGGACTCCTCGAGCTTCCTGGCCCACTTGATGTTGGCCTGCTCGTCGAAGCGGGCCTTGATCTCGACCAGGACGAGGACCTGCTTGCCGGACTCGGCCGCGTCTATCAGCGCGTCCACGATCGGCGAGTCGCCGGAGGTCCGGTAGAGCGTCTGCTTGATGGCGAGCACGTCCGGGTCGGCCGCGGCCTGCTCCAGGAACGCCTGCACGGAGGTGGAGAAGGAGTCGTAAGGGTGGTGCAGCAGGACGTCGCGCTCGCGCAGCGCGGCGAAGATGTCGGGCGGGGACGCCGACTCGACCTCCGCGAGATCGCGGTGGGTGCCCGCGATGAACTTGGGGTACTTCAGCTCGGGCCGGTCCAGGGCTCCTATGCCGAAGAGGCCGGTGAGGTCCAGGGGACCCGGCAGCGGGTACACCTCGGCCTCGGAGATCTTCAGTTCGCGTACGAGGAGATCGAGGACGTACCGGTCGATGGACTCCTCGACCTCCAGGCGCACCGGCGGACCGAAGCGGCGCCGCATGAGCTCCTTCTCCAGGGCCTGGAGAAGGTTCTCGGCGTCGTCCTCCTCGACCTCAAGGTCCTCGTTCCGGGTGAGCCGGAAGGTGTGGTGCTCAAGGACCTCCATGCCCGGAAAGAGCTCTTCCAGGTGGGCCGCGATCACGTCCTCGATGGGGACGTAGCGGTTCGGGGAGGCCTCCAGGAAGCGGGAGAGCAGCGGCGGGACCTTGACGCGTGCGAAGTGGCGGTGGCCGCTGACCGGGTTCCGTACGACGACGGCGAGGTTCAGGGACAGGCCCGAGATGTACGGGAAGGGGTGCGCGGGGTCGACCGCCAGCGGGGTCAGGACCGGGAAGATCTGGTGCCGGAAGAGTGTGAAAAGGCGGGCCTGTTCCTTCTCGGTCAGTTCGCTCCAGCGGACCAGGTGGACGCCCTCCTCCGCGAGCGCGGGGGCGACGTCCTCCTGGTAGCAGGCCGCGTGCCGGGCCATGAGTTCGCGCGAGCGGGCCCAGATCATCTCCAGTACCTCGCGGGGCTGGAGGCCCGACGCGGACTTGGTGGCGACACCGGTGGCGATACGGCGCTTCAGGCCGGCCACCCGGACCATGAAGAACTCGTCCAGGTTGCTGGCGAAGATCGCCAGGAAGTTGGCGCGCTCCAGAAGGGGTGTGTTCGGGTCCTCCGCGAGTTCCAGAACGCGCTCGTTGAACGCCAGCCAGCTGCGCTCACGGTCCAGGAACCGGCCTTGCGGCAGCATGATCCCGTCCTGCACCGTGTCCTCGTACTCGTCGAGGTCGGCGTCGAGGTCGGGCTCCAGGTCGGAGACGTTGGCCGCGACGGTGTGCGGACGATGCGCGGCGATGGAGCCGACGGAGGGCTGCGGGTGCTGCACGGGTGCCTGGGCGCTTGGCTGGTTCATGGACCCATTCTTCCGTGCCGAAGGCGAGACCGGCGCGTCGGAGAGGGCGGGTGCCAGCGCGGCGATGCGGAAATTCCCGTTCCGCATGACTGGCGTACGCTCACTCCCCGTCGACGGTGAGGACTCGTTCTCCGGCGGGGGAGAAGGCTCGGGCACGGCGGGCTGCATTCCCTGAGCGTCGCAAGGTCACCTGAATCGATGGTTACGAGGACATGACGTGCGGGCTATCGGGGGGCGGCTCCCGGACGTCTGCACGCCCGGGAACCGGGTACGCACCCACCCCCGTGAGGTGCGTACCCGCCGCGGCTGCCGCGGGTCACGGAGTGCGACGGCGCAACAGGGTGAAGGCGGCGGCGGTCGCGAGCCCGGCGACGGCCAGGAGCAGACCGCTCTCCACGAGCTGGAGGGGCCAGAAATGGGACTCCGGCTGATAGGTCGTCCAGAAATCGGTCAGCCCCGTCCGCTTCACACACCTCCCGAGGGCTGCGGCGCTGTCCGTTCCGACGCAGGCCATGTTGGTGCTCAGCCGCTCGCCGTCGCCGGTGACGGCACCGTGTTCGAGGACCAGGGCGCCGTGTGGGAACTGGAGTGCGGCCCGTCCGGTGGTCGTCTCGGCAGGCCACAGGCTCATCCGGAACCTGTCCAGCACCTCGTGCAGGACGTATGCCGCGGCGAGGGCGGCCGCGGCGGCGGGCAGGGCCCTGCGCAGGGCCAGGCCCGCGAGTGCCCCGAGGGCGAGGCCCGCGAGGGCGTACGCGACGGCCACCGGCCCGGAGGAGACGAAGACGTTCGTGATGAACCAGCCGCCGGACAGGTCTCCGTTCCCGGCACGGCGGGTCCAGTTGGCGAGCAGAGACGCCATTGTGGTGCCCGCCGTCAGCAGGACCGCGGGGACGGCGAGCCTGGCGGCGAGCCAGCGCGCCGGGGTGACGGACTGGGTCCACGCCAGCTGAGCGGTGCCGTTCTCCAGCTCGCGGCCGGTCAGCACGGCACCCGCCCAGACCGCGACCGCGTACATCAGATACGTGACACAGGCGGAGACCAGGGCCAGGCCATAGGCGTAGATCCTGTCCGCCGCGGTCTCCTCGACGAATCCGCAGTCCGTCAGGAAGTCCGACGCGTAGCAGTCGCCGGCGGCCGCGCGGGCGTCGCCACCGATGGCGTGCATCCAGATCAGGGCCGCCACGACGGTGAGCAGGGCGGCGCCCCAGACGTACAGGGCCGTGCGGTGCAGGCGCAGCACGGTCCAGGTCAGGCCGGACGGGCGGTACGGGCGGTACGGGGCCGGGCCGGACGGGCGTCGGCCGGTCAGGGTGCTCATGAGGTGGACGTCCTCCTCAGCACGCCGAAGGCGACGGCGACCAGGATCGCGGTGGCGGCCAGCAGGACACCGGCCTCCAGGAGCTGGCGGGGCCAGTAGTCGGGGGAGGGGAGGTACTCGCGGGTGAAGCCGACGACATCGTGCCGGGCGAGACAGGGGCGGCTCTCATAGCAGCCCGGGTCGCGGATCTCCGCGCCGGTGGAGGTGATCGCCCGGCTGCGGACGGACAGCTCGGGCTGCTGGTAACTGCCCTGGAAGGGCCAGGAGTTGGCGCGGAACGCGATGACTGCGGACTGTGCGAGACCGGCGACGGCGAGGGCGGGCAGGGTGCGGCGCAGCACGAGACCGGCGAGAGCGCCGACGGCCAGACCGAAGAGCGGTGCGGCAACGGTGCCCGGGCCGAGGGCGAAATACAGGGCGCGCGGTCCGATGCCGGCCAGCAGGAGGTTGCTGTGGGCGGACCACAGCATCCTGTAGAGCGCGACCAGCAGGCCCGTGCCCACGGTGATGAACAGCGCGGGCACCGCCAGTTTGGCGGCGAGCCAGCGGGCCGGGGTGACGGACTGGGTCCAGGCCAGCTGGGCGGTGCCGTTCTCCAGTTCGCGGGCGATCAGCGAGCCGCCCGCGAAGACGGCGACGGCGAACGAGGCGATGTTGAGCAGGGAGGCCGGGTCGTAGAAGAGGTCGTTGTAGGTGCTTGAGAAGGGAGAGCCCAGGGTTCCGGCGGACCAGGCGTCCTGTTGCACGCCCGCGTAGCCGAACGTGTCGAGAAGACGCTGCGTGTGGCCGGCTCCGGGGCCGTACAGCCACAGCATCAGGCCGGCGGTGAGGACCACGAAGGCGGTCCAGATCCACAGCGCGGTGCGGTGCAGCCGCAGGACCGTCCAGACCAGGCCGCGCGGCCTGGGCAGAGCGCGGCGTACGGGGGACGTGAGGGTGGTGGCGCTCATCGGGTCACCGCCGCGGGGGTCGCGGTCGTGCCGGGCGTGAGCAGCGCCGGGGCCGAGGGGCAGCGCAGATGGGCGAGGAGCAGCTCCTCCAGGGACGGTGGCCCGGACTCCCAGCGATCGTCCACCGGCCCGTCGTTGCGTATCAGGGCGGTGAGACCCCGGCCGGTGGCGCGGGACTCGACGACGAGGTGCGGTGCGAGGTCGGCGGGGGTGCCGCGTCCGGTCACCACGGTGTGCGCGAGGAGCAGGTCGTCCAGGCCACCGCCGAGCCGGATGCGTCCGCCGCCCAGGAGCAGCAGGTGATCGCAGGCGTCGGCGAGTTCGGCGACGATGTGCGAGGACATCAGCACCGTGGTCCCGCGCTCGGCGGCGTCCGCCATCAGGGTGCCCAGCAGTTCGTGGCGGGCCAGCGGGTCCAGGTCGGCCATCGGCTCGTCCAGCAGCATCAGGTCGGGCCGCTTGCCCAGCGCGAGGGCGAGTGCCACACGGGTCCGCTGGCCGCCGGACAGCCTCCTGACCCTGGTCCCGGGGTCGAGCGAGCCCTGTTCCACGATCGCCGCGGCGTGCGAGGCGTCCCAGCGGGCCGGATTGAGTTCGGCGCCCAGACGCAGGGTCTCGGCGATCGTGAGCTGGGGGTGCAACGGCTTGTTCTGGGAGAGGTAGGCGATCCTCTCGCGTGCCTCGGCCGGGCCGGTGCCCAGCACGGTGAGCGTGCCGGAGGTGGGCCGCAGCAGTCCGGCCGCCGCCGCCAGCAGCGTCGACTTGCCCGCGCCGTTGGGGCCCACCAGGGCGCTGACCCGCCCGGCCGGCAGGCGGAACGAGCAGTCGTCCAGCGCTGCTGCGGAGCGCCGGCCGTAGCGCACGGTGAGACCGTGCGCCTCGACGGCGACGGTGGATCGGGTGGTGCTGGTGGAACTCACTGGTCCCCCTTCGGGAATTGTGCGTCGAGTACGGAGCTGAACAGCGCTGCCACGTCCTCGCGGTCCAGGCCCGCGGTGCGGGCGCTCCGGGCCCAGGCCTCGAGCTCTTCGCGCAGGGGCGAGTCCGCCGGGGCGGCGCCGAGCGTTCTGCGGACGAAGGTGCCGAGGCCGCGCCTGGCCTCGACCAGGCCCTCGCGTTCCAGCTCGCGGTAGGCCTTCAGGACGGTGTTCGGATTGATGGCGGTGGCTTCCACGACCTCGCGGGCCGTGGGGAGCTTGTCGCCCGGTTCGAGGAGGCCGAGGCGCAGGGCCTGCTTCGTCTGCTGGACGATCTGGACGTAGGTGGCGACGCCGCTGCGCCGGTCGATGCGGTACGCGACCACTCGGACAACCACCCTTTCACTAATTGAGTAGTGAAAGGGTGGTGCAAGGGGGTGGCCGCCGTCAAGTCCGTGACGTCCGGACGGTGTTGCGCCGACGGTGGATCCGGTCGTCCACCAGGCATGAAGGGGCGTTCCGAAATTCTTGGCCGAGGAGTGAACCGATCGGCAGGGCTCGTCCGATGAGGGGGTGTGAGGGAAATGAGAAGCGACGGAGAGCTGCTGCGGGCCATCGCAGCGGACGGGGACCGTCGCGCCTTCGAAGAGCTGTACCGGCGGTACGCGCCATGGCTGACCGCGCGGCTGCGCGGCCGGTGCGCCGACGCCGGGATCGTCGACGACGTCGTCCAGGAGACCTTCCTCGCGGTCTGGCGCGGCACCGCCCGCTACCGCGAGGAGGGCGACCCGGCCGGCTGGCTCTGGCGCATCGGCTCGAGACGGCTCGTCGACTCGATGCGCGGTGACGGCGCGCGCGGCAGGCTCCGGAATGCGCTGGCCCGGCTCCGGCACCGCGACGAGGCCTCGGCCGAGGAGCGCGTGCTGGCAGGCGTCGAGCACGGCGACCTGGCGGGCGCGCTCACCAGACTCTCGCCCGAACTCCGGGCGGTTCTCCAGGCCACGGTGATCGACGGGCTCAGCACCCGGGAAGCGGCCGTCCTGCTCGGTATTCCGCCGGGCACGGTCAAGACGCGGGCACTGCGTGCGCGCAAGCAGTTGCGGGAGGCGTTGGCATGAGCGACGACCGTCGCGGAAGCGATGGCAGCGACACGAGCGGCGGCAGCCGCACGGCCTGGCATGTGCCGGAGGAGGACCTCCGGGCCTATACGCGAGGCGACCTGGCGCCGCCCCGCCTGTGGTCCGCCGACACCCACCTCGCCGCGTGCGCGCGGTGCCGCGGGGCGCTGGCCGCGTTCAGCGACCCGGCAGCCCTCGACGCCGGGTGGGAGCGGCTCGACGCCGAGCTGGACGCCCCGCGGCCGGGCCCGGTCGAGTGGCTGCTCGTCCGGCTCGGCGTCCCCGACCACACGGCGCGGCTGCTGGCCGCCGCCCCCGTCCTGCGCCGCTCCTGGCTGGGCGCGGTCGCCGCCGTCCTGGTCATGACCGTGGCCGCGGCCAACGCGATGCAGGCCCCGAGCACACCCACCCTCTTCCTGGCCCTCGCACCGTTGCTCCCGCTCGCCGGGGTCGCGCTGTCCTACGGTCCGGCGCTCGACCCGACCTACGAGATGGCGGTCGTCTCCCCCATGCACGGCTTCCGGCTCCTGATGATCCGCACGGTCGCGGTCCTCGTCGTGGGCCTGGGGCTCAACGGCCTCGCGACCCTCGCCCTCCCCGCCTACGGCCTGCACGCCCTCGCCTGGCTGCTGCCGGCCCTCGCCCTCACCGCGACCGGCCTCGCGCTCACCTCCCGGCTCGGCCCCGTTCTCGGCCCCTCCCTGGTCGGCGGCGGCTGGATCGCCCTGCTGGCCGTGGCCCGGGCGACCACGGAGTCCGACGCCACGCTCGCCCCGTTCACCGTGGCCGGGCAGGGCGTCGCCGGGGCCGTCGCGGCACTGGCCGCCGGACTCCTCTATCTGGCGCGGGACCGGTTCGACGCGTCGCGCCTCCCGCTCACCGACTTCACCGACAGGAATGCCGCATGATCCCCACCGTCTCCGCCTCCGGGCTGACCCTCCGCTTCGGAGGGACGCTCGCCCTCGACGACGTCTCCGTCCGCCTCGGTAAGGGAGTCACCGGACTCCTCGGGCCCAACGGCGCCGGAAAGACCACCCTGTTGCGGGTGCTCGCCACCGCCGTGCCCGCCGACCGGGGTTCCTTCACCGTCCTCGGACACGACCCGGGCACCACCGCCGGACGCATGGACGTGCGGCGCTCGCTGGGCTACCTGCCGCAGACCCCAGGGTTCCACCAGGACTTCTCGGCCTTCGAGTTCGTCGACTACGTGGCGATCCTCAAGGAGCTCACGAACCGCACCGCGCGGCATCGCGAGGTGCGCCGGGTGCTGGAGGCCGTCGCCCTCTCCGACGTGCGCGGCAAGCGCATCAAGAGACTGTCCGGCGGGATGCGCCAGCGGGTCGCGCTGGCCGCCGCGCTCGTCGGAGATCCGGGATTCCTCGTCCTCGACGAGCCGACCGTCGGCCTCGACCCCGAACAGCGCATGCGCTTCCGGGAGCTGATCGCCCAGGCGGGAGAAGGCCGCACCGTCCTGCTCTCCACCCACCAGACCGAGGACGTCGCGATGCTCTGCCACCGGGTGATCGTCATGGCCGCCGGCCGCATCCGCTTCGAGGGCACCCCCGCCGAGCTGACCGTACGAGCGGCCGGCCGGGTGTGGAGCAGCACGGAGCGCGATCCGGCAGCCAGGGCCGGATGGCGTACGGGCACGGGCGCCTTCCGCAATGTCGGCGACCCGCCCGAGGGCGCCGAACTACTCGAACCAACGCTGGAGGACGGCTACTTGCTCACTCTCGACGGCCAGCCCGCGGAGGTGGCGGCATGAGCGCCACCACGGGCACGATCGCGCAGGCGGCTTCCACGGGGGTGGAGCCGCCTGCGCGGGACCGGGAATCCCGGGCGGGCGCGATCCTGGCCCTCGCCCGCTTCGAAGCACGCGAACTGCTGCTCCAGATCCCGATCCTGGTCTTCCTCGCGCTGTACGTCGGCTACACCGGCTGGACACTGTTCAACGGCCGCGAGGACATGGACGAGTTCCCGGTCCTCCATGACGTCGACCGGTCCACCCAGGGAGCCCCCATACTCCTCGGCATCGCCCTGTTCGTCGGCGTCAACCGCGCGGTGCTGCGCTCCCGCCGGCAGTCCACCGACCGGCATTTCGACGTCCTGCCCATGGAGCCGTGGCGGCGTACGGTGGCGCACGCGCTGTCCGTGCTGCCGTTCGTCGCGATCACCGCACTGGTCGTCGGCTTCCAGTTCACCTGGTCGGCGCTGAAGCCGGGTGCCGTCGGCCACGGCTCACCCGCCGAACTGGCCGTGGGCCCCTTGGTGATCCTCCTGGCCGGGGTCCTCGGCGTCCTGCTCGCCCGGCTGATCCCGGTCGGGTTCATCGCACCGCCCTTCGTGATCGGCGCCTACGCCCTCACCATCATGGCCTCCGCGTCCACGCAGGGAACGCACTGGGTGCGCTGGCTCGGACCGGTCGTCTCCGACGAGGGCGCCGACCCCTTCCCCTCCGAGCTGCTGGGCCGCCCGGCCGCCTGGCACGCGCTCTATCTGACGGGCCTCGCGGTCCTCCTGCTGTGCCTCGCCGTGCTGGTGAGCGGTGGCGGGACACGCCTGGTCCAGTCGATGGCGGTGGTCGCCCTCGCGGCGACGGCCCTCGGCGTGGTGGGACAGTCCCCCGACGAGCCGGCCTCGCTGCTCGCGGCCCGCACCAAGGCGTCCGCGACCCCGGAGAAGGTGCAGACCTGCGTCCGGCACGGACGGTCCACGTACTGCGCGTACCCGGAGTGGACCGGCCGCATCGCCGACTGGGCGGAGGCCGTCGACCGCATCCAGTCCCGCGCGGGGGGTTCGGCCGGGGGCCGTCGGCTGACCGTGCGCCAGCTGATCGACGCCCGGTACGGCCTCCAGAGCGACGCCGCGGTACCCGCGTCCACGACGCCGGGCGCCGTGACGGTCGGCACGCGCTGGGGCGGCAATCGCCTTCCCGAGTTCGCCGTCGGCGTCGCCTCGGTCCTGGTCGCGGGCGACCAGGACAGCGCCGGTGAGATGTGTGACGCCCGCGTGGTGACCACCATGTGGCTGGCGCTCAGCACACAGCCGGACCCGATGAAGGCCCTCCGCAGCGTCCGGCTCGACGACACCATCGAGGGCTCCGCCATCGCGCTGACCCCCACGGAATCCGTCTCCATGTCGGCCCAGCAGACCACGGTGGTGCGCGAGTTGCTTCAGAAGCCGCACTACGGCGTCGCCGCCAAGGTGAAGGCCCACTGGACGGAGCTGACGTCCGGGAAGTCGTCCACGGTCCGGGTGGCCGAGCTGCTCGGAGTGCCGGTCGGAGGCAAGGGGACCGCGGCGGACAAGAGGAGCGGATCGTGCGAGGAGTAGCGGGGAGCACGGGGGAGAAGGGGGAGGACGCCGGCGTCGCCTCCGGAGCGAGGGCGGTCGCCAACCGGGCCCGGGACGGCGCCGGGGCCATGTCGCCCACCTTGCCCACGGGGTCCACATCGCCCACGGGGTCCGCGGGTTCTCTGAGTCCGGCAGGTCCGGCAGGTCCCGGAGGTCCGGCCGCAGGTTCCACAGGGCCCGCAGTGCCCACAGGTTCTACGGGTTTCACGGGTTCCACCGGTTCTGTGCCGCTCGGCGGGCGGTCGCCCGCGTACGTCGTGGCTCTCGCCCTTCTCCGCCCCGTGTGGCGGGGTCTGCCCCACAGGTCCCTGGCGACGGGAGCCGCCCTCGGGCTGCTGCTGGCCGGCGCTCCGCGGATGCTCTCCGGTCCGGCCGACCCGTGGCTCTGCCTCAACCTGCTGCGGGCCGCCGCGCTCGCCTTCGGGCTGGGCCTGGCGTTCCTGCTGGACGATCCGGCCCGGCACACCACGGCGGCGGTGCCGACCAGGCGTCCGGTGCGGACTGGACTGCGGGTGGGGCTCGTCGTGCCGTTCATGGCGGCGTGGTGGACAGCCGCGCTGTTCCTCATACCCGGCGAGGGCAGGCCCCCGGTGGGCGCGATCACCCTGGAGGCATCCGCCTTCGTCGTCCTCGCGCTGGCCGGCGCGCTCCTCGCCGTGCGGCACTCGGAAGCCACCGAACCGGGCATCGCGGTGTCCGCCGGACTCGTGGGCGTGTCCTTCGCCGCCGCCCTGCTGCTCCCCGACCGCTGGGCGCTCTTCGTGGCGACGTCCGACCCGGACTGGGGCGACGCGCACCGGCGCTGGGCGGGCGTGCTGGTCGTGGCGGCGCTGACGGGGGCGTGCTCCCTGACCGAACCCCTGCGGCGGCGCCGGACAACCCTCCTTGCCCACCGCTGACTTCGGCTCCCGGAGCGGCGCCCGCGCGGCGGGCGGTCAGGACTCCGTTCGGTACATCAGGTCCGTCTCGTGGGTGACGAAGCCGAGACGCTCGTAGACGGCGACCGCCGCCTTGTTGTCGGCGTCGACGTAGAGCATCGCGGTGGGCATCCCCTGGGCGGCGAGGTGGCGCAGTCCGATCGTGGTCAGCGCCTTGCCGAGGCCGCCGCCCTGGGAGCCGGGGCGCACACCGAGGACGTACACCTCGCCCAGCCCCTCCTCGGCGTGGACCTTGGTCCAGTGGAAGCCGACGAGTTCGTCGCCACGGAAGGCGAGGAAGAAGCCGGCCGGGTCGAACCACGGCTCGGCCGTCCGGTCGTCCAGGTCGCGCTGGGTGAGGGAGCCCTGCTCGGGGTGGTGGGCGAAGGCCGCGGCGTTCACGGCGAGCCAGGCGGCGTCGTCCCGTCCCGGCACGAAGGCCCGGACGATCACGCCTCCCGGCAGCTTCTGCCTGGGCAGGTCGAGGCCCTCCAACGGGCGGCGCATCTGGCGCAGTTCGCGGAAGAGGGTGAGGCCGAGGACCTGGGCGAGATGCCGGGCGGCGGAGTGCCCGCCGTGCGCCCACACCCGCAGCCGCTTCCCGGACTCGTGGAGCATGGCCGACCCGAGCGCCCGTCCGTGCCCGTGCCCCCGGTGCGCCGGGTGGACGACCAGTTCGGCGGCCGGGGCCTCGACCGGGTCGGTGTCCTCCAGCTGCGCGTAGCCGACCAGTTCGTCGCCGAGGGTCAGCAGCAGGTGCCGGACGCCCTCACGGCTCCCGCCCTTCAGCTGAAGCCGCCCCTGCTCGGACACCGCCTGCTGACCGTCGGTCCGGGCGGCCTCCGCGAGCAGCCGGAGCACGTCCTCGGCCTGATCCGGGGTGAGGACGGAGTAGGTCTCGATGGAGCGGGAGAGGGCGAAGGGTGCCGCGTCGTCGCTGGTCATGGATACGAGGGTACGGCTCGGTGGTGGGGGGACAAGGAGTTGGGCGGGGTGGACGTGGATCGTGGCGGAGAGGGAAAAGCGGGGAGGGTGGTGACGTGCTCGTCGGTCTCCGGTGAGGCGATGGCAATCAGTCCGTAACCCCGAACCCCCTTTTGCGCTACGCGCGTTGATTCTAAAGTGCGTGCAAAAGCCACGGCTGTCACTCGGCCCGCACGGTTCGCCCAGCACGCACCCACGTGCGGGCCGGGCAGATCGATCGCACGCACCATGTGCGGACCGGCCGTCGGCACAGTCCGCACCACCTGGGGGGCCCGCACACCACGCACCGCGTGCGGGGCCGGCAGTTCGCACAGTCCGTACCACCCGCGAGTCCCGTACAGCCCGTACCGCCCGCGAGTCCCGCACCACCCGCGGTCCCGCACAGCACGCACCATCCGCGGGGCCCGACAGCCCGCACCGCACGTACCACCCGCTCGGCTCGCGCACGTCGCACCGCTTTCGTATCTCACCGTTCTCCAGGGGGAACCATGCCGCCCACGTTCCGGCACAGACGCACGCATCGCCTCCTCGCGGCAGCCGCCGGCCTCGCCACCGTCGGTGCGCTGGCCGCGGCGATGCCCGCGAGCGCGCACCAGGACAAGGCGACCCCGCTGCACCACCACGGCAGCGGCCGCTACCAGGACGTCCAGCTGCTGTCCTTCAACGACCTGCACGGCAACCTGGAGCCGCCGACCGGTTCCTCCGGCCGGGTCACGGAGCTGGCGGCGGACGGTACGACGAAGACCATCGACGCCGGTGGCGTCGAGTACCTGGCCACGCATCTGCGCAACGCCCGCAAGGACAACAAGTACTCGATCACCGCGGCCGCCGGTGACATGGTCGGCGCCTCCCCGCTGATCTCCGGCCTCTTCCACGACGAGCCCACCATCGAGGCGCTCAACGGACTCGACCTCGATGTCACTTCGGTCGGCAACCACGAGTTCGACGAGGGCGCCAAGGAGCTGGCCCGGCTCCAGAAGGGCGGCTGCCACCCGACGGACGGCTGTTACGGCGGCGGCAAGAAGTTCGGCGGCGCCGACTTCCCCTACCTCGCGGCGAACGTCAACGACGAGAAGACCAAGAAGCCGATCCTCAAGCCCTACTGGGTGTGGAAGAAGAACGGCGTCAAGGTCGGCTTCATCGGCGTCACGCTGGAGGGCACGCCGAACATCGTCTCCGCCGAGGGCGTCAAGGGCCTGAAGTTCGGCGACGAGGTCGAGACGATCAACAAGTACGCCAAGGAGCTCCAGCGCCAGGGCGTGAAGTCGATCGTCGCGCTGATCCACGAGGGCGGGGCGCCCGCGTCGACGGCGTACAACTACGACTGCGACAGCCCGGGCGCCGGTGACGGCATCTCCGGGCCGATCGTCGACATCGCCAAGAACGTCACGCCGGCCGTGGACGCGCTGGTCACCGGCCACACCCACCAGGCGTACGCGTGCACCATCCCCGACCCGGCGGGCAAGCCCCGCATGGTCACCTCGGCCTCCTCATTCGGCCGGCTCTACACGGACACCACGCTGACGTACGACCGCCGGACCGGTGACATCGCCCGTACGGCGGTGAAGTCCGCGAACCATGTGGTCACCCGTGACGTCGCGAAGGCCGCCGACATGACGTCGCTCATCACCAAGTGGAAGACGCTCTCCGCGCCGGTCGCCTCGCGTCCCATCGGCTACATCGCGGGCGAGATCGGCAACGCGGGGACCGAGTCCCCGATGGGCGACCTGATCGCCGACGCGCAGCTCGCGTACGCCAAGTCGGTCGACGCCGAGGCCGACCTCGCGGTGATGAATCCGGGCGGCATCCGTGCCGGGCTCACGTACGCGGCGAGCGGCGGTGAGGGCGACGGGGTGGTGACCTTCGGCGAGGCGTACACGGTCCAGCCCTTCGCGAACACCGTCAACCTGGTCGACCTCACCGGCGCCCAGGTGATCACGGCACTCCAGCAGCAGGTCAGCGGCGCCAACGAGGCCGCTCCGAAGATCCTCCAGATCTCCAAGGGCCTCACCTACACGCTCGACCTGACCAAGACCGGCGCGGCGCGTGTCGTCGCCGACTCGGTCAAGCTCGACGGCACGGCGATCGATCCGGCCGCCACCTACCGCGTCGCGATGAACTCCTTCCTCGCGGGCGGCGGCGACGGCTTCGCCGAGCTCGGCAAGGGCACCAACGTCCGTGTCGGCGGCGACGACCTGGCGGCCCTGGAGACCTACCTGACGGCCAACTCCTCGGTCGCGACGCCGTACCCGGTCCCGGCGGCGAACCGGATCACGGTCGTCAAGTAGCCACTTCGGCGGATCGGGCCGCGGAAGCACCGCGGCCCGAGACGCTGGAGGGGAAGCGGATCGGGCCGCGAAGGTGACGCGGAACATGACCCGCGGAACATGACCCGCGGACCGTGAAGCAGACAGTGAAGTTGATCGTGAAGTTGATCGCATACGGGCGGTAGCGGTTGCGGGCAGGGGCGGTGCGCATGGTCGGATGAGACGATGCGTACCCCCCACCGCATGACAACGCATCCTTGTCCGAACCCGTACGAAGAACTGGGCGCCCTCGATGACGGAGGGCCGTTGGAGGAGTGCCTCCACGAGGACCGGCCGGCGGACGAGCCGTGGCGAGAGCCGGCGGAAGAACCGGACGACGGCTGGTCCCCGCCCAACCACCGCCGCGGCAGCAGGCGCCGCCGCAAACGCCTCGCCGGACTTCCGTTCGCGGTGAAGGCGACCGCACTCGTCCTGTCCCTCACCGCGTTCCTCGCTCTCGCCGACCGCTGGGCGCTGCTGTACGCCGAACACCGGGCGGCGGACCGGGTCAAGGACCAGCTGCATCTGACCGCCGCGCCCGAGGTCGAGATCGGGGGCTTCCCCTTCCTCACCCAGGTCGCCGGCGGCCGGCTGGACTCCGTGAAGGTGACCGTGCCCGACGTGGCCGCCGACCGGGTCTCCCTGGCGAAGGTGTCGGCCACGGCGACGGACGTACGGCTCGACGGCGACGGCCCGACCAGCGTGCGCGGCGCCCGTATCCCCCGGCTGCAGGGTGAGGTGCTGCTCTCCTTCGACGACCTGAACCGTGAACTGGGCGCGTCGCAGGTGACGTTCACCGGACACGGCCGCGACCGGGTGCGGGCGCGAGGCACCCTGCCCGTCGCCGGGCACGATCTGTCGCTCCGGGCCGACGCGCGCATCCGGCGTGACGGCGCCCGCGGCATCTCCACCCGCATCGGCGGAATGCGCCTGGACATCGGCGACTTGGCGACGTACCGCCCCGGCGTGCGCGCCTCGGAGGGCCTCCACCTCACCCGGGCCACGGCCGACCGGCTCGGCGAGGAGACCGCGAAGGCGCGGGCCCTCCTCTCCGTGCCGTCGATCGTCCGCCGGCTCGGTGTACCCGACGCGGCGGTGCGCGCGGCGCTGCGCGACGACACGAAGCTCGCATCCCTGACGGGAGCGCCCGCCTTCGTCCACCGGGCGATGCGGCTGAACCTTCTCGACGTGGCGGTGGCCCACCCGGAGCTCCTCCGGCGGCTGGGCTTCGACCCGACCCTGCTCAAGGGCCTGACCCGTCTCACCCGCCCCGTTCTCGCCGACCGGCTCTCGCTGGGATTCCGGCTGCCGCGCCCGGCGGACGGGGCGGTACGGCTGCGGGACGTTCGGGTGGAGCGGGACGGGATACGGGTCGAGGTGTCGGGCGAGGACCTGCGACTCGGGCACTGAACGGGCGACGGTGAGTTCAATTGCCCCGACAATTATCCTGGCAATTACCTCGGTAAATTCCAGGTGAGTTCGGTCATAAAATCTGTGTGAGTGGTGGATGGGTTCCGGAACTGGTCTGAGAATTCGTTTCAGTCGTAATTCATCGAGGTCTCAGCCGATTCGTTCATTTCCGGTTTCGAGGTCCCGTAGTGTTTTCCATGTCGAAAGCGAACAGCGCGAACGGCAAAGGGAATTCACCCGCACGGAAGAAGGAGAACCCATGAGCTTCCACAAGATCGTCCCGGTCAAGAAGCAGCACAAGGACGCTCCCAAGCGGGCCGCCAAGCCGGCGCCGAAGCCCGCCGCCAAGAAGGCCGCCGCCCCGAAGCGGCGCCCGGTGGGCCGTCAGGGCCGCTAGCAGCCACCACGAGGCGGGGCCCCGGAATTATCCGGTGCCCCGCCTCGGCCATGTCCGGATCACGGCACACGATTACGTGTCATGGTCCGGACGGAAAAGGGAGTTGAATCTGCATGCGGGAAGTCAGGGAGGCGTTCGCGCGCTTCTGGCCGCTGACACGCGGAGACCGTAAATGGCTGGTGCTGATCATCGGCTGCGTGATCGTGGCGGCACTCGCCGAGACCGCCTCGATCCTGCTCTTCGCGGAACTCACCGACCACGCCTTGAAGGCGGGGTCGCTGTCCGCGTTCTGGGGACCCGCCGGGGCCTGGCTCGGCGTCGCCGTACTCGGCGCGCTCGTCGGCTTCCTAGGCAACTCACTCGCCGTATGGACCGCGGAGAGATTCGTCCTGAGGCTGCGGGCGGGCGTCTTCCGGCACGTCCAGGATCTGCCGCCGCACTTCTTCCAGAAGCACCGCCGGGGCGACCTGGTCGAGCGGCTCACCGGAGATGTCGAGGCCATCGAGCAGATGGTCGTCTCGGGTGTGGTCGGCACGGTCTCCGCGGCCTTCTCCGCCGTCTTCTACGCCGCCGCGGCCCTCTGGCTGCGCTGGGACCTCGCCCTCGTCACCTTCGTCCTCGCCCCGCTCTTCCTCGTCGCGGCCCGCCGGTTCTCCGGGCGGATCAGGACCGCGGCCCGGGAGGAACGGGCCGCCGACGGCGCGATCACCTCCGTCGTCGAGGAATCGCTCGCCAACGTGGTGCTGACACAGGCGTACAACCGGCGCGGCGCCGAGGAGAAGCGGCTCGACCGCGAGGCGCGCGCCTGGATGCGGGCGTCCGTGCGCGGGGCACGGGCGAGCGAGATGTACGAGCAGTTCGTCGAGGTCGTCGAGACGTTCTGCGTGCTCGCCGTGATCGGACTCGGTGCCTGGGAGATCTCCCAAGGGCGCATGTCGCTCGGGCAGCTGCTCGCCTTCGCGGCCTTCCTCGGGTACCTGTATCCGCCGATCCGCAATCTGGGGCAGCTCGGGCTCACCCTCACCGCCGCGACGGCGGGCGCCGAACGGCTCCAGGAGATCCTGGACGCGGAGCCGGCGGTCACGGACCCCGCCGAACCCGTCCCCGCCTGGCCCGTACGCGGCTGGGTCGCCTTCCACGGCACGTCGTTCCGCTACCCGGGCGCCGAGCGCAACTCCCTGCACGGGGTGACCTTCACCGCGGGACCCGGCGAACTGGTCCTCGTCACCGGCCCGAGCGGCGCCGGGAAATCGACGCTGTCCAAGCTGCTGACCCGCTTCTACGACCCCACGGCGGGCGTGATCAGCCTGGACGGCGTGCCGCTGACCGACGTATCCCTTCCGTTCCTGCGCGAGAGCGTGGCGCTGCTGCCCCAGGAGACCCTGATCCTGCGCGGCACGATCCGCGAGAACATCGCCTGCGGACGACCGGGAGCCGCTCCCGCCGACATCGAGCGCGCCGCCGTCGACGCCGTCGCGCACGAGTTCATCAGCGCCCTGCCCGAGGGGTACGACACCGAGATCGCACCCGGCACGGCCACGCTCTCCGGAGGCCAGCTCCAGCGCATCGCCATCGCCCGCGCCATGCTGCGCGGCGCACCCGTCCTGGTCCTCGACGAGCCCACGGCCGGGCTCGACTCGGTGGCCGCGCGCAGGGTGGTGCAGCCGTTGCGCCGGCTGATGGCGGGCCGTACGACCATCATGATCACGCACGATCTGTCGCTGGCGCCCGACGCGGACCGGATCCTGGTCGTGGACGGCGGACGCCTGGTGGAGGCCGGCACCCAAGACGAACTGATGGCACACGACGGCATGTACGCGCGCCTGGCAGCACCGACACCGACACCGACACCCGTGAAGGCCCCGACTCCCATCCCTGCTTCGACTCCTGTACCGGCCTCGACCCTGACCTGACACGGCGGACGAACGAACCCCGTGAGACGAACGAGCCCCCACCCGGAGTCGGGTGGGGGCTCGTTCGTGGGAGTGGCTGCTACGGCATCTCGGGCGGAGCCGTCGAAGCCCCCGGAAGCCGTACGGTCGCGACCGTGCCGCCGCCGTCCGCGGAATGCAGCGACACCTCGCCGCCGGACTGCTGGACCGTGCGGGCCACGATGGACAGGCCGAGGCCCGAGCCGGGGAGGGCCCGCGCGTCGGGGGAACGCCAGAAGCGGTCGAAGACGTGCGGGAGTTCGTCGGTGGGGATGCCGGGGCCGTGGTCGCGCACGGTCAGCTCGCCGTCCTTCAGCCGGACGTCGACCGTGCCGCCTCCGGGGCTGAACTTCACCGCGTTGTCGAGGATGTTCACGATCGCCCGCTCCAGTGCGGAGGGCTCCGCCCGGACGTACCAGGGCTCCAGATCGGCCGTGATCGTCAGTTCCGGTCCGCGGAGCCGGGCCCTGCGCAGGGCCGCCTCCACGGTGTCCTGGAGTGCCACGACCTCCATGCGGTCGGCCGGGTTCCCCGCGTCCGACCGCGACAACGTCTGAAGGTCGCCGATCAACGCCGCGAGCTCGGTCATCTGCGCGGTCACCGAGGCGAGCAGCGCCTTGCGGTCTGCCGGGGGGATCGGGCGGCCGATCTCCTCGCTGCGGGTGAGGAGTTCGATGTTCGTACGGAGCGAGGTGAGCGGCGTCCGCAGTTCGTGCCCGGCGTCGGCGATGAGCTGCTGCTGCAACTCGCGGGAGCTGGCGAGGGAGGCGGTCATCGAGTTGAAGGAACGGGAGAGCCGGGCGATCTCGTCGTCGCTCTCCTCGTCCACGGGGATGCGGATGGTGAGGTCCTCGGTCCGGGCGACGTGCTCGACGGCGTCGGTCAGCTCGTCGACGGGCCGGAGACCGGCGCGGGCGACCCAGAGGCCCACGGCTCCGGCGCCGACCACTCCGATGCCGGAGACGAGAAGCAGGACCAGCGCCAGGTCGTTGAGCGTGGACTGGGTGCTCTTCAGAGAGACGGCGATCATGAGACCCACGTTGGGGCTGGGCTGCCCATCGGCCCTGGTGGTGGCCAGCGGCTGAAGCATCACGCGCACCGCGTTGCCGTCCTGGTCGGTGCCGTCCCGGAAGTAGGACTTGTTGAGCTCGCCGCTCTTGATCGCGGTCCTGTCGGACTGGGTGACCTTGACCTTGCCGATGGAGTTTTCGAGGACGCAGGCTGTTCCGTTTTCCTTGACCACCTGGAGGTAGTTGTTCCGGAAGGGGGGAACAGTGTTGTCCGGTTTCGCGGTGCAGTAGTTGAGAGCGCTGAGGATCGCGGGTCCCGGGGCTCTCATGCCCCTCTGCAGATCGTTGTCGACCTGCTCGTACAGCTTCCCCTGCACGATGAACCAGCAGGTGACCGAGACCGTCGCCACCCCGAACGCCACGGCCGCGGCCACCAGAAGAGAAAGCCGGGCCCGGATGGGCAGGGACCGGAACCGGCGGAGCACCTTTCTCACTCCGCGCCACCGGACCGCAGTACGTACCCCACGCCCCGCACCGTGTGGACCAGGCGCGGCTCGCCGCCCGCTTCCGTCTTGCGGCGCAGGTACATGACGTACACGTCGAGCGAGTTCGACGACGGCTCGAAGTCGAAGCCCCAGACGGCCTTCAGGATCTGCTCGCGGGTGAGGACCTGGCGCGGGTGGGCCAGGAACATCTCCAGCAGGGTGAATTCGGTGCGGGTGAGTTCCACCGGGCGTCCCGCACGGGTGACCTCGCGCGTCGACAGGTCCATGCGCAGGTCGCCGAAGGTCAGCGCGTCGTCCTCGGGGACGGCACCCGTCGACGCCGCGTACGAGCTGCGCCGCAGCAACGCCCGGATGCGGGCGAAGAGTTCGTCGAGCTCGAAGGGCTTGACGAGGTAGTCGTCCGCCCCGGCGTCCAGCCCCGTGACGCGGTCGCCGACCGTGTCACGGGCCGTCAGCATGAGGATCGGCGTGGTCGTGCCCGCGCCGCGCATCCGGCGTGCCGCCGTGAGGCCGTCCATGCGGGGCATCTGGATGTCGAGGACGACCAGGTCGGGCTGGTAGGCCGTCGCCTTCTCCAGGGCGTCCGCACCGTCGACCGCGACCTCGGTGTCGTACCCCTCGAAGGCGAGGCTGCGCTTGAGTGCGTCGCGCACGGCCGGCTCGTCGTCGACGATCAGGATGCGCTGGGTGTCACGGTCGCCTTCGGCGGAGCTCATGGGTGTGGGTTCCTCGAGTGGGATGGGTCGCGATCGGGTGCTTTCAGCCTCGCACGTTCCTGGCTGTCCCGGAATGGATCAGCTTCGTACGGTACGGCGGTGGGCGGCGGCCCGGTGTGTGGCGGGCCGGGAGACGGCGGGAGCCAGTTCCGGGGCCCGCCGCGCGGGCGCGTGCAGCTCGCGGGCGACCGCGAGGGCGAGGCGGAGTGCGGCCGGGTCGCCGTCCCTGTCGGAGGCGGAGTGCGCGACGTGCTGGATCATCATGGCGACCTCCGGGGTCAGCTGTCGGAACCGCCGGCCCGCAGCGCGGCCAGGTCGGACTTGACGGTGTTGATCGGGATGGCGAAGCCGAGGCCGACGCTGCCCGCGCTCGACGAGGACGAAGAGGAGTCCGAAGCGGCCGAGTACATCGCGGAGTTGATACCGACGATGTTGCCGTTCATGTCGATCAGGGCGCCGCCGGAGTTGCCCGGGTTGAGCGAGGCGTCGGTCTGCAGGGCCTTGTACGTCGTCGTGGAGGAGCCGGTGTCACCGTTGAACTCCCGGCCGCCGAACTCGAACGGCCACTGGCCGCTGCCGCCGCCCTGCTGTTGCTGCTGGCCCTGGCTCTCGTCGGTGGAGACGGTCACGTCACGGTCGAGCGCGGAGACGATTCCGCTGGTGACGGTGCCGGTCAGGCCCTCGGGGGAGCCGATCGCGACGACCTGGTCACCGACCTGGACGCCGTCGGAGTCGCCGAGTGTCGCGGTCTTCAGCCCGGACGGCACGTTCTCCAGCTTGATCAGCGCGAGGTCCTTCTTGCTGTCGGTGCCGACGACCTTCGCGGTGTACGACTTGCCGCTGTTCAGCCGCACCTTGATCTCGGAGGCGCCCGAGATGACGTGGTTGTTGGTGATGATCTCGCCGCCGGTCGTGATGATCACGCCCGAGCCGGTGGACGAGCCCGCGTTCGAGGTCGCGCTGATCTCGACGATGCTCGGGCTGACCGCCTTCGCGACGCCGGAGACCGTGCCCTTCTGGCTGGTGGGCACCACGCTGGTGCTGGTGCTGCTGGAGGCGACCGTGTCGTTGCCGGTCAGCTCCTGGAAGCCGTACGCGGTGCCGCCGCCGATCGCCGCCGCGACGATCGCGACGGCGGCGAGCAGGGCGAACGGGCCCTTGGCGCGCCGCTTGGCGGTGGCGGGGGCAGCGGGCTCCTGCCCGCCGGGGACCGTGGCGAACACCGCGGTGGACCGGGCGCCGTCGGGCTCGGGGTAGCCGGCGTACGGGCCGGCGCCGTGGCCGCCGTTCCCGCCGTCACCATGACCGGAGCCCGGCCACACGGTGGTGCCCGGCTCGACGTGGACCGGCGGGACCGGGGCGTATGCCGGCGGGGCGGGCCACTCGGGGTTCACGGGGGTGGAGGGGTGCGACTGCTGCTGGGGGTACGCGGACCCGTGGTCGTCGCCCTGGGGGTACTCGCCGCTGCGGCGGAAGCTCTCGGTCATGAAATGAGACTGTCCCCCGATCATGAGAGCTCCCTGAGTGGTCCCTGAGAAGCCCGACAGAACCTCGTATGCCCGATATAAAGGAGCTTCCTGTGAGCTTCCGGTGCGTTCGCGGCCGGCTCCGGGTGGTGCTCGTCGGCTGCTCCCTGTGGTGTTCGCGGCCCGCTCCCGTCGTGCTCGTGGCCGCCTCCCGGCACGTCGGAAACAGCGGGTTGCGCCCGGGTGATGTCACGGAAGGGCGGGGGCGAACACTTGCCCGACCGCTGTGGAGGCCGTGTGTTCAGGGGCGGGTGGTGCCTACGATCTCCGGGCCGGAGGGGGGCTCCGCGGTTACGCCCGATGTCGATGCAAGCGATTGCCGTCGTCGATCGGGCCGGTGCGTCGTATGCCCTTCTCGGGCCCCTGACGAAGACAGCACACGCACCCATCCCAGGAGTCCTGAGTGATACCTGCCCTGCGCGACCGCTGGAGACGCCCCGTCACGGCGTTGCCGGCGGCCGCTCTCGCGCTGGCGCTGACCTGCGCCGGCGCCCTCGCGGCGCAGCCCGCCACCGCCGCCGACAATCCGGCCGGACTGTCCGACGCGAGCGTCGCCCGGTCCGCGGCGGCGCCCGCGCCGACCGCCTCCGACAAGGAGCTGCGCCACCGTGTCGTCGAGGCCGCCAAGACCCAGGCGACCCCCGACACCGCGCCCAAGAAGACGCCGTTCATCATCGGCGGCGGCGAGACGACGATCTCGTCCGCGCCGTGGATGGTCCAGCTCTCCTACTACGACAGCACGGCCGGGGTCGGCTACTTCTGCGGCGGCACCCTCGTCGCCCCGAACAAGGTCCTGACGGCCGCGCACTGCGTCGCCGGTCTGGACTGGGTGGACAACGGCGCCGTCGTCGCCGGTGCCACCGGCCTGCTGGACGACACCAACGGCACCGTCGCGGGCGTCCACCGCCAGTGGAACCACCCGCACTACGACGCGACGACCATCCAGAACGACATCGCGGTCCTCACCCTGGACCGCCCGCTGGAACAGCAGTGGACGAAGCTGGTGGCCGCGGGCGACAGCGCCTCGTACAAGACCGGCAACTCCGCCACCGTCTACGGCTGGGGCCTGACCTCCGGTGCCGAGGACGCCGACCTGTCGGCGAACCTGCGCAAGGTCACCCTGCCGCTGGTCGCCGACTCCACCTGCAACACCGCGATGCGGTCGGTCCTCGGCGAGGACGACTTCGTCGAAGGCTCGATGTTCTGTGCGGGCACCCCGGCGACCGGCACCGACGAAGGCACCAAGAGCCCGTGCAACGGTGACTCCGGCGGTCCGGTGATCGTCGGCGGCAAGGTCGTCGGCATCGTCTCGTGGGGTGTCTCCGGCTGCACCGCGAAGGGCGCCTACCCGGTGTTCACCAAGGTTTCCTCGTACACCTGGGCCGCCCAGCCCCGCATCGACGACACGGACCTGACCTTCGACGGCCGGGCCGACCTGCTGGAGCGCACGCCCTCCGGCGGCCTGTTCGAGCAGGACAGCAAGGGCACCTCCCTCGCCGCCCGTGCCTACCAGGGCAACGGCTGGCAGAGCGCGAGCTGGATTCTTCAGGCCGACCTGGACCGGGACTTCTTCCAGGACCTGATCGTCCGCGACAAGGGTGACGGCAAGCTGTACCGCAGCTACCTCAACCACGGCTCGGGCGAGTTCGAGTGGATGCAGATCAGCTCGGTGTGGGGCGGCTACAAGTCCTACGCCATCCCCGGCGACCTGACCGGTGACTCCCGTCCCGACCTGGTCGCGGTGGACTCCGACGGTTCGGTCTACCTCTACCCGGGCAAGGGCACCGGCCAGTTCTACGGCCGGGTCAAGATCGTCGACAAGGCGTGGAAGAACGTCAGGATCTTCGGCCACGGCGACCTGTCCGGCGACGGCCGCGCCGACCTGCTGGTCCGCAACAGCTCCGGCGTCCTGTACCTCTACCGGGGTACGCAGGTCGAGAAGACCCCGTTCGCCGCACGCGTCCAGGCTCGTACGGGCTGGAACTTCACCTCGTACGTGGCCAACGGCGACATGACCGGCGACGGTATCGCCGACGTCCTCGCCCGCGACTCGGGCGGCACGCTCTGGCTCTACCCCGGCACCAACAAGGCCTCCAGCAGCCTCTTCGGCACCCGGAAGAGCCTCGGCACCGGCTTCAACCAGTACAACCTGCTCTTCTAGTTCCTGCCGTTCCCGCCGTTCCTGTCCTTCTTGTTCTTCCTGTTTCTTTCTGTTCTTTCTTCCCTCGGGAAACAGAGATCCCCGCGTCCCGTCAGGGGCGCGGGGATCTCCGCTGTCCGGCTGTCCGTATGCGTGGTTCGTGTGGCGTCGTCGGCCGGGGGCCTACGCGCAGCCGCAGGACTGGCGTACCACCAGCCGCGAGGGGAACAGCTTCAGCCGCTCGCGCCGGGAGCCGGCCACCCGCAGCCCGTCGTCCAGGACGAGGTCCACGGCCGCGCGGGCCATCGCGGAGCGGTCCGATGCGATCGTTGTCAGAGGAGGGTCGGTCAGGGCCGCTTCCTTGACGTCGTCGAACCCGGCGACGGCCAGTTGCTCCGGCACGTCGATGCGCAGTTCGCGCGCGGCACGCAGGACACCGATCGCCTGGTCGTCCGTGGAGCAGAAGATGGCCGGCGGCCGGTGCGGCCCGGCGAGCAGTTCCAGGCCGACCTTGTAGGCGTCGTACCGGTTGTACGGGGCCTCGAAGAGGCGTCCCTCGGTCGGTTTGCCGGCCTCCTGCATGGCGCGCCGCCAGCCCTCGACGTGGTCGGAGACGGGGTCGCCGACGGCGGGCGTCTCGGCCGTACCGCCGAGACAGGCCACGTACTCGTACCCGTGCTCCAGAAGGTGCCGGGTGGCGAGCTGGGCGCCCCCTATGTCGTCGGTGACGACGGCGACGTCGTCGATCGCCTCGGGGCGCTCGTGGAGGAGCACCACGCGGGCGTCCCAGGCGTCGATCTCGGCGGCCGCGTGGTCGTTCAGCGCGTGGCTGACGAGGATCAGTCCGGAGACCCGCATGCCGAGGAAGGCGCGCAGATAGTGCACCTCGCGCTCGGCGATGTAGTCGGAGTTGCCGACCAGGACCATTTTTCCGCGCTCGGCGGCGGCCTGTTCGACGGCGTGCGCCATCTCCCCGAAGAAAGGCTGGCGTGCGTCCGGCACGATCAGGCCTATGAGCTCCGTCTTCCGCGAGGCCATGGCCTGGGCGACCCGGTCGGGCCGGTACCCCAGCTCCTTGATCGCGGCGAGAACGCGCTCGCGCGTGGCCGGGGCGACCGGCCGGGGTCCGTTGTTGATGACATAGCTGACGACGGCGGTGGAAGTACCCGCCAGTCGCGCCACATCATCCCGAGTCACCTTGGCCACGCGCGGAGTCTACGCGGATGGACCTACCTCTGGGCAGGGCGTACGGCGGCTTCCTGCGGCTCAGCCGGGACCTCCGCCGGGGCGGCGGCGTCCAGGTGCGCCGTCTCGTCCGCATCATCCGGCTTTGGCTGGGCCGCCTTGGCCTTCGCCTCGTCCGCGGCGCGGTCCACCTTTTCAGGGGTAACGAATCGATAACCGACGTTCCGGACGGTTCCGATCAGCGACTCGTGCTCCGGTCCGAGCTTCGCGCGCAGTCGTCGTACGTGGACGTCGACCGTCCGCGTACCGCCGAAGTAGTCGTAGCCCCAGACCTCCTGCAGCAGCTGGGCGCGGGTGAAGACCCGGCCCGGGTGCTGCGCGAGGTACTTCAGGAGCTCGAACTCCTTGAAGGTCAGGTCGAGGACCCGGCCTTTGAGCTTGGCGCTGTACGTCGCCTCGTCCACGGAGAGGTCGCCGTTGCGGATCTCCATCGGGGAGTCGTCGTTGACGATCGCCTGGCGGCCCATCGCGAGCCGCAGGCGTGCCTCGACCTCGGCCGGACCGGCGGTGTCGAGAAGAACGTCGTCGATGCCCCAGTCGGCGGTGACGGCCGCGAGGCCGCCCTCCGTCACGACGAGGATGAGCGGACAGCCGGGGCCCGTGGAACGCAGCAGCTGACACAGGCTGCGGACCTGCGGGAGATCACGTCGTCCGTCGATCAGGATGACGTCGGCACCAGGGGTGTCGACGAGAGCTGGGCCTTCCGCCGGAGCCACGCGCACGTTGTGCAGCAGCAGGCCGAGAGCGGGAAGCACCTCCGTCGACGGCTGAAGGGCATTGGTCAGGAGCAAGAGAGAACTCATCGCGCCTCACCCACTTGGGTCGTCCTGCCTTCGTGCACGGTTCGCTCGCCCATAACGTCTGGTTCCTCCTCGGTCCCTGCGAGGACGTTTGCGGCACTGCTCTGTACGTGCGGCTCCCGCGCCCCTGGGATCCGCTGCGCGTCCGGAGCCCCGTACACCTGCGGTTTCCCGCTTCGTATACAACGCTTCCGAAAGCACAAAAGGACCCGGGGGCTACTCTGCCCGAGTCCTCATGCCCAGCAGAATAGCCCACATGAGCTCAGGTCCGGCAGGTCAAGTGACGCGATCTTTCAATAGTCCACGCCTTGAGACAGCGTCGCGCGTCCCTTCACGGAGGTTTCTGCGCACGGTCGACGGGGTGACGATCGACGCCGCCTACGACCCCGGAACGGGGTCGTCAGGTGACCTTGCGTTCATCGTGGCGCACGGATTCACCGGCGCTCTGGACCGCCCGCACGTGCGCCGCGCGGCCGGCGTCCTGGGCCGCCGTGCGGCGGTGGTCACCTTCTCCTTCCGTGGTCACGGCGGATCGGGCGGCCGTTCCACGGTCGGCGACCGCGAGATCCACGATCTGGCGGCCGCGATCGCCTGGGCGCGTGAACTCGGGCACACCCGGATCGTCACCGTCGGCTTCTCGATGGGCGGCTCGGTGGTGCTGCGGCACGCGGCGCTGTACGGGGGGAAGGGCCCGGGGCCCGGTCGTGAGCCGGTGCCCGGCCGGGAGCACGAGGGGCGCACGGAGGCGCGGACGGACGCGGTGGTTTCGGTGAGCGCACCGGCCCGCTGGTACTACCGCGGAACGGCGCCCATGCGGCGGGTGCACTGGCTGGTAACCCGTCCGGAGGGCCGGGTCGTGAGCCGTTTCGGCCTCGGGACCCGTATCCACCACCGTGACTGGGACCCGGTGCCGGAGTCCCCGGTCGAGTGCGTTCCGCACATCGCGCCGACCCCGCTGCTCATCGTCCACGGCGACCGGGACGGCTACTTCCCCGTCGACCACCCGCGGATGCTGGCGGAGGCCTCCGGCGGCCACGCCGACCTGTGGCTGGAGCACGGCATGGCGCACGCCGAGAACGCCGCCGCGGACGACCTGCTCACCCGTATCGGTGACTGGGCTCTCGCACACGCGGGCTAGCCTGACGGGGTCCGCGCGGACACGCGCGCGGACGTGACAGACACCGGATCGCTGATTGAGGGACGAGATGGCAAAGGGCACGGTGCGTTACTGGGCCGCCGCCAAGGCCGCGGCAGGCGTCGCCGAGGAGCCGTACGAGGCGGGCACGCTCGCCGAGGCACTCGACGCGGCCCGCGAACGACACCCCGGCGAACTCGTCCGCGTCCTGCGGCGATGCTCGTTCCTCATCGACGGTGATCCCGTGGGTACCCGAGGGCATGAGACGGTACGGCTGGCCGAGGGCGGCACGGTCGAGGTGCTCCCGCCGTTCGCAGGAGGGTGAGCGAGACGATGAGCAACCAGCCGTACGAGGGTCAGTACGAGGGGTACGACCCGTATCAGCAACCGCAGCAGCAGCCTCAGCAACAACAGTCGCAGAGGCAGTCTCAGCAGCAGCCCCAGCAGCAGCCCGAGTGGCAGCAGCACACCCAGCAATGGGAGGGGCGGACCTGGGAGACGCAGGCGCAGACGCCCGTCTCCGCGGCGGACACCGCCTATCTGCCCCCGCAGGGCTACCAGACGTACGACGAGCCCCAGGGGTACGGCGGCGCCACGGGAGAGCCCCTGCCGTCCGAGACCCCGGCGCGGCCGTGGACCCCGGAGCACGAGCAGGCCGCCCACGGGGCACCCGGCACCGTCGGCCCGGCCGATCCCTCGCGCCCCGGCGGGACGCTCCCCGAGAGCGCGAGCGAGGCCGCCGCGGCCTACGGTCCCGCGACCGTCACCGGCAACGCCAGGATCACCGACGCCCAGCGAGCCCGCGCCGAGGGACGGTCGCCGATCATCGAGCCGGGGATGCAGCCGGCCGCGCTGACGGCGGTGCTCGCGCTGCTGCTCTCGGGGGCGGCGGCGATCGGGGAGTACGCCCTCGTCGTCCCGCTCGTCCTGCTCCAGGCCGTCACCGCGGCGGGATGGTTCCGGCTGAACGGGATGTGGCCCGCCCGGCAGGGCATCGCGCTGGCGTTCGCCGGTGCGCTGACCGCGGACGTCGCGCTGCTCGTCGCGGGCCGGGAGAACGCGCCGGCCGCGATCCTCGGCACCCTCGGTGTGTGGGTGCTGCTGACCCTCGTGCTGCAACTGCGCAGTCACGCCGACCCGGACACCCGGATGTACGGCCTGATGGCGACCGTCGTCTCCGCGGCGCTGTCGATCATCGCGGCCGGGCATCTGGCGGCCGAGCCGGACGCCGTGACGGTGGGCGCCGCCGCGGTCGCCGCGGCGATCCTGGCCCGCGCGCTGCCGCTGCCCACGGCGGCCTCCGCGGTCGTCGCGCTGCTGGCCGCCGCGGGCGCCGGTATCGCGGTCGGCGGGATGACGGACCTGGGCACCCAGGGAGCCTTCCTGGGCCTCGGCGCGGGTGTGTGCGCGCTGATCGGGCACCGGGTGGCGAGCTACGACTACCCGTCCCGGTTCGTCCACTTCACCGCGGGCGTGGCGCTGCCCCTGGCCGCCGCCGCCCCGGCGGTCTACCTGCTGGGGCGCGCACTGGGCTGATCGGCCGTTCCGGCCGTTCGGATCCGGTCGTCCGGCCGCGCCGAATCGTCACAGCTGATCGACAACCACCATGAAGGGCCCCCGTTCCGGGGGCCCTTCGGGGTTAGGCTCACGCTCGGCGGCCACTCGGCTGTCCGGACGGGGCCGTCAAAGGTGGGGAACACCGAGCATGCGCGCACTGCGAATAACCCTGATTCTCTTCGTCATTCTCGGCGGTCTGTTCGTGCTCGCCGACCGGGTGGCGGTCGGGTTCGCGGAGGACGAGGCGGCGGACCGGATCAGGAGCACCGAGGGCCTCGCGGCCACCCCCGACGTGTCCATCGGGGGCTTCCCCTTCCTCACCCAGGTCGTCGGCGGCGAGCTCGACGACGTGAAGATCGGCATCAAGAACTACGAGGCGTCGACGGGCGGCACGGACTCCGCCGCCGGCACGATCCGCATCCACGACCTCAACGCCGAGATGCACGGCGTCGCCTTCAGCGGTGACTACAGCTCCGCCACCGCCAACAGCGCCACGGGCACCGCGTCGATCTCGTACGCCGAGCTGCTCAAGGCCGCCAAGTCCGAGCCCGCGCAGCTCGCGCCCGGCGTCACCGCCCAGGTCATCGGCCTCTCCGACGGCGGCGACGGCAAGATCAAGGTCACCGTCTCGGCGACGGTCCTCGGCACCAAGCTGCCCCAGCCGGTCTCGGTGCTCAGCTCCGTCGCGGTCTCCGGCGACACGGTGAAGGTGCACGCGGACTCCCTGCCCAAACTGGGTGTCCAGCTCGCCGAGGGCAAGATCCGCTCGATCACCGACTTCCAGCAGAAGATCGAGGAACTGCCCGGCGGCATCAAGCTCGACAAGGTCGAGGCGGCCCCGGACGGTGTCGAGATCTCGGTGAAGGGTTCGGACGTCAGGCTGGTCGGGTAGGAGGCCGTACCGGACCGGTCGGGCGGTCGGCGCTCCCGGGCCGGCGCTCCCGGGCCGGTGCGGTCGTCGGTCCTGCCGGACCGCGCTGGCATATGGCCCTGCCGAGCCTGATCCGGCAGATGGCCGGCCCCATCGGCGGCTCCACCGGGCGGCTCCGGTGGAAGCCCTCTCGGAGGGCGGCTGTCCGAAAGGCGAGACGACCCCGTCCGCACCGCAGATGCGCCGGCGATGTGACGACCGGTGCAGGCCCCGGAATCCGTGCGGGCCGGGCCCCGACGGCGTAGGCATACCACTATGCGGACGATCGCGTCTCAACATACGACACGCCGGTGACATGCCCGCCTGTCCGTCCCTACGATCGGACCCATGAAGCGACAGGCGGATCTCACGAAGCGGCGGGCAGTAGACCTGTGCCGCGTCGCCGCCATGCTCTGTCGCACCTTCTGAGCGGAAGCGTTCCCGCCTTCCGCGAGCCGGGCCCTCGGACTTCTCTTGTCGGGGCCACCATTGCGCCGCGCAGCCCTCACCGGCATGCATGACCGCGCACCCTCTCCATCGCACCACCCCGCCGCAACTGCCCCGGAGGAGAACGAGCATGAGCCGCAGCGACGTCCTGGTAGGCGCCGACTGGGTCCAGGATCACCTGGACGACCCGAACGTGGCCGTCGTCGAGGTCGACGAGGACACGTCGGCGTACGAGAAGAACCACATCAAGAACGCCATCCGGATCGACTGGACCAAGGACCTTCAGGACCCGGTCCGCCGTGACTTCATCGACCAGGAGGGCTTCGAGAAGCTCCTCTCGTCGAAGGGCATCGGCAACGACACGCTGGTCGTCCTCTACGGCGGCAACAACAACTGGTTCGCGTCCTACGCCTACTGGTACTTCAAGCTCTACGGCCACGAGAACGTGAAGCTGCTCGACGGCGGCCGCAAGAAGTGGGAGCTCGACTCCCGCGACCTGGTCGACGGCTCGCAGATCCCCGAGCGCGCCGCCACGGCGTACAGGGCCAAGGCCCAGGACACCTCCATCCGCGCCTTCCGTGACGACGTCGTCGCCGCGATCGGTGCGCAGAACCTGGTCGACGTCCGTTCGCCCGACGAGTTCAGCGGCAAGCTGCTCGCCCCGGCGCACCTGCCGCAGGAGCAGTCGCAGCGTCCGGGCCACGTCCCGAGCGCCCGCAACATCCCGTGGTCGAAGAACGCCAACGACGACGGCACCTTCAAGTCGGACGACGAGCTCAAGGAGCTCTACGCCGCCGAGCAGGTCGACCTCGCCAAGGACACGATCGCGTACTGCCGCATCGGTGAGCGTTCCGCGCTCACCTGGTTCGTGCTGCACGAGCTCCTCGGTGTCCAGAACGTCAAGAACTACGACGGCTCCTGGACCGAGTACGGCTCCCTCGTCGGTGTGCCGATCGAGCTCGGCGCCAACAAGTAACCCTCAAGGCCTGAAGGACGGAATCGAAATATGTGTGGAGCGAAGGCCGGCGGCCCCGACGCCTCGACGATCAAGCCCGGTGAGACCACGATCCAGGGTCAGGTGACCCGCGACGGCGAGCCGGTGACGGGCTACGTCCGACTCCTGGACTCGACCGGCGAGTTCACGGCGGAGGTTCCCACCTCCGCGACGGGCCAGTTCCGCTTCTACGCGGCCGAGGGCACGTGGACCGTCCGGGCCCTGGTCCCGGGTGGCACCGCCGACCGCACGGTCGTCGCCCAGACGGGCGGCCTCGCCGAGGTCGCGATCGCCGTCTGAACGGCAGACCGCCGTCCGTGACGGCAGTCGACTGAACGGCCGAAGGGCCGCACCCCCGGGGGTTGGACGCTTACCGGATCGGGGTGCGGCCCTTCGGCTTGCCCTCGCCTCGCCCGCCCCGCCCCTCAGGGGTCCGCCGACGCTGCGCCGGACGGGTTGTCCGGGCCTACGCTGGTGGTATGTACGCGCGCAGGCGTCACCTGTACTTCGCCATGATGGGGACGTGCATCGTGCTGTTCGTTCTCGCCTGGGCGGTCGTACGCCTGTGGTCGGTTCCCGTGGCCGTCGGCATGTGCGTGGTGGCCATGCTGATTCCGCCGGTGGCCGCGATGGTGGCCAACCGGCGGGGGCCCGAGGACAGATGGTGGGACGACCCGTCCGGCGACGCCAAGTCCGACGAGTGGTGGGACGAGCTCGACGGCAAGAAACGGCGGCAGCAGTGAGCCGGCGGCAGTGGTGAAACGGCGGTAGCGGTAGGAGCGGAAAGCGTCTATGTCGCGTACGAGGTTGTCCACGGTGGTGCTCGACGCGCCCGACGCCCATGAACTGGCCGACTTCTACGGGCGGCTGCTCGGATACGAGGTGCAGGCCCAGGAGCCCGACTGGGTGCTCATCGGCCCGCCGTTCGGCGGGATCGCGCTCGCCTTCGAGACCGAGCCGCTCTACACGCCGCCGGTCTGGCCCGCGGGGCCCGGCGACCAGCGCATGATGCTCCACCTCGACATCGAGGTCGACGACCTGGCCGAGGAGACCGCCCGCGCGGTCGAGCAGGGCGCCCGGCTCGCCGACCACCAGCCCCAGGAGGACGTACGGGTGCTGTTCGACCCGGCGGGCCACCCCTTCTGCCTCTGGGTGGACACACGCACGCGGCGCAGACGCGGGCCGTAGAAGCGCGGACGCGGCCCGTAGCGGCGCGGACGCCGTCAGTAGACCAGCGCCTGCGTCCCGTCCGTCATCGCCTCCTGCACGAACACCTGCGCACCAGCGATCCGTACGCCCTCCAGGACGTCCTTCTCCGTGATGTCGCGCCGGGCCGCGCACTGGGTGCACAGGGTGATGCGTCCGGCCGCGAGGATCGAGTCGATCAGATCGGGCAGCGGCGCCGCGTGCGGCAGCTCGAACTCCGCGGCGCGGCCCGGCAGCGCGAACCACGCGGATTCGCCGGTCAGCCAGAGGGAGACCTCGACGCCACTGGCCACGGCCACCGCCGCGACGGTGAACGCCTGTGAGCAGCGCTCCGGGGCATCGGCCCCCGCCGTCACCTTGATCACGAGCTTGTTCGCCATGGCCGCCATGGTATTCCGAATCGTGATCATCACCAGGGCAACCCCGTGTGTGGGCCATGGGTCTCCTGTGCGCGCGGATACGGAATCCGTGCTTCACGTTCGTGGGGGGACGTCTTGGTAGTACCCGAAGGACCCGAAACACCGGAAAGACCGAGCGTGCCCGAGGGTGCGCCGATTGTCGATCCCGGTACGACACCTCGTGAGCCGGCGCAGTCCGCACCGGCCGAGGAATCCCCGGCACCGGCACCGGCACCGGTCAAGGCTCCCGCCCCGGTCCCGGCGCCGAGCGCGGCATCCGGGAGCCTGGTGGAGCCCGTGGAGCCCGTGGAGCCCGTGGAGCCCGTGGAGCCCGCAGAGCCCGCAGAGCCCGTGGAGCCCGCAGAGCCCGTGGAGCCCGTGACGTCCGCGGAGCCCGTGACGTCCGAGGCGACGTCCGTACCGCGTGTGCGCCGCCGCGGCCGTACGGCCCTGCTCATCGCCACGGCCGCCGTGCTCGGTCTCGTCGCCGGCACTTGCACCGGATTCCTGATCCAGGCCGACCGCGAGCCCACCAAGCTGCCCTCGCTGTCGCAGCCGGTGGTGGCCCAGGCCAAGGGCGCAGGTCCCGAGCCGCTGTCCGCCGCCCAGGACCACCGGGTGAAGACGGACGGCGACCTGCGCAAGCTGCTGATCGACCGGCCGAAGGGCACGAAGGTGCCCGACTGGGCACCTGAACGGGACGGCTGGCTGGGCCTGGCCGCCTACGCGGGCTTGCTGAAGGACGCGGACCGTGAGTTCGGCGATCTGGTCAGGGCGGAGTTCCGCCGGGCGGTCGGGGTCAGCTGGACTACGGGCAGTACGTACAACACCCAGATCCGGCTGGTGCAGTACCGCCAGGAGGAGAACCGCAGCGCCGCGGGCCAGGCGGGCGGATGGGACGTGGAAGGCGCCCGCGGCTGGGCTGTCCCCGGTGCGAGCGATGGCATGGTCTACCTCTTCGAGCCGGAGAGGAAGGCCGGCTACCTGCCGTTCTACAAGGCGCAGGCGACGGCCTCGCGCGGTGACATCGCCATGGAGATCTGGATCTACGACTCCAAGCCGATCCCGAAGTCGAAGATCATGGACCTGGCCAAGCGGCAGTTGGAGCGGCTGTGAACGAGCGACCTGTGAACCCGCAGGACACGGAACCCGTCGCGGCGCCGGCCACTCCAGAGCCGCAGGCTCCGGAATCGGCCCCCGCTGAGCCGAACACCCCTGAGCCGAACACCGCTGAACCGGTCTTGCCCGAGTCGGCCGCACCGGAGGCGGTCGCCGCCGAAACCGCGCCGGTGAAGAAGCGCGTACGCCGCGGCCGTATCGCCGCCGTGGCCGGTGCCGTGCTCCTCGCCGGGGCCGTCGTCGCGGGCGGCGCCTACACCGTGGTGACCGTGCAGGACGCCGACCGTGACGCGGGCGCGCCGTCCTGGAAGTTCCCGAGGACCGCGAGCGACGACGGCAAGGCATCGAAGCCGGCGTCGTCGCTCGCCGCGATGCTCGTGCCGTACGACCCGCACCTGAGCCGCGGTCCGGACATCGCCAGGTTCGGCACCGATGCCGCACTCAACGGGGGCGCGGCCACGGCCTTGCGCAAGGAGTCGGTCCGCGATCTGCCGCGTTCCCAGCGGCGGCAGATCGAGAAGCAGATCGACAAGCAGCACACCAAGGGCATCGCCATGCGCAGCTACCTCTACGTCGGCTCCACGGCGGGCGGTGCCGGAACCTACACCGCCGAGATCGAGCTGGCCCAGATCGAGGACAGGAAGGCCGTGCGGAACATGTCGACGTTCCAGAACGGGTTCTTCGACGCCCTCGAGATTTTCCGCTCCGGACCGAGGATCGAGGGCCACAAGAACGCCAAGTGCTTCCTGCCGCCCAAGGACAAGGAGGAGGAGCTCGACATGATGATCTGCTCCGGTTACCAGGGCGACGTGCTGGTCAGCGCCATCGCCTACGCGGCCAAGCCGCTGAACACCAAGGGGGTCGCGCAGCTCTTCCGCGAGCAGCTCGACCGCATAGAGGAGCCGGGGGAGGCGGTATGACCGAGCAGACGACACCGGTCGAGGACGCGAAGCCCGTCGAGACGACGGAACCCGTCGGGTTGACGGCACCGGTCGAGGGGACGGCACCGGCCGAGCGGACCGAGCCGCAGGCCGCCGTACCGCAGCCGCAGGCCGCAGCCCCGTACCCGGGGCCTGCGGGCCCGGTGCCGCCGTTGCCTGCGGCGCCGCCTCTGGCCGTCGAGCCCGAGCCCGCCCCGGCCAAGGTGAGGAAGGACCGCCGGATTCTGCGCGCGGTCCTGCGCTGGACCGCCGCCACCGTGGTCTTCGCCGCGGTCGGCTCGTCCGCGGCGTACGGCATCACACGGATGGAGCGCACCGACGTGCCCGGTCTGGCGACGCAGGCCGACGGGCGCTGGGACTACCCGACGATCAGCAAGCCGCCGCTGCCGTCTGGCAGTCCCGGGCCGTTCGCCGAGTCGAACACGGCCGGGGCCCACTACGCCGATCTGCGCCGGCTCCTGCTCCCCGCCCCGAAGGGCGCCGAGGCGGACGCGGCGCTGCGCGGCGAGGACGGCTGGCTGGCGAGGAAGACCTTCCTGGCGCAGTACGCCGAGAAGGCGGACCGGGAGGCCATGGACCAGCTGCTGACCGACTACGGTCTGCGGCACGTCGCCGCGCGCGGCTGGACCGTCGCCGACGGCACCCGCACGCGGGTCTATCTGCTCCAGTTCGACACAGCCACCGCCGCCTACGAGATCGTGACCGACGAGCTGGCGAACTACGACTCACCGCGGCACGCGCTGCGGGGTGCCACCCTGACCGAGCGGGACGCGCTGTTCCCGGAGCGGGCCGCGGTCGACGAGGTCGTCCGGTACCCGTACACGGAGAGCAAGCCCTACGGCGCCGAGCAGGTCCGTGAGGCGTATCTGTTGGCCGGGGACACCGTCGCCGTCGTCGTGCAGTCCCGCAAGGGTCGGGCGCTCACGGTTCCCTTCCAGCAGACGGTGGTCCTGCAGAGCCAGCTCCTCGGCTGAGGCCGGACGCCCCGACAGGGTGTACCTGAAAGAGAGTGCCGGGCCCCAGCCGCGTAAGCTGGGGCCCGGCCTTGTGTACCTCCCCAGCCTCGGCTGCGCCCGGGCGGGGACCCCGTTCCGCTCATCGAGGAGCACCCCGTGGAGATCTTCTTCGAAACCCTGCTGGTCCTGGTCTGCGTCGGCGTGCTCGCCTTCGCCGGACTGGCCGTGAAGAAGCTGTACCAGGGCCAGCGCTGACCCCCATCAAGGAACTCTTCAGCTCATGATCGAGATCCCGTCGGACCTCCACAAGGACCTGGTCCCCCTTGTCTTCCTGCTCGGCGACTGGGCCGGAGTCGGTGTCCACGACTTCCCCGGCTCCGAGAAATGCAACTTCGGGCAGGAGGTCAGCTTCACCCACGACGGGCGGGACTTCCTGGAGTACCGCTCGCACAGCTGGGTGCTCGACGCGGACGGCGAGAAGGTCCGGCCGCTGGAGTCGGAGGCCGGTTTCTGGCGCATCGACTCCGACCGCAAGGTCGAGGTCGTGATGACCCGCGACGACGGCGTCGTCGAGATCTGGTACGGCGCGCTGGCCGACAAGAAGCCGCAGATCGACCTGGTCACCGACGCCGTGGCCCGCACGGCCGCGTCCGGTCCCTACAGCGGCGGCAAGCGCCTCTACGGCTATGTGAACAGCGACCTCATGTGGGTCGGTGAGAAGCAGACCCCCGAGGTCGAGCTGCGCCCCTACATGTCCGGACACCTGAAGAAGGTCGTCACCCCGGATGACGTCGAGCGCTGGGCCAAGGCCCTGCCCGACGACATGCCGGACGACGGGATCGCCTTCTTCAAGTAGGCCGCCGTGTAGTTCATCAGGTCGGCACCGGCGGGAATGGTCCTAGACTTCCAGTGTGGTGAGCACCGACTGGAAGAGCGACCTCAGGCAGCGCGGCTACCGGCTGACGCCGCAGCGCCAGCTTGTCCTCGAAGCAGTGGACACCCTGGAGCACGCGACCCCCGACGACATCCTCGTGGAAGTGAGGAAGACGGCGTCGGGGGTCAACATTTCCACCGTCTACCGGACCCTGGAGCTCCTGGAGGAGCTCGGGCTGGTCAGCCATGCCCATCTGGGGCACGGCGCGCCGACCTACCACCTGGCCGACCGGCACCATCACATCCACCTCGTCTGCCGCGACTGCACGAACGTCATAGAGGCCGATGTCTCGGTCGCCGCCGAGTTCACCGCGAAGCTCCGGGACACCTTCGGCTTCGAGACGGACATGAAGCACTTCGCCATCTTCGGACGCTGCAAGGACTGCGCGGCCCGGAAGAAGTGATCGAAGAGGCGATCGTGGGGGAAGCGATCGTGAAGAGGCGAGGAGAGGCGATCGGATCGGATGATCATGCGGTCGTCGTCCCAGAAATAAAATCGGCGACCCCGCGGTCGTAGTGTGTATGTCCATGAAGAGCTCCCTCCTGTCCCTGCCCGGCGCCGTTCCCGCCGAAGGCGTGGACGAAGGCGTCGCCGCGCACTACGGCGACCTGTTCCGTGAGCAGCGCGCCCTTGCCGACGGCATCGGCTTCGTGGACCTTTCGCACCGCGGAGTCGTCACCGTCACCGGCGGCGACCGGCTGGCCTGGCTGCACCTGCTGCTCACCCAGCACGTCACCGACCTCCCGGCGGGCCGCGCCACCGAGGCACTGATCCTCTCCGCGAACGGCCACATCGAGCACGCGCTGTACCTCGTGGACGACGGCACGACGGTGTGGATGCACACGGAACCCGACACCCAGGACGCGCTGATCGCCTACCTGGAGTCGATGAAGTTCTTCTACAGCGTCGAAGTCGCCGACCGCACCGCCGACTTCGCGGTCGTCGAGCTCCCGGCCGGTTCGATCGCCGAGGTCCCCGAGGGGGTCGTCGTGCGCGAGACGCCGTACGGCCGTGATCTCTTCCTCCCGCGTGCGGACCTGGACGCGTACGCTGCCAAGGCCGGCCCCGCGGCCGGACTCCTCGCCCACGAGGCCCTGCGCGTCGAGCAGCACCGGCCCCGCCTCGGCTTCGAGACCGACCACCGCACCATCCCGCACGAGCTGGGCTGGATCGGCACCGCGGTGCACCTCCAGAAGGGCTGCTACCGCGGCCAGGAGACGGTCGCCCGCGTCCAGAACCTGGGCAAGCCCCCGCGCCGCCTGGTCTTCCTCCACCTCGACGGCAGCGAGGTCCATCTGCCCCCGCACGGGACCGAGCTGCGCCTCGCGGACGATGACCCCGACGGCCGCAAGATCGGCTTCATCACGACATCCGTACGCCATCACGAGCTGGGCCCGATCGCCCTGGCGCTCGTGAAGCGCAACGTGCCGCTGGACGCCCCGCTGATGGCGGACTCGACGGCGGCGGCGCAGGAGGTCGTGGTCGAGCCGTAGGGCTCACCTCTCGGGGAGGCGCACATCCTCGGGAGGGCTCACCTCTCGGGGAGGGCCCACATCCTCGCGAGGGCTCACATCTCCAGGAGGACGGTGAACGGGCCGTCGTTCGTCAGGGAGACCCGCATCCGGGCGCCGAAGCGGCCCGTGGCCACCGTGGCGCCCAGAGCGCGGAGTTGGGCGACGACCTCGTCGACGAGGGGCTCGGCCACATCGCCGGGGGCGGCGGCGTTCCAGGTGGGGCGGCGGCCTTTGCGGGCGTCGCCGTACAGCGTGAACTGGCTGATGACGAGCAGCGGCGCGTCGATGTCGGAGCAGGACCGTTCGTCGGCCAGCATCCGAACGGACCAGAGTTTGCGCGCGAGTTGGGCCGCCTTCTCCTTGGTGTCCTCGTGCGTGACCCCGACCAGGACGCACAGTCCCTCGCCGTTGATCTCGCCGACCGTCTCGCCGTCCACGACGACGCTCGCGCCGTCCACCCTCTGCACCACCGCACGCATGCGGACCATGATGCCGTGTCACGGTGACGCCGCGCTCTGCGGGCCCTTCGCGTGATTTCCAGAGGTAACCAACCCGCCATCTGGGGCTGATCGGGTCACTCGGTCACATAGCGACCATCGGGGGTGGCACCATGCGGGGTGTTGCGGCGCACCCGTTGGGTGGGCCGCGCCGGTCGAGGGGACGGTAGAGGCACATGAGCACATCGAGGACCGGGCAGCAGCCCGGGGCCGTGTCATTGACCCGCATGAGTGAACGGGTGGGGAGGATGACGGCCCGGCCGCCGGTGCAGCGCACCGACAGCAACCCGCCGGCGGCCGATCCGGCCCGGCCCGGCACCGCCGTGCTCCGGCTGCCCGAACTGCGGACGCTGCGCCGCGACGCCCAGCGGGACGAGGCCGACCTCAGTTATGTCCGGCGGCTGCTCCAGGGTCGTATCGACATCCTGCGCGCGGAGCTCGCGCGCCGCGGGGAGCGGCGGGTGCCCGGCGCGGTCTCCGGACCCCGGTCGCTCGTGGACGGCGGGAAGCCGTCCGTCGTCGAGCGGCTCTCGGAGATCCTGACGGACGCGCCGGCCCGGCACCGCTCCTCGGCCCGCCATGTGACGGTGGGCACGCCGCGCGGCGAGGAGTACCGGGCACTGGCGGCCGACATGCTCGGCGAGGTGGAGCTCTCGGATCTGGACGCCCGGACGGACGAAGAGCTGGTCGCGGGAATGGGGCGCCTCGTCCGCTATGAGCAGCAGGTCTCCCGGCAGCGCCAGCAGCTTCAGCGCACGGCCGACGATTGCAGCGCCGAGATCGCCCGCAGGTACCGTGAAGGCGAAGCACAAGTAGACGACCTGCTCATGTGACGTGGCGGCCCCGGCGATCCCGGGGCCGAGGGTGCGCCGGATCCAGTAGGCGCGCGCCCGCTCCGCGCAGGCGGGGGTGCGGTCCGGGACACGACCCGGCCGACGCCTTCCGAGCGGGTCCCCGTTCCGGAAGGCCACCGCCGATGCCCGTCGCTCCCAGCACGCCCGAAGGCTCCCCCGCTCCCGACGACTCCTCCGACATACCCGGCATACCCGTCACGCCGGGTGCGCCCGGCACACCGAGCGCACCCGGTGCACCCGGCACGACGGGCGGCACGGGCAGGACGGGAACGCCAGGTGGGGCCGGTACACCCGCCGCACCCGCTGTACCCGGCGGGCTCCCGGTCCTCGCCGAGGTCGTGCGGTCCGGCTTCGTCGAGGGCCACCACCGCGGCAGCCTGGTCGTACTCGCCGCGGACGGGACGGTCGAGCTGGTGCTCGGCGACGTGACGGCGCCGGTCTTCCCCCGCTCGTCGAACAAGCCCATGCAGGCCGCGGGTGTCCTGCGCGCGGGCCTGGACCTGGCCGGGGAGCGCCTCGCCCTCGCCGCCGCGAGCCACTCCGGGGAGATCTTCCACCGCGACCTGGTCCAGAAGATGCTCGTCGAGCACGGTCTGACCGCCGAGCGGCTCCAGTGCCCGCCGGACCTGCCGCTGGACCCCGTCGAGGCCGAGACCTACCTCGCCTCCGGTGCCGTCCGCGACCGGGTCACCATGAACTGCTCCGGCAAGCACACGGCGATGCTCGCGGTGTGCTTGCAGCGCGGCTGGCCCACCGATTCGTACCTCGATCCCGGGCACCCCCTCCAGCAGCTGATCCACTCGGTGGTCGAGGAGGCCGCCGGGGAGAGGGTCGCCGCGGTCGGCACGGACGGCTGCGGGGCGCCCCTGATGGCCATCACCCTCACCGGCCTCGCCCGCGCCTTCCGCTCCTTCGTCCTCGCGGCCCCCGGCTCCGCCGAACGCCGCGTCGCCGACGCCATGCGCACCCACCCCGAGTACGTGGCCGGCACCCGGCGCCCCGACACCTGGCTGATGCGTGAGGTTCCGGGCGCCCTCTCCAAGATGGGTGCCGAAGCCGTCCAGGCGGTCGCCCTCCCCGACGGCCGTGCCCTCGCCTTCAAGATCGACGACGGCGGGGGCCGGGCACTGGGCCCGGTCCTGGCCCGCGCGCTGGGCCTGCTGGGTGTGGACGCGCCGGTGGTGACCAGGATCGGCAGCGCGCCGCTGCTGGGCGGTGGCCGCGAGGTGGGGGAGATCCGGGCGGCGTTCTGAGAGGGATGTCGAGCAGGAGAGAGGGCGCGGAAATCCCCGCGACACTCCTTCGGCGGACACCTAGCGTGGCCCCATGACCCCGCACGACGCCATCGACACGATCGATGTACGACCGATCACCGACCCCGACATCCCCGGCTGGCTGCGTGCGCTGAAGACGGGGTTCCTGCAGTCGCCGGCCGTCTCGGAGCAGGAGGCCGAGGCCCGGGCGTCGGCGCTCATCCTGCCGAGGACGCTGGGCGCGTTCGACGGGAACCGCTGTGTGGCGACGTTCAGGTCGTTCCCGCAGGAACTGACCGTGGTCGGCGGAGCGACCGTCCCGGCGGACGCGATCTCCAGCGTCACCGTCTCGCCCACGCACCGCCGCCGGGGCCTCCTCACCCGCATGATGGAGGCCGACCTGGCGGCGGCCAAGGAGCGGGGCGATGTCGTCGCGACGCTCATCGCCGCCGAGTACCCGATCTACGGCCGGTACGGCTTCGGCGCCGTCACCACGAACGCCGAGTGGACCATCGACGTACCGCGCACCGGTCTTGACCCCCGCTGGGCGGGTCCGGCCGACGGCGGCCGTATCGACCTCGTGGACGCCGAGGACGTCCGCAAGACAGGTCCCGACCTGCACGAACGGTTCCGGCGCGAACGGCCCGGCGCGGTCGGTCGGGACGACCGCTGGTGGCAGATCAACACCGGCCTGCTGAACCTCGGCGGCGACCCCTGGAAGGAACCGTTCTACGCCGCGTACCGCTCGGCGTCCGGTGAGGTCGAGGGTCTGGTCTCCTACGAGTCGGACGACAACTGGGGTGACGCCAACCAGCCCCAGAACACGGCGGAGGTGAACTGGCTGCTCGCGGTGACGCCGGCGGCCGAGCGCGCCCTGTGGTGGTACCTCTGCTCGATCGACTGGATCGCCCGGGTCAAGACCGGCCGACGCGCCCCCGACGACCTGCTGCCGCACTTCCTGCCGGACCCGCGCGCCGCCCGCATCACCACCCAGTCGGACTGGCTCTGGGTGCGGATCCTGGACGTCGTACGGGCTCTGGAGGCACGGACGTACGGTGCTGCCGGGACGCTCGTGCTGGAGGTGCTGGACGGGAGCGGGCCGGCCGGCGGCCGCTATCGGCTCCAGGCCGCCCCGGACGGTACGGCGACCTGCGCGCCGACCACCGAGGAGGCGCAACTGACCCTGTCCGTGGCGGACCTGGCGATGCTGTGGCTCGGTGACGAGTCCGCGGTACGGCTGGTGGCGCTGGACAGGGTCCGGGAACGGCAAGAGGGCGCCGCCTCCGTTGCCGACGCCCTGCTGCGGACGTCCAGGCGACCGTGGTGCCCGGACATCTTCTGAACTGCTGCTGCCGGTCGGGTGGTTCTCCTTCCACGCGGGTGCCGAGTTCTGATCCGTAGCGATTCAGTTGTGGTTGTGGTGGTGCGGTGGTGCGGACCGACCGGGCTCCCGGCTCCCCTCCGGAGGGGAGCCCGGTCGGCCGGACTGGCGGACGGTGGCGTCCGGTCAGCCGGACTGGGCGAGCAGCATCACGAGGATCACGGCCCCGATGCCGCTGATCATGGTGTTCCTGGCCTTGAGCCCGACGGACAGCGCGACGAACGCGATGATGCCCATCGGCCCGTACTCCCACTGGATGAGTTGCTCGAATCCGATGGCGAGGGCGGCGACGGCGAGGGCGACGAGCGGCATGACGGTCCCTCCTTCGGGACGGGGAGGCGGACCCCCGCTGAGGACCGTCCGCCTGGACCACCTGGCGTGCAGGCGGCACTTCGGCGGCCAACCCTCCGGAAGTTTGACCATGTTGTGCAAGTTGGCTACCAACTCATTCTTAGTTATCTCCGTGTTGGGGCGACTAATAACCACCTATCCGGCAACTGCCCAAAGATGGCGGGAAGTTGTAGTGTTCTGGTTGTGGAGCCGGAGCATGCCGCCGTCAACGGGCGGAACAGGTCACCACGGCCGCCGAGGTCACACCGTGAGGTGGCCGACGAGCTGCGCAGCCGGATCAGGTCCGGTCAGCTGCGGGCCGGCCAGCGCATGCCGACCCAGGCCAGACTGGCCGACGAGTTCGGCGTCGAGCGCGGCGCGGTGCGCCAGGCGCTGCGCATCCTGCAGTCGGAGCACCTGCTCGTCAATGTGTCCAAGGGGAGCCCGGCGACGGTCGCGGACCATCCGGAGAGGGCTCTGACCGGGCCCGGAGCCGCACCTTTGCCCACTACGGTGGCGCTCGGCCCGCGCATAGCGGCCGCCTTCGCCGCTCCTCGTGTGGCGATAGACGCACTCTGCCTCACGTCGATCTCGCTGACCCTCGCCATGGGCGAGCCCCTGCGGCAGATTCACGCCGGGCGAATAAAACCAGCCAGGGTGGATGTCCGTGTGCTGCTTCCGAGCAGTGACATCGAACTCGCCTTCCCGGCGCCGGTCGATGCGGGCTCCGACGGCCGGCTCCAGCGCAACTGGCTGGCCAACCGCAACGCCCAGGGGCAGGTCCTGCGGCACAATCTGCTGGCGCTGCGGGCCACGCACGGCATCGACGTGCGGGTCGCCTTCCGCGCGCTGCCCTTCACCCCGCCCGTGAAGCTGTACCTGCTCAACGAGGCGGAAGCGCTCTTCGCGTACTACACGCTCACGCGGCGGGGCGAGGAGATCGACCACGAATACCTGGAGATGTACGACGCCGAGGGCACGCAGTCGATGCTGTTCCCGTTCGGCCAGGGGGCGGGACTGCGGGACACCACGTTCGTGGAACAGTCCCACCTCTGGTTCAACGCGCTGTGGGAGACGATCAGTTCGGAACTGCTGTTCACGAACTGATGGCCGGCCCCGCGACCAGCAGGGCCAGTACGACGGCCCCGACGGAGCTGCACGTGGGGCTCTTCGCCTTGATCCCGATGGTGAGCAGCAGCAGCCCGACGATGCCCGCCGGTCCGTACTGCCATTGAACGAGTTGCTCGAAGCCGACGACGAAGACGGCGGAGAGGAGGGCGATGACGGGCATGGTGGTTCCTCCTGCTTCTGCAGTGACGTGCTCGGGGTGGTAGATGCCGCAGATGGTCGAGAGGAGGCAAAAGTTCCGCCATCTTGGCCAAGTTGGCAACCAACTGTGCCTATGTTGTCCCCACTTGGTGACCGTGCATAAACAACTTTCAAACAACTCCCCGTAGATGGGGGAGAGTTGTACCGTTTGGTCGTGACTCAGGAGAACGTTGTGGTGAGTGACAGCGACAGAAGGCTTTCGCCCCAGCAGGTCGCCGACGTCCTGCGGGAGCGCATCCGATCCGGCGACCTGAAGGCGGGCGACCGCCTGCCCACCCAGGCGGAGTTGGCCGACGAGTTCGGTGTCGAGCGCGGTGCGGTCCGGATGGCGCTGCGCGCGCTCCAGGAGGACGGCCTTCTCAGCAATGTCAGCAAGGGCAGTCCGCCGCGGATCGCCGACATCGCCCCCACCAGGGACGGACCGCAGCCGACGATGGTGGGCCTCGCGCCCCGTCTCGCCGAGGCGTTCTCCGTGCCGCACGTACGGATCGACGCGGCCTGCCTCACCGCGGAGACGCTGATGGTGGCGCTCGGTGAGCCGGTCCGCCAGATCCACGACGGCAGGATCCGCCCGGAGCGCATTGACGTCCGGATCCTGCTGCCCAGCCGGGAGATCAACCTGGCGTTCCCGATCTCCGTCGACGGCCGCAGCGACGACGACCCGGTCCACAGGCGCTGGCTGGAGCAGCGCAACGCCCAGGGGCAGGTCCTGCGTCACAATCTCCAGTCCCTGCGCTCGTCCCACGGCATCGACGTCCGCGTGACCTTCCGGGCGCTCCCGTTCACGCCGCCGGTGAAGCTCTACCTGCTCAACCAGGCGGAGGCGCTGATCGCCTACTACATGATCAGCAAGCGCGAGGAGACCGTGGACAGCGCACCCCTGGAGATGTACGACACCCTCGGCTCCGCGTCCCTCCTCTTCTCCTTCGAGAAGGGAACGAGCGGGCGGGACGACGCGTTCGTCGACGAATCCCAGAGGTGGTTCGACGCTCTGTGGGAAACCATCACCACGAACCTGAAACTCACCTGACGCACGTCGCGCCCCACACTCGGTGGCCACGACGGCGCCCGGAGACCGCTTGTGAACCAGGAGAACGTGGCAGTGAACGGCAGCCGGAAGACCACACCGCAGGAGATCGCCGACACCCTTCGGGAGCGCATGCACGAGGGCGTCCTCAAGGCGGGCGAACGGCTCTCGACCCAGGCCGAGCTCGCGGAGGAGTTCCAGGTCGAGAGGGGCACCGTCCGGCTGGCTCTGCAGATACTCAAGGACGCGGGACTGCTCGACAACGTCTCCAAGGGGAGCCCGCCGCGCGTGGCCGAACTGCCGCCGGACGAGCCTCAGCGGCCCAGGGCGACCGTCCTGAGCCTGAACGACCACCTGGTGCAGGCGTTCTCGTCCCCCGACGTGACGATCGACGCGGTCTGCTTCACGGCGGAGACGCTCATGCTGGGGCTGAACCACATGCGGGGCGTCATCGAACAGGGCACGGTGTGCCCCGAGTCGATCACCATGCGCTGTCTGCTGCCGGGTCCGCAGGTCGAACTGGCCTTTCCCGTCCCGGTGCCCCGGCCTGAGCGTACGGCCGCCGTCCAGCGGGAACTGACGGCGGCCGTCCAGAAGAAGCTGAGGAGACAGATCCAGAACCAGAGGACGGTCATGGAGCGGACGTTCTACGCCTGGCGCGAGGTCAGGCGCATCCGGGCGACCGTCTCCTTCGGCTGGCTCCCGACCACGCCGATGCAGAAGTGCTACGTGCTGAACGGTGAACAGGTGCTGCTCGGCGACTATGTGACGGCGAAGTACCCGCCCAGCGACGACCCCGACGGCTACGAGATCGAGGTCTACGACGTGCGGGGATTCAACACGCCCCTGTTCGCGTTCCGGCTCGAGGACGGTCCGCGGGACGCCGCGCTCGTCGAGGAGAAGCAGAAAGCGTTCAACGCCGTCTGGGCAACGTACGCCGACTGGCCGACACTCGCTTAGTGACTGCTGAGACTGGACAGACCGATTTGGTGACGAGTGAGATCGAGAATGTTCGGGAACTGGTCGCACAGACACGGTATGTCCTCTTCGATTTCGACGGCCCGATCTGCCAGTTGTTCGCCGGCCACTCGGCGGAGGTCATCGCCCGGGATCAGGTGAAGTGGTTGAAGGAGCGGGGCCTGTACGCGGTGCTCACCGAGGACGAGCGCAGCCGTCCGGACCCGCACGGCGTGCTGAGTACGGTGGCCCGACGGCATCCCGGCAGCGATCTGGTGGCGGAGCTCGAAGAACGCCTCACGCAGCAGGAGCTGAAGGCCGTACGCAACGCGATGCCGACGGCCTACGCGGATCCGCTGATCCGCACCTGGGTGGCGGTCGGGGCGAGGCTGGCCATAGCCACCAACAACTCGGCCCGGACGGTGACGTCGTACCTGAGCGGACGGGGCCTCATGCCCTGCTTCGCTCCGTACATCTACGGCCGTACGCAGGACCTGAGCCTGCTCAAGCCGCATCCGGCGACCCTGAAGCGCGCCTTGAACGCGATGGGCGCGTCGCCGGAGGCCTCGCTGATGATCGGCGACACCCCCTCCGATCACGCGGCGGCGGCCCGGGCCGGGGTGCCCTTCCTCGGCTACGCCCGCAACCCCGCCAAGGCGAGGGTGCTGCTGGAGGCCGGGGTGCCGCCGCAGAGCATCATGGGCTCGCTGGAGCCGTTGCTGCGTGCCGTGCGCGCTCATTCCTGAGCCGTCCGGTCCTATGCCTGAACCGTCAGCATGATCAGCACCAGTGCGCCCGCGTAGGCCAGTGTCGTGTTGAACGCTCTCAGTCCAATTGTCAGCAGAAGGAAGCCCAAAAGGCCGAGTGCGCCAAAGGCCCCCCGGAGCTCCTGCTCGATGACTATGAGCGTGACGCCTACGCCGATCTCCACCCACTCCGACTCTTTCATGGTCCCCCCAGACGAGCGTCAACCTGTCGACCAATTGGACTGGTTGCTCTAGGTTGACTGTTCCCGGTTGGGTTGATCCGTTAACCACCAGTCCAATAGGTGGGTATTCTTGACGGGAAGTGGTGTCATCGGTGCGGGAAGGCGGTAGGTTCAGCCTGTGACTGCATCAGATCCTGAGACCGGTCCGGAAGGCGATGAGAGCGGCGGCCGGCCGTTCCAGCGTGTGGAGACCGCCCTGCGGCTGCGGCTGGCGGACGGGACGTACCGCAAGGGCGACATGCTGCCGTCGCAGCGGACCCTCGCCCGCGACCTCAGGGTCTCGCGGGACACCGTCCAGAACGTGCTGAAGGCGCTGGCCGAGGAAGGGTGGATCACCTCCAGGCAGGGCAGCGGCAGCAGGGTCCTGAAGGTTCCGTCGGCGTCCACCCCTCAAGGGCGGCCACAGCTCTACAACTTCATGCACGACGCGTTCTGGCAGGCCGAGGTGTCCCTGGACGTCTCCGCGCTGACGGGCGAGTCGTTCGTCGGCCTCTTCGACCTGCAAGTAGGGCGTGTGGAGGCCGAGGAGATCGCTCCGCGCCGCGTACGCGTACGGATGATGCTGCCCTCGGAGGACACGGAGCTGCTCTACCCGCGTGCCTGGGATCCGAAGGACGGCCGGGTCCACCGGCGCTGGCGGAACAGGGCGCGGATGAACGTCGCCGACATGAGCGACTTCTGCGAGCGGCTCAAGGCCAAGGGGGTCGACGCCGCCCTGGAGGTCCACAGGGTCCCGTGGACCCCGCAGTTCAAGCTCTACATCGTCAATGACGCCGACGCGCTCGTCGGCTTCTACTCCCCGGTCAGGGGGCCGATCAGGCTCGAGGACGGGATGAGCATCGTCGACGCCGTGGACGTCAAGGGCGTGGGGGCGACCCTTCATCACCATCCGCGGCCCAAGGAGGAGAACGCCCGCCAGGGCTCGTACTTCGCCGACTGCCGGGACTGGTTCGACTCCAACTGGGACCGGCTCGCCAAGCAGCCGAAGTCTGGCCGAAACGAAGCTGGTTAGGGCCTGGTTCGTCGGCTTCGGGCAGGGAGGTGTCCAGATAGTGACACGCTGTGATGAGAATCACGCCACCCGCTACCCTGTGCGCTCATGGCGCCTCACCTGCCCCCTGGAGCACACCGCGCGCTGGTGCGCGCGCTCGCGGAGGTGCAGCGACGCCGTCCCGGCGGTGCCACCGTCACCGGTCACCACAACCGCAATCACATCGCGCCGCTGGGCCGGCCACTGGCCTATTTGCTGGGTGCGGAATCCGGACAGGTGCGGGCCAAGTTCCGTATGCCGTTCGAGACGGTGGAGGTCGTGCCGCGCCACTGGCGGCGCGAAGCGGATGTGCTGCGGGTGGTGAGCGAACGGCTGGGTGAAGTCCCGCGCTGCCTGGCGGACTTCGGCACCTGGTCCGTGCACCTGTATCTCGAGGGCAGCGCACTGGCCGATGTGGTCCCGAAGGGGCCGGTCGGGGCCGCGAGGCTCGAGGCGCTGGCGGACTTCTTCGCCCGGCTGGCCCATGTGCCGCGCGAGGCCCTCCCGGACCCCCCGGACGACTGGCCTGCGGACGGCGACAGCGCCGGCTTCCTGCGCCGACTGGCCCGGTTCACCGAGCAACGGGTGCATCTGCCGAACCGGCCGCGCTTCGGAGGGCTCTTCGAGGCGGTCGGAGTGCCCCGGAACGCCATGGACCGCTTCCTGCGGTCGGTACCGGACCTCACCCGACGCCCGTTCACCCTGCTCCACACGGATGTCCACCGGGCCAACGTGGTGCTGACGCAGGTCGAGGACGAGGAACGGGTCGCCGTCATCGACTGGGAACTTGCGCTGTTCGGGGACCCGCTGCACGACCTGGCCACCCACCTCGTGCGGATGGACTACGACGAGTCGGAGCGGGAGCTCATGACCGGCATGTGGGCCGATGCGATGCGGCGGGCGGGCCATCCGGAGAAGACCGCCGGACTGGACCGCGACCTGGGCCGCTACCTGGACTTCGAGCACGCCCAGTCGGTGTTCCCCGACATCATGCGCGCGGCCCTCGCCCTGCCGGCCCGGCCGCAGGACACCCACTTCGAGGCGGCCGCCGACGGGGTGTGCCGCACGCTGCGGCGCGCCTGGCGGCCACTCGCCCTCGGGGGCGAGCCGCTGGACGAGCGCGCCGCGGCACAGGCGTTGCGGCGGTGGCACACCGAGGACCGGGCCAAGGGCGCACCCGGCAAGCGGCTCCGGGACGAACCGAAGGACTCCACCCGCGGCGGCGGGCGGCCGCCGGCCGGGGAGGCGGACGAGTCCGCGGGCCGACGGCAGTTCTCCCGTGGGCGCGGTGCCGCGCGGATGGCGTTCCGCAGGCCGGCGGACGGAGCGGCGCGCCTCGACGCGCGCGAGTCGCCGGAACGGCCGGAACTGCCGGAACTGCTGGGAGGTCTGGAACGACATGGCTGTTGACGTCGACGAGATCGAGGACGTACGCGCCTTGCTCGCGACCGCGCGCGGGGTGCTCTTCGACTTCGACGGCCCCGTGTGCCGGCTCTTTCCCGACGACTCGTCGCTGCCCGTCGCGGACGAACTCAGGGAACTCGTGGCCCGCGAGGGCGCCCGGGGCCTTCTGACGGCGGGGGAGGCGAGGGACAAGGACCCGCACGCCGTCCTCCGGGCCGTGCACCGGGGCCGCCGCGAGCACGAGGGCCTGGTCGGGGTGCTGGAGGAGCGGGTCAGTGTCCGGGAGCTGGACGCGGCCGGGCGGGCCCGGCCCACCCCGAACGCGGCACGGCTCATCCGGACGCTGTCCGGAAGGGGACTCCGGCTCGCCGTGGTCACCAACAACTCGTCCCGGGCCGCCTCCTACTACCTCGAATCCCACGGGCTGCGGGGCTGCTTCGACGTGGTCCACGGCCGGACCCGCGACGTCCATCTGATGAAGCCGCACCCCGATGTCGTCCTCCGGGCCCTGCGCAGCCTGGGGCTGCGCGCCGAGGACGCGGTGATGATCGGGGACTCCCCGGCGGACGTGGGGGCGGCGGCGCGGGCCGGAGTGCGCTTCATCGGTTACGGGCGCAACGCCCGCAAGGAATCCGGATTGCGCGATGCCGGCGCCACGGTCGTGCTCAGCTCGTATGCTCTTCTCCTTGATGAGGCGTGAGAACGCGGCACCTGACACGACTGGACGCGCCCGCCGACGCGCTGCGGAAGTCGCCGGGGCGCAGCCCCTGCACGGGCCTCTGGCGGGCCACCACCACGAGACGTACGCCTTCCCGCTTCCCCAGGGCGCGGACAGGGGGGACGGGCCGAGCCGGTGGAAGCTCAGGGAACCGAGGGCGAACGTCATCTGGTTCGACCGGCGGGCATTCGTGGGGGAAGAGGAACTGCTCGCCGCGCTGGCGGGCCGTGTCCGGGGGATCCCGGACGTCACCCACGTCGGATCCGTGCCACTCCAGCGGTACATCGAGGGCGAGACCCTGGGCTCGCGCTTCCGGCACGGGACGGGGATACCCCCCGCCATGGTCGCCCAGCTCATCGCTTTGGCGGGGGAACTGGCCTCGATACGACCGGACTCCCTCCGCGTCCGGCGGTACCCCCGCGCGGAGGGCCGCATCGCGGACGGTGACAGCCACGGCTTCATCGACCGCCTGGTGCTGTTCGCCGAGGAGAACGTGTACGGGCGCAACGAGCACAGGTTCGGGACGCTCTTCCGGGATCTCGGCATCGACGGGAACGCGTTCCGGCGGCTGCGGGAGCGCCTCGGCGGGATCTCGGAGCGTCCGTTCCAGCTGCTCCACGGGGATCTGCACCGCGAGAACCTGATCATCGATCCCCAGGACAGGCTGTGGGCCATCGACTGGGAGCTGGCCGTCTTCGGCGATCCGCTGTACGACCTCGCCACGCACCTCTATCTCATGGGCTACCCTCCGCGCCAGGCCCGGCGGGTGGCCGAACGCTGGACGGCGGCGGTGGAGGGCGTGGCGGTCGGCGCCTCGCGTTGCTGGCGGTCGGATCTGTCCCGCATCATCGCGTTCAAGCGGGCGCAGTCCGTCTTCACGGATGTCATCAGGGCCGCGCTCAGCCTGGCGGACGGCGCCGCGCTGCGGGTGACTGTGCCGCGGCTGCGCAGGGTGCTGAAGGCGGGTGCCGAGCCGCTCGGCCTGGCCACGGTGCCGACGCCGTGGGAGACGGCGGTGGCGTTGACGCGATGGCGGCGGAGCTACGCTTCACGACCATGAGCAGCGGCACCGCGGGACTGCGCGAACGCAAGAGGCAGCGGATGTACCAGGCTGTCTCAGACACCGCCATCGCCCTCTTCCTCGAGAAGGGGTTCGACGCCGTGTCCGTCGCCGAGGTCGCGGCCGCCGCCGAGATCTCCAAGCCGACGCTCTTCCGGTACTTCGCGTCCAAGGAGGACCTGGTCCTGCACCGGTTCGCGGACCACGAGACGGAGGCCGCGCGGGTCGTCGAGGAAGGACGGGCCGCCGGGAGGTCCGCGATCGACGCGCTCCGCGACCACTTCCTGGACGGGCTGCGGCGCGACGATCCCGTCACCGGACTCAACGAACATCCCGCCGTCCTCGCCTTCCAGCGGCTGCTCTACGGGACGCCGTCGCTGGTGGCGCGGCTGTACGGGTACCTGGAGCGGTCCGAGGCCGCGCTCGCCGAGGCCCTCGCCGAGCCGTTGGGCGACCCGCTCGACGCACGGCTCGCCGCCGGACAGATCACCGCCGTGCGCCGCATCCTCGCCGAGGAGAACGTGCGACGGATCACGGCGGGGGAGCACGCGGCGGATGTGCGTCGGGACGCGGTGGCGGCGGCCGAGCGGGCCTTCGCGCAGGTGGCGGCGGGGTTTCCGGGGCTTGCCTGACAGAGGCGGGCGGACGGGTATGCGGGCCCGGACCTGATCTGCCCGGGTAAAAAATGTTACTCGGTAACGTTATTCCGCTACGCTGGATGGAATGACGCCACCCGACCCCTCCCCGGGGCATGCCCCCGACCCGCCGCTCGCCCGCTTCCTCTCCCGTGAGCGCGCCTTTCACGACACCTGCCGCGCCGCCCTCGCCGCGATGGTCGACGGCGCCGAGGAGCAGGTCGTCACCGGTGAGGACGTCTCCGCCTCCGGCGCCGACGCCGAGGTGCTCGGGTATGTGCTGCGCAGCCAGGCGAAGGAGTTGCGGGAACTTCCCCAAGGGCCCTTGTTCTTCGGCCGGTTGGACTTCGAGGACTCGCGAGCGGCGGCTGGCGACCATGCCGGGCAGTGCTATCACATCGGGCGGTTGCGGATCAGGGAACACCCCGCCGCCCCGCCCCTCGTCGTCGACTGGCGCGCCCCCGTCTCGCGCGCCTTCTACCAGGCGAGCGTCCGCGCCCCCCAGGGCGTCGCCGTCCGCCGCCGCTTCGGCTGGGCCCCCGGCAGCCGGGGTGACTCCGGCGACCTCACGGGCCTGGAGGACGAGCCCATCGGGGCGGAGCGGACGGGGGCGGAACGGATCCGGTCGGAGCCGCCCGGGGCCCCCGATGCCGGAGGCCCGGGCATCGGGAGCCGGAGCGTCGACGGCGAGGGCTGCGGCAAGACTTACGGCGAGGGGTCCGGGCTCGGCGAAAGCGGGGCTGCCGGGGCCCCGGCCGGCTACGGCGGTTCGATCCTCGCCGGGGAGATCGAGCGCCCCCGTGTCGGACCCATGCGGGACATCGCCGCCACCATCCAGCCCGAACAGGACGATCTGGTACGAGGTGATCTCGCGGCCTCGGTCTGTGTGCAGGGCGCCCCGGGCACCGGCAAGACGGCCGTCGGCCTGCACCGGGCCGCCTACCTCCTCTACACGCACCCGCAGCGCATCCGCCGCGGCGGACTGCTGATCCTCGGCCCCAACCGCACGTTCCTGTCGTACATCGCGGAAGTCCTGCCCGCCCTCGGGGAGACCGGTGTACGGCAGTCGACGATCGCGGAGGAGATCGCCGGCCACCCGGTGACCGGCGAGGACGGGGAACGTGCCGCGGTCGTCAAGCACGACGCCCGGATGGCGGAGGTGCTGCGCCGGGCGCTGTACGGGCACATCGGCGTACCGGCCGACTCCCTCGCCGTGCCGGACGGAACGTACCGCTGGCGCGTCCCCGTCGGCGTGCTGCGCCGCATCGTGGACGACGTACGCGCCGAGGAGCCGCCGTACGCCGTCGGGCGGGAGCGGGTGCGGACGCGGGTCGTGCGGTACGTGCGGGAGCGGGCCGAGCTGCGGGCCGGGCCGCAGACGAACGCCTGGGCGCAGCGGATCTCGCGGGCCCGGCCGGTCGGCGCGTACGTCGACACGGTGTGGCCCCGGGTGCGTCCCGAGGAACTGCTCACCCGGCTCCTCACCGACGCCGACGCGTTGGAGCGCGCGGCAGAGGGGATCCTCGACGCCGACGAGCGGAAGGCGGTCCTGTGGGTGAAGCCACCGCGTTCGTGGAAGTCCGCGCGGTGGTCGGCCGCCGATCTCGTCCTCCTCGACGAGATCGCCGGGCTCATCGAACACCCCGAGGGATACGGCCACTTGGTGATCGACGAAGCGCAGGATCTGTCGCCGATGGAGTGCCGGGCGATCGCGCGGCGGGCCTCTTTCGGTTCGCTGACCGTGCTCGGCGACCTGGCGCAGGGCACGACCCCCTGGGCGGCCCGGGAGTGGGACGACATCCTGGTCCATCTCGGTAAACCGGATGCCGACGTCATCCCCCTGACGACCGGATTCCGGGTGCCCGAGGTCATCGTCGAACTCGCCAACCGAGTGCTGGACCGCCTCGCGGTGGGCGTTCCTCCGGCGCGATCCCTCCGCAGGGACGGCGAGTTGACGATCCGGCCGACCTCCGACCCGTCGGCCGAGACCGTCGCGGCCGTGCGGGAGGCGCTCGGACACGAGGGGTCCATCGGAGTCATCACCGCCGACACGGACGTCGTACGGGTACGGGAGGCGCTCGGCGCCGCGGGGATCAGCGCGGCCGGAGCCGATGAACCGGGCGCCCGCGTCGCGGTGTTGCCGGCGAGTCTCGCCAAGGGGCTGGAGTACGACCATGTCGTGGCCGTGGAACCGGCCGCGATCGCGGAGGCGGAGTCCCGCGGGCTGCACCGGCTCTACGTCGTGCTGACCCGGGCGGTGTCGCGCCTGGACGTGATCCACACGCGGCCCCTGCCCTGGTGATGTCTGTCCTGTGCCCGCAGCCTCGGTGATCCCTGTCCTGGTGATCCCTGTCCTGATGACCCCGGCGGTTCACCAGGACAGGGGGCGGCCGTCGCGGAAGAAGCCTCCGGTGGGGCCGTCGTCCGGAAGGGTGGCCGCCCAGACGACGCTCGCGGCGCCCTCCTCGACGGGGCGGCCGCCCGGCCCGCCCATGTCGGTCGCGACCCAGCCCGGACAGACCGCGTTCACCAGAATCCCGTCGGAACGCAGTTCGGCGGCGAACATCCTGGTCAGGGCGTTGAGAGCCACCTTCGACGCCGAGTAGGCCGGGGTTCCGCCGCCCATGCCGGTGAGGGACGCGGCCTCGCTGGAGACGTTCACGACCCGCGGGTGCTCGCTCGCGCGCAGCAGCGAGAGCAGCGCCTGGGTCAGCCGCCAGGGCCCGTACAGATTGGTCTCGGCCGCCTGGCGTACGACGTCCAGGTCGGCCGTCGTGGCGCGCTGCCAGGTGTCGTACGTGATCGCCGCGTTGTTGATCAGCACGTCGAGGGCGTCGATGTCCCGGGCCGCCGCGGCGATGTCCGCCTCGGAGGTGACGTCGAGGCGGAGCGGGCGGACACCGGGCAGTCCGATGGCGTCGGCGGCGTCGGCGGCGGCCTCCGCGGAGCGGGCCGTCAGATACGCGGTGTGGCCCGCGGCGGCCAGCAGGCGGGCGACCTCACGGCCGATACCTCGGTTGGCGCCGGTGACGAGCGCGATCACGGGGTCGCTCCGGCAGGTTCCAGGAGTGGGATCAACTGCTCTTCCTCATACGTCAGATGGGCTTCGAGTTCGCTCGTGAGGCGGTCCACCTCGGAGAGTACGCGGCCGGGGTCCGCGTCCTCGGCAGCGACGACCCGGCGCAGCTCGTCGAGGAGTTCTGCGATCCGTCCGTGCTCGTGACGCAGCCGGTCGAGGACGGGCGCCGCTTCGGGACGGAGGCCGGCGAGCATCGGGAAGATGCCCAGCTCCTCGCCGGTGTGGTGGTTGTGGAGGCCCTGGCAGAGAGTGAGGCAGTTGACGCGGAGCTGGGCGCCCAGGGACGCCGCGCCCTGCGCCGTCACCTCCTCGCGGACCAGGGCGAGTTCGCGTCGGAAGGCGCCGTGGACGGCCTTCAGGGCTTCGGCCATGGAGTCGGCGTTGATGTCCGGCGGCCCGTCCTTGGGGAGCGCGCGCAGGGCGACGACGGGGATGACGCGGTCCGTCTTCGCCTGGTACTCCGCCCACCCCGGGTCGGCCTCCACCGCACGGGCGAAGGCGCGGTCGCGCTCGGTGCGTTCGAGCACGACGGCCTCCGCCTCGTACCTGAACACGCCGTCCTCGACGGTCACCCGCGGATGCGCGACGAGGTTGCGGAACCAGTCGGGATGCCGGGGCGCGCCACCGGCCGACGCGATGACGAGCACCCGCTCGCCGCCGTCGGGGTAGTAGCCGACGGGGGTCGTGTGCGGGGTTCCCGTCCGTGTCCCGAGGGTGGTCAGCAGAATCAGCCGCGCTCCCTCGAAATAACCGCCGACGCGCCCGCCATTGGCGCGGAATTCCTCGATGACTTGCTGGTTGAAGGGGTTGGGCATTCTCTTCCTTTTCCTGTTTTCGGGCAGGGTGGATTACCGCGGGGTGAATGCGGTCCGCGGTGCTCGGGCGTTCGGTGGATTGCGTGATCGCGTGCGCAGGCCGGTGCCCCGGACGAGGGGTACGCAAAGGGAGGCGCCTACGGGCGGCGGGGTTCGCGCGAGCTCGCAGGAGGCGCACACAGGCAGCGCACGCAGGGGGCACGCAGGGGGAGGCGTACGAGGAGAGAACTCGTACGGAGAAAGAAGAAGGGGGCGGCGCTCTGGCCCGCCCCGGCCTCACTCGGAGGCCGGGCACCCAATTCGCTCACGGCACAAGGCCGACCCGGCAGTCATGAACGTCACCGTAATGCCTCTCCGCCGCGCGAGGCAATACCGATTTCCGTAAGGACGGCCGAATCGGCGACGGTGACGGTGTTCCCGTGTTTCAGGCATGGAGAGCCGCGAAAGACAAAGGCAAGGAGGTCAGCCGCTCCTTGCCACTCTCAACGTATAGCGCACCGGGGGGCTTGCGGCAAGGTCCGGGTCGTGCCGCAGAATCGTCGACCTGGGCCGGAATCCACGGAAAGCAGTGATGCGTGAAGTACGTGTGCTGTTGTCACCGTTTGCGTCGCGCGAGGACGTCGAACCGCCGGTGGGACGCGCGGAGCGGGCCGGCCCCGACGCAACATCGTCATAGGGGGGTTCTCGTGATGGACGTGATCGTGGTCGGCGGCGGGCCGACCGGCTTGATGCTGGCGAGCGAGCTGCGGCTGCACGGTGTGCACGTGGTCGTTCTGGAGAAGCTGACCGAGCCGACCAGGGAGACCCGCGGGCGCGGCCTGCACGCGCGCAGCGTCGAGGTGATGGACCAGCGGGGGCTGCTGGACCGGTTCCTCGCGGTCAGTGAGAAGTTCCAGGTGGGCGGTCTTTTCGGCGGCATCATGAAGCCGTGGCCGGACCGGTTGGACACCGCGCACCCGTACGGCCTCTCCACTCTGCAGCCGGTCACCGAGCGGCTGCTCCACGAGCGTGCCGTCGAACTCGGCGCAGAGATCCGGCGCGGCTGCGAAGTGGTCGGGCTGAGCCATGACGGGGCCGGGGTGAGCGTCGAACTGGCGGACGGCACAGGGCTGCGCTCGCGTTACCTCGTCGGGTGCGACGGCGGCCGCAGCGTGGTGCGCAGGCTGCTCGGCGTCGGATTCCCCGGCGAACCCGCCACGGTCGAGACGCTGTTGGGCGACATGGAGATGACCGAGGATCCGGCGAAGGTCGAGGCCGTCGTCGCGGAAGTCCGCAGGACCCATCTGCGGTTCGGCGCGATCGCCAACGGGGACGGGACGTATCGCGTCATCGTGCCCGCCGACGGCGTGTCCGAGGACCGGTCGACCGCCCCGACCCTCGAAGAGTTCAGACAGCGGCTCCGGGCGGTCGCGGGGACCGACTTCGGAGTGCACTCCCCGCGCCGGCTGTCCCGGTTCGGCGACGCCACCCGGCAGGCCGAGCGCTACCGGGTGGACCGGGTGATGCTGGCCGGCGACGCGGCGCACATCCACCCGCCGACCGGCGGGCAGGGGCTCAACCTCGGCGTGCAGGACGCCTTCAACCTGGGCTGGAAGCTGGCCGCCGCGGTCGACGGCTGGGCGCCGGAGGATCTCCTCGACAGCTACCACGCCGAACGGCACCCGGTGGGCGCCCGCGTGCTGGACAACGCCCGCGCGCAGATCACGCTGCTGGGGACCGACGCGGGTGTGGTCGCGCTGCGGGAGCTGCTCTCGAAGCTGATGGACTTCGAAGAGGTGAACCGGTACGTGACCGGGATGATCACGGCGGTCGACGTGCGCTACGACGTCGGCCAGGAAGGCGACGCGACCGACGAGGGCGACGCGACCGGCGGCCACGCGCTGCTGGGCCGGCGGATGCGGGACGTACGGCTGAAGCAGGGCCGCCTGTACGAGCTGATGCACGACGGACGCGGACTGCTGCTCGACCGGACCGGCAGCCTCTCGGTGGCGGGGTGGGCGGACCGGGTCGACCACGTCGTCGACGGCAGCGAGGAACTGGACGTCCCCGCGGTCCTGCTGCGACCGGACGGCCATGTCGCCTGGGCCGGCGAGGACCAGCAGGACCTGCTCGGCCGGCTGCCCCGGTGGTTCGGCGCCGCCACCGGTCGAGCGAGCGTCCGTGGCCGTCCTGTGTCAGAGGGGTCCGGGCATCATGCGGGCTCGGCACCCGTGAAGTCGTACGCGCCCCAGTCGGCGAGCGAGCGATAGCCGAGGCGCTGGTAGAGGGCGTTGCTGGTGGGGTTGGACAGGTCCGCGAACAGCACGACCTCCCTGGCGCCCGCGGCCAGGGCGGCCCGGCTCACCTCCGCCGTCACGGCACCCGCGTAGCCGCGCCCGCGCAGCCGGGCCGGGGTGTAGACGATGTCCACCTGGATCTGGCCGCCGATCAACGGGTTCATGCCCGCGACGGAGACGGGAGTGCCGTCCGGGGTCTCCCACAATGTGTAGCGCTTGTCGGCGAAGCGGGATCCGGCCCAGGAGCCCGCGTCCAGGGAGACGACCTCCCCGACCGCCCTGGCGAACTCGCCGCACCAGAACATGACTTCCTCGAGGTCCTGCTCGCCCAGGACACGGGCCCGGCCCGCCGGTGGCGGCTCCGGCGGGGTGAGCGTGCCGAGTCGGTACAGACGGAGCCGTATGTCGCGGAGTTTCGGCGTCGCGCCGGTGTGCCGCTGCCAGGCCTCGGCGAAAGCGGTGGCGGTGCCGTGGTCCGCGCCGACGGAGGGAAGGGAGTGCCCGAGGGCGGCCAGGCGGGCGGCGAGGGTGTCGGCCTGCTCGGGCGTGAGCGGGGTGAGGCCCAGACCGCGGGACGGGAGGCGGTAGCAGGCGGCGTGGACCTCTCCCGCCCGGTTCAGCGTGCCGAAGAGGGGGGCTTCGGTGCCGAACGCGTCCACCCCGCGTGTTCGCAGTCTCGCGGTCCACGTCAGCGGCATGACGTGCAGACCGGGCCGTGAGCGCAGGAAGTCCCCGGCTCGGGTGAGGAAGTCGTCGACGTCTTCGGTGAAGTGCCAGCCGTCCGTTCGCATGCTTCATGATTTCCGATGCGCTCGCCGCGGGGAACAGGCCGGTGCGCTCACCTCGAACGCGGGACAGCGTCGCGGATCCGCTCGGAGGGCCGCGCGGAGTGGCGTGACACACTTTTGCAAGCAGGTGCTTGCAATAGTTAGCGAGGGTGCGGCAAGGTGGGGGCATGGCATCGCTCAACGTCGGCAATCTTGGTGAGTATCTGCGGGAACAGCGGCGCAACGCGCAGCTGTCGCTGCGGCAGCTCGCCGACGCCGCCGGGGTGTCCAATCCGTATCTGAGCCAGATCGAGCGCGGGCTGCGCAAGCCGAGCGCGGAGGTGCTCCAGCAGGTCGCCAAGGCGCTGCGGATCTCCGCCGAGACGCTGTACGTGCGGGCCGGCATTCTCGACGCCGAGCGGGACCGGGACGAGGTGGAGACGCGTGCCGTCATCCTCGCCGATCCCACGCTGAACGAGCGGCAGAAGCAGGTGCTGCTCCAGATCTACGAGTCCTTCCGCAAGGAGAACGGATTCGAGATCGCGCCGGCGGACGAGACCGCTCACGGCACCGACGTGCCCGGGACCGACGAAGGTCACGGCACCGACGTATCCGCGGCTCAGGACATACCGGGCGCCCAGCCTTCACAGGACACCGCCGTCCGCGGCCCCCGCACGGCCGACGGCAGCGATGCCGGTCCGCAGCAGACCGCGAGTTGACCGCATGCGGATCACCGAACCCTCAGCTGAAAGCGATTACGGGAGGACCATCGTCATGGCCATCACCGACGACATCCGCAAGGCCGCCACGGACCCGACCCCGCTCTACTTCCTGGCCGGCACCGCCGACCTGGCCGTACAGCAGGCGAAGAAGGTCCCCGGCATCGTGGAGCAGATCCGTGCCGAGGCTCCGGCGCGCATCGACACCGTGAAGAACATCGACCCGAACGCCGTCCAGGAGAAGGCCACCGCCCGCGCCAAGGAGGCGCAGGAGAGCCTGCAGACCAAGGTGACGGAACTCCTCAGCACCCTCGACACCGACCTGAAGAAGCTCGGTGAGTCCGCTCAGGACTTCGCCCTGCGCGGTGTCGGCGTCGCCGCCGAGTACGCCGTGAAGGCCCGGGAGACGTACGAGAAGGTCGCCGAGCACGGCGAGCAGACCGTACGGACCTGGCGCGGCGAGGCGGCCGAGGAGATCGAGGAGCTCGCCATCGCCGTCGAGCCGAACACCGAGACGGTCGAGGTCAAGGAAGAGGAGAAGCCGGCGGCCGCCGCCGAGTCCGCTTCCTCCAAGAAGGCCCCGGCGAAGAAGGCCCCGGTCCGCAAGCCGGTCGCCAAGAAGACGACTCCGCCCGCGAAGTAGGCGAGCGGCGGCAGGACAACTCCGCCTTACGCGGACGGGCCGGGCACTCTCGGAGTTCCCGGCCCGTTCTCCGGGTACGGTGGCCGTAGAGACGACTCGACCCGGGCGGTGGGCATTGTGCTGATGACAGCATTCGGCGGCCTGATGTGGCTGATCTTCACAGCCATGCTGGTGCTTGCCGTGGTGGCGCTGGTGATGGCCGCGGTCGCCCGCGACGACGCCTATCGCGCCGCCGACAAGCAGAACAAGATGTTCTGGCTGATCATCCTCGGCATCACGGTGGCTGTGAACCTCCTGGTGCCGATGCTCTTCCTGCAGATCGCGGGCCTGATCGCCACGATCGTCTTCTTCGTCGACGTCCGCCCCGCGCTGCGCCAGGTCTCCGGCGGCGGCCGCGGCCGCCGCGGCGGAAGCAGCAGCGACGGCCCGTACGGCCCGTACAACGGCGGCAGGTAACCCTCCCCGCCCAACACAAGCCGGCCCGACCCCACCAGACAGCAAGCGGGAGGGGACCGCGCCCAATCCCCACACAACCCGCAGCCGACGACGCGCGGGAGGGGCCGTGCCCAGCGGACAGCACACCAACGGGCCGGACACCCAATCCCCGTACAACCCGCAGTCGTCCGCGCACGGGAGGGGCATCACCCAAACCCCTGTGCACCCGCAGCCGTCCGCGCACGGGAGGGCCGCACCCAAACCCCTGTGCACCCGCAGCCGTCCGCGCACGGGAGGGCCGCACCCAAGCCCTTGCGCACCCGCGCCCGTCCACGCACGGGAGGGGCATCACCCAAACCCCTGTGCACCCGCAGCCGTCCGCGCACGGGAGGGCCGCACCCAAGCCCCTGCGCACCCGCGCCCGTCCACGCACGGGAGGGGCCGTGCCAGTACATCCCAATGTCCGTCGCTTACGTTCGGATCGAGCAGCGGTTCGCACAGGTAGCCCACGTCTGATCCAGCGGCGACGGACTGGGATGTACCGGCACGGCCCCGACCCACCCACCGGACCAGCACGCGAAGCCGGCGCGAGCGCACTGCATCCCGGAAACCGCAGAGGCCACTGCATCCCGGAAACCGCAGAGGCCACTGCATCCCGGAAACCGCAGAGGCCACTGCATCCCGGAAACCGCAGCGACCCCCGCCCGCCGAGCGAACCCCGCGACGCGGAGCCGACCGCTAAGGCGTCCTGTCCAGCAGCAGCACAGCCACGTCGTCCGCCAGCTCCCCACCGTTGAGTTCGCGCACCTCGTTCACCGCCGCACGCAGCAACTCCTCGCCCTGGAGCCCCTGGGCGAGCTGACGGCGGACCATCTCCACCATGCCGTCCTGGCCCAGGCGTTCCTTGCCCACGCCCGTGTGGCCCTCGATCAGGCCGTCGGTGTAGAGCATCAGGCTCCACGCGGCACCCAGTTCCACCTGCATGCGCGGCCAGCGGGCGTTCGGGAGCAGACCGAGCGCGGGCCCGTTGTTCTCGTACGGCAGCAGTTTCGCGGGCCGGCCCGGGCGGGCGATCAGCGGCGACGGGTGACCGGCGAGGCAGAGCCCGGCACGACGGCCGTCCGGCGCGATGTCCACGGTGCACAGCGTCGCGAAGATCTCGTCGCTCTCACGCTCGTGCTCCAGGACCTGCTGCAGCGTGGACAGGAGTTCGTCGCCGCACAGGCCCGCGAACGTCAGCGCGCGCCAGGCGATACGCAGTTCCACCCCGAGCGCCGCCTCGTCGGGCCCGTGCCCGCAGACATCGCCGATCATGGCGTGCACCGTGCCGTCGGCCGTGCGCACGGTGTCGTAGAAGTCGCCGCCGAGCAGCGCCCGGGAGCGGCCCGGACGGTAGCGCGCGGCGAACCGCAGCGGGGAGCCCTCCAGGAGCGGGGTCGGCAGCAGGCCGCGCTCCAGACGGGCGTTCTCCTGGGCGCGCAGCTTGGACTCGGTGAGTCGTCGCTCGGCCTTGTCGGAACGCTTCCGCTCCACCGCGTACCGGATCGCGCGGCTCAGCAGCCGGCTGTCCAGCTCGTCGCGGAAGAGATAGTCCTGGGCACCGACGCGCACCGCCTCCGCGCCGCGTTCGGCGTCGCCGGACGCGGTGAGCGCGAGGACGGCGTGCCCGGGCGCGAGCCGCAGCACGTGCTTGAGCGTCGCCAACTCGTCGGCGCCGTCCGCCGCCCGGCCCGGCGCGGGCAGCGCGAGGTCGAGCAGGATGCAGTGGACGTCGTCGGTGAGCAGCCGCTCGGCCTCGGTGAGGTTGCGGGCGGTACGGATCCGGATCGGTTTGCCGGCCGCGTCGAGCATTTCGGGCACGCCGAGCGAACCCGCCGGGTCGTCTTCGATGACCAGGAGAGTCAGATTGGTGGTGCTCGGGACCGGGGTCGTGGCACGAGGTTCCGGTGCTGCCCCGGCGTGGCCGCCGGTGGTGTCTCCGGATGGGCCGCCGGGTGAGAACACGGCTCGAGCCTGACCACTTTCCACGGCCGGGATCGCTCTCTGCCGCGGTACGGGTACGGGCATCGTCTGGGTTCCTTCCCTCCCCCCGAGGGCGTGGTGGGCGAAGGACCTCGACCCACCGACGGGGACCATAGCGTCCGCCGGTGCCGCAACGGAATGGCGTACGGCGCGGCGTCCCGCAAAGGGCCACCGTCATATGCCGCATCCCGTAACGCATTTGGACAGGACGCGGTTCTGTCAGGGATGACGAAGGTCACGTCCCCGAGGTTGCGAGCGCGGGGCAACCGTGCGGTGCGTCACGTGCGGTGCGTCACGCGTCCCGTGGTGCCGCCCGGTGTGTACAGGCCGGGGGAGCCTCGCAATCCCTCACCTGTACCTGTACCTGTACCTGTACCTGTACCTGTACCTGTACCTGTACCTGCACCCGTACCTCTACCTGCGCACAGGCCGGGAGCGGCAGCCCCACTCGTCCTCCGGGCCCGTCCTCGACAGCCGGCCGGGCCCGGTGTGTCCGCTCCGGGCGCCTTACGCGTCCGGCCGTACGACACCCAGGATCTGCATCGAACCCGCCCCCGTGATCGTCACCGTCCGTCCGGGCCGAGGAGCGTGCACGACCGCGCCGTCTCCTATGTACATCCCGACATGGCTGGCGTCGTCGAAGTAGATGATCAGGTCGCCGGGCCGCATGTCCTTGACGTCGACGTGCTTGAGCCGCTTCCACTGCTCCTGCGAGGTGCGGGGGATGGGGTGGCCGGCGGACGCCCAGGCCTGGGACGTGAGCCCCGAGCAGTCGAACGACTTCGGACCCTCCGCGCCCCACTCGTACGGCTTGCCGATCTGGTCGGTCGCGTACTTCACGGCCTTCTTGCCCTGTTCGGACGCCTCGCTCCTGATGTCCGCGAGGACGCCGGAGCTCAGCCAGACCGACTGCGCCTGGTACGCGGCCTCTTCCTCCAGCTTCGCCAGCCGCTCCTTCTCCTTCTGCTCCAGCTGGGACTCCAGCTTCTCGGCGTCGGAGATCCGCTGCTTGATCTTCTTCTTGGCCTCGGCCTTGGCCTTGCGGTTGTCCTCCAGCTTCCGCCACTGCGCTGAGGCGTCCTTCTCGTACTGCTCCAAGTCCTGCTGGGTGCGCGTCATCTCGCCCAGCAGCCCCTTGGTGGCGTGCTCGCCCTGCCGCACGCGCCCCGCGCCGTCGAGGAACTCCTGCGGGTCGTCGCTCAGCCACAGCCGCGCCCCGGGCGGCAGCCCGCCGCCCCGGTACTGCGCGCGGGCCGCGGCGCCCGCGCGGTCCTTCAGCTTGTCCAGCTTCGCCTGGCCCTTGACGATCTCCCGGGCCAGATCGACGATCTCGGCGGACTGCTTCTCGGCCTTCTCCTCGGCCGCGTTGTACGCGTCCGTGGCGACCGCCGCGTCGTGGTAGAGCTTTTCGAGCTTCTTGCGGACCGCTTCGAGGTCCTTGTTACTCACAGGCTTCGGGGTCGCCGCGGGAGTTCTGGTCGGCGCCGGTGTCGGGCTCGCGTAGGCCATCCCTGGTGTCGCCAGCACTACGCAGGCACATGCGCAGGCCAGGGCCATGGCCGCCGTGGTCAGACTCCGCTTGCCGGATCCCATTACTCCGCCCCCAACTGATTTACCGTCAGTAACTTACGGACGCCCCGGGGATCGTGCCATGTCGACGCGCAATGCGACAGAGTCGGGCATGAACTCCCTCCCCGGGCCCGCGGGCCGGGCATGAACTCCCTTCCCCCGGACCCGCTTCGGCATGACGATCTCGTCCCCCGGCCTGTGTGACGTGCGACTCACCGAGATCGTTCCCATCGGCGCGCACCGCCGGATCCCGGCTGCCCGACCCGGCCGGTTCCGGCACCCTTCGGGTCCGCAGCCCGGACAGATCGGGTCCACTGCCCGGGCATATCGGGTTCGTGGCACCCGGACAGTCCGAGTCCGCAGCCCCGGGCCGACCGGATCCGCCGCCCCCGCCGACCGCTGCCGTGGCCGGTCAGCTGCGCGGGGCCAACGCCTCCCAGCGCACCGTCACTTCGCCCTGGCGCCAGCGGGTGGTCCCGTCCGTGACCGGCCAGTCGGCCGTCAGGTCGCGGACCGTGCGTATCCAGCGCTGCCGGGCGCCGTACGCGGCGTACGGCGCGGCTGCCGCCCAGGCGCGGTCGAAGTCGCGCAGGAAGGCGTGCACGGGCTCGCCCGGGACATTGCGGTGGATGAGGGCCTTCGGCAGCCGTTCGGCCAGGCCGGACGGGCGGTCGAGCGAGCCGAGCCGGGTGGCGAAGGTGACCGTGCGCGGGCCTTCCGGGCCGAGGGCGACCCAGACGTGCCGGCGGCCGATCTCGTCGCAGGTCCCTTCGACGAGCAGTCCGCCCCGGGAGCCGTGGCCCGCCGGGGCGAGCCGCGCGCACAGCCGCTGCCAGACCTCGGCGACCTGCTCCTCGCCGTACTGGCGCAGCACGTTCGCCGCGCGGATCAGGTGCGGCCGGCCCGGCACCGGGACCTCGAAGCCGCCGTGCCGGAAGGTGAGGCCCTCGCGTTCGTACGGGCGGGCGGCGGCGACCCGGGCCGGTTCGATCTCGATGCCGAAGACGCGGGTGCGGGGTGCGGTGGTGCGCAGGCGGGTCAGCATCTCGACCGCGGTCCACGGCGCCGCGCCGTAGCCGAGGTCGATCGCCACCGGCTCCGGCGTCCTGCGGAGTTCGGCGCCGTGCACCGCCGCGATCCAGCGGTCCATGCGGCGCAGACGGTTGGGATTCGTCGTCCCGCGCGTCGCCGTACCCACGATGGGGGTGCTCCCGCTCGAGCGAAGCCGAGAGTGGGGGAGGGACGCTGCGCGGGTTGTCATGCGTACGAGAGTAGGCCGACCCGGCGAGTGCCGGGTGAGCCTGTGGACAACCCGCGGCCGGCCCCGATACCGCTGTGGAAAACCCGGCGGACAGGGAGGCAGACGCACCTTGGGGTCGAACGGTTGAGCGACCAGCGGTAATGATTCGGCAAAGAGGAAATGGAGCGGAGGGCTCCGGCGTTCCATCTCCTGGAGGGCGCGACACGTCCTCCGAAAGGCATGCCCGCAGCGAGGAGGAACGCCACGTGAGCCAGTACGTCAGCAGGCTCGGGCGGCGCTCTCCGGCGGCACCCTCACGGCTCAGGCTGCACCGCAGGCCCCGTCGCGTCGCGATGCTCTCCGTGCACACCTCGCCCCTGCACCAGCCCGGTACGGGCGATGCGGGCGGGATGAACGTGTACATCGTGGAACTGGCCCAGCGTCTCGCCGCGATCAACATCGAGGTCGAGATCTTCACGCGGGCGACCACCGCCGCGCTCCCGCCGACCGTCGAGCTGGCCCCGGGTGTCCTCGTCCGGCACGTCGACGCGGGCCCCTACGAAGGCCTCTGCAAGGAAGACCTGCCGGCCCAGCTCTGCGCGTTCACGCACGGCGTCATGCAGGCCTGGGCAGGTCACCGCCCCGGCTACTACGACCTCGTGCACTCGCACTACTGGCTCTCCGGCCACGTCGGCTGGCTGGCCGCCGAACGCTGGGGCACGCCCCTGGTGCACGCGATGCACACCATGGCCAAGGTCAAGAACGCGGCGCTGGCCGAGGGCGACACCCCCGAGCCCGCCGCCCGCGTGATCGGCGAGACCCAGATCGTGCGCGCCGCCGACCGTCTGATCGCGAACACCGCGGAGGAGGCCGACGAACTCGTACGCCACTACGAGGCCGAGGCCGGCAAGGTCGCCGTCGTCCACCCGGGCGTCAACCTCGACCGCTTCCGTCCCGCGGACGGCCGCGCCGCCGCCCGCGCCCGGCTCGGTCTCCCGCAGGACGCCCTGATCCCTCTCTTCGCGGGCCGCATACAGCCCTTGAAGGCCCCGGACGTGCTGCTGCGCGCGGTCGCCGTGCTGCTCGACGAGCGGCCGGAGCTGCGCCGCAGGATCGTCGTCCCCGTGGTGGGCGGTCCGAGCGGCAGCGGGCTCGCCAAGCCGGAGGGGCTCCAGAAGCTGGCCGCGCGGCTGGGCATCGCCGATGTCGTGCGGTTCCGGCCGCCCGTCGGGCAGGAACAGCTGGCGGATTGGTTCCGGGCCGCGTCCGTGCTGGTCATGCCCTCGTACAGCGAGTCGTTCGGACTGGTCGCCATCGAGGCGCAGGCGGCCGGTACGCCGGTGCTCGCGGCCGAGGTCGGCGGCCTTCCGGTGGCCGTCCGTCACCAGGAGACCGGCTTCCTCGTCCCCGGCCACCATCCCGCCGACTACGCGCGCGTGCTGCGCGATTTCGCCGACGACGAGACCCTCGCGGCCCGGATGGGTGCCGCCGCGGCGCGGCACGCGGAGCAGTTCGGCTGGGACACCGCGGCCGCGGCGACCGCGGATGTGTACACGGCGGCGACGCAGGACCACCGGCGCCGGGTGCGGGCACGTCACGCCTGACACGGGTCACGTACGCTCCCCTCATGGCTGACGCAGCGTCGATCATCGAGCAGGTCCTCACCGAGGCCGAGCTGGAATGGGAGAGCCCCGCGACGGGTTCGTACGCCGTGAAGCTGCCCGGCACCCGCAAGCTCTCGACGACCGTCTCGCTGATCGTCGGCCGCCACTCGCTGTCGCTGAACGCGTTCGTGATCCGCCACCCCGACGAGAACCACGAAGCGGTCCACCGCTGGCTCCTGGAGCGCAATCTCAAGCTCTACGGCGTCGCCTACGCGGTCGACCCCCTGGGGGACGTGTACCTGGTCGGCAAGCTTCCGCTGACCGCCGTCACCCCGGAGGAGGTGGACCGTCTCCTCGGCTCCGTCCTCGAAGCCGCCGACGGCTCCTTCAACACCCTCCTGGAACTCGGTTTCGCCTCGGCGATCCGCAAGGAGTACGCCTGGCGGGTGTCCCGCGGTGAGTCGACCCGCAATCTGGACGCGTTCACGCATCTGACTCAGCGTCCGGCCCGCTGACTCTCGCCCTCCACTCGTCAGGCATTGCGCGCCCCCTTCCGCGTCGAAGGTCCTCGTGGCATGCTCGCCGCCGACGCAAATCTGAACGTCGTTCACATCCATGAAGAATCATGGGAGTCGCACGGAAGGGCGGACGGGCATGACCAGCAGGCACGGATACGCGGAGATGACCAGACGGGCCCTGCTCGGCAGCGCCACGGCCGTGGCGGCCGTCGCCGTGACCGGCACGGCCCCGGGGACGGCCGCCGCATCGCCGGGGGCCACGGCGGCAGCGCCGCCACCCGCGCGGGGGACGGCCGTCGCGTCATCCGCGGGTGCGCCGGGCGCCCTCGCCCGGTCCGGTGAAGTCCCGCGCCTCTGGCGCGAGTTCACCCGCTCCCCGTTCACCCACCCGCAGATCCCGTACGTCGGAAGGTCCGGCTCGCACCGCGGAGCGGCGCGCCTGCCCCGCCGCCCCGTCGTGACCGACATCCGTGACCACGGTGCCGTCGCCTGCGACGGCAGCACGGACTGCGCTCCCGCGATCAACCGTGCCATCGCCGCTGCCGGAAGGGCCGGCGGTGGCACGGTCACCATCCCTCCCGGGACGTTCCGCATCGACGACCTGATCCGCATCGGTCACTCGAACGTGGTCCTCCGGGGCGCCGGCAGCGGCCGTACGACCCTGTACGCGACCAAGAACCTCACCGAACTGATCGGTGCCTACGGCTCCCGCTACGGCGGCGACAAGTCGTCCTGGTCCTGGGCCGGCGGCCTCATCTGGCTCGCCCCCACAGCCCGTTGGGACTCCCTCGTCGCGGCCGTCAGGGCCAAGGCGTGGCCCTTCGAGGGCTGGACCGGCAACACACGCGACGCCTGGCAGACCCTCACGACGGTCGAGCCCGCACGCCAGGGCTCCTTGACGGTGACCGTCGGGGACGCCTCGAGGCTGCGTGCCGGCACGCTCGTCCTGCTCCGCCTCGCCGACGACGCGGGTCACACTCTCCTCGAACACATGTCGGGCGGTGGACCCGGCCCCGAGGCGTACTTCTGGGACGACAAGACCAAGCTGACCTCGTACGTCCCCTACGAGTGGCCCGTCCGCGTCGCGCGCGTGCGCGGCCGCAGGGTGACCCTCGAACGCCCCCTGCCGCTCGACGTACGCCCTGAGTGGGACCCACGGCTGACCACGCACGTCGAGGAGTTGACGGGCTCGGGGGTGGAGGGGCTGACCCTGGAGGCGGTGGAGACACCGCAGTCCCCGCACCTCCTCGACAAGGGTTACAACGGCGTCGTCCTCCAGTGCGCCTACGACTGCTGGGTGGACGACGTCACGGTCCGCCACGTCGACAACGGATTCGGTCTCGTCGCCGCCTCCGCCTGCACCCTGCGCCGTACGAGGGTCGCGGGACGCGGTGCGCACCACCCGTACTTCTGCCGCGAGGGCTCGCACGACAACCTGATCGAGGACTTCACCATCGAGGAGCGCACGGTCCCCGCGCCCGCCGGAACCCAGCTGCACGGCATCAACGTCGAGGGCCTGTCCTCGTACAACGTCTGGTCGCGCGGCGACATGCGGATGGGTACCTTCGACTCCCACCGCGGCCTGCCCTTCGCGAACGTCCGCACCGACATCACCGTCGACAACGACGGCCGGCACGGCGGCGACGCCTCCGCCGGGCCCTTGTTCGGCGCGCGCTTCACCCACTGGAACATCAGGGTCACCAACGGCCGGGCCGGGCTGATGAAGATCGACGGCCTCGCCCCCTACAGCGCCACCGTCGGCGTCAACGAGGTCACCGAGTTCGACCAGATCGACGTACCCGACTTCACCGGGGACCTGCACTCCCGTCTGGAGCTGTACGGGACGACCGACGCCGTACGGCCGCGCAATCTGTACGAGGCCCAGCGCGACTTCTAGACCGGACAGCCCACGACGGCCCGTACGCCCCGGCTCGCTCACGACCGTGCGTACCGCCCCGGAGTCACCCCCACCAACCGCCTGAAATGGCGGGTGAGGTGGGACTGGTCGTAGAAGCCGGTCGTGGTGGCCACCTCGCCCGGTGGCCGCCCGTCGAGCAGCAGGCGGCGGGCGCGGTCCACCCGGCGGGACATCAGGTACTGGTGCGGGGCGATGCCGAACGCGCCGCTGAACGCCCGGACCAGGTGAGCGGGGTGGGCGTGGACGAGCCGTGCGGCCTCGTCGAGGGCGATCCCCTCGACGAGCCGTTCGTCGAGGAGTTGGCGCAACTTGTGGGCGAGCGGCCGGTCCGGGCGCGAGGGCTGCGGGGCCGAGCCGGGGCGCAGCCTGACGCGCAGCCGCTCGGCGATCAGCGTCAGCCTGCTGTCGGCCTCCAGTTCGTCCCCGGGGTGCGCGAGAGCCGTGTGCACCTGCCCGACCCGGTGCCGCAGCACGGGATCCACCAGATCGGGCCCGTCCACCGCCGGCCCGATGAGGTCGTCGGCCAGGCGCGAGCTGTCGAGGTAGAGGACCCGCTTACGGAAGCCGTGCTCGGTGGCCGGTGCGCCGTTGTGCGGAATGTGCGGCGGCAGCAGCGACACCGTGTCGTGCGGGGTGCCGTGCTCGTGCCGGTCGAGGTCGTACCGGACGGCGCCGTCGTCGACGATCAGCAACGTCCAGGCCTCGTGCACGTGCATCGGGTACGCGTACTCGGTGTAGTGCGCGTGGAAGACCTCGACGATGCCCGGGACGCTGGGGCGCCATGCGGACACCTCGCGCTGGGGGGCCATGCAAAGAACGTACAAGACGACGGCGTACGCCGGTCGGCAGTCTCGTCGTATGAGCAGCGTGAGCAGCAACAGTCCGTCCGGTGTGAGCGGCGTGAGCCCTTCGGACGACGCACCCGTCCGCTTCGACACCAAGATCGCCGTCGTCCTGCGCGACGATCTGGAGCCCTGGCAGCGGCTCAATGTGACGGCCTTCCTCGTCAGCGGCCTGGGGACGGTGGTCCCCGAGGTCGTCGGCGAGCCGTACGAGGATGCCGACGGGGTCTCCTACCTCCCGATGTTCCGGCAGCCCGTGCTGGTCTTCGAGGGGTCGAAGGAGACATTGACCGCCGCCCACGGCCGCGCGCTGTCCCGGGCGCTGCCGCGAGCGGTCTTCACGTCTGACCTGTTCACGACGGGCAACGACCGGGACAACCGCGCGGCCGTACGGGCCGTGCCGAGCGGCGACCTGGATCTGGCGGGAATCGCGGTGTACGGGCCCCCGAACGCGGTGGACAAGGTGGTGAAGGGGGCGCGGATGCATCCCTGAGGCGTGAGGGACGCGCTGAGGGGGCCGGGGCGTCAGGGTGCCGGGTGTCCCGGGTGTCTCGTGTATCCGAGGCGGGTGAACGGCCCGCGCCACCCCAGGTGCCCGGGCCGCCGGGGTGGCGTCAGACCGGTGTCTCGCCGGGTCGCCGGGGTGGCGTCAGGCCGGAGCGGCCTCCGCCTGGGGCGCCGTACCGGCCTCCACCACGGGGCTGATCCTGGTCGCGGCCGCCGGGGTGACCTCGACCGCGGAGTCCCGTACCACCGGCACCGGCACCGGCACCGGCACTGTCCCGGAGGGCTCCCGCACCGCGGGCTCCCGTCCGGGCTCCCGTCGGGGCTCCCGCACGGACTCCTGCGTCGGAAGCCGCCGCATGAGCAGCCCGTACCCGAGCCCCGCCGCCGTACCGACCACCGCGCACAGCCCCCAGAGCCAGGCCGCGCCGAAACGGTCGATGACGACGCCGGACATCACGGGCGCGACGAGCGAGGCCAGGGCCCAGGAGAGGGTGTACATCCCCTGGTAGCGGCCCCGGCCGTGGACGGGGGAGAGGCGGACGACGAGACCGGTCTGCGTCGGCGCGTTGACGATCTCCGCGAGGGTCCATACGCAGACGGTGAGTGTGAAGACCGCCACCGACCCGGCGAAGGCGGTGAGCCCGAACCCGTACCCGGCGAGCACCGACGAGATGACGAGGAGGCGCTTGGGGTCCCGGTGTTCGATGAAACGGGTGACCGGGATCTGGAGCGCGACGATCAGTACGCCGTTGACGGCGATCGCCGTGCCGTAGTCGGCCGGGGTGAAGCCGGCCGCGCCCATGGCGACGGGCAGTCCGACGGAGCCCTGCTGGAAGACGAGGGCGACGAGGAACGACAGCCCGACGACGCTCATGAACCGTCCGTCGCGGAGCACGGTCCCGAGACCGACCGCGGGTTCCGTCTCCTTGGCGACCTGCACGGGCTTGGACTCCGGGAGCTTCGCGAAGACGACGAGCGCGCAGGCGAGAGTCATGCCGGCCTCGATGAGGAAACCCGCGAGGTAGCTGAACTCGGCGATGAAGCCGGCGCCCATGGAGGAGACGGCGAAACCGAGGTTGACGGCCCAGTAGTTGAGGGAGAAGGCGCGGACGCGGTCCTCGGGCCGGACGATGTCGGCCATCATCGCCTGCACGGCGGGCCGGGAGGCGTTGCTGGCCATGCCGACCAGGAAGGCGACCGAGGCGATGGCCACCGGGTGGTGCATGAAGCCGAGCAGCGCGACCGAGCCGGCCGTCGACACCTGCGCGCCGAGCAGCGTGGGTCGCCGGCCGAACCGGTCGGTCATCACTCCGGCGGCGAGCGAGGAGATCACGCCACCGAGGCCGTGCAGGGACGCGACCAGACCCGCGTACGAGGCGGAGTACCCGCGGTCGAGGGTCAGGTACAGGGCCATGAAGGTGGCCACGAAGGCCCCGAGCCGGTTGACGAGTGTGCTGATCCACAGCCACCAGAACTCGCGGGGGAGTCCTGAGACGGTCTCCCGGACGGCACGTCTCAGGATGGCGTGTGGCATGGATCCCCCACGGATGTAAGCGGCTCGGGCGGTGATCACAACTTACGAGTGGGCTGCCTCGGAGAGCCACTCAATTAACAGATGCCGTCAACTGAAGGGCGTCGGAGGGGCGCGGGGCGGCGGGGCGGGGGTTCCCGTGTCCGACTGATGGCCTAGGGCGCGAGGGGTCGCGGGGTTCGATTACGCTCGGAGCCATGGCCGACGCACCGTACAAGCTGATCCTCCTCCGCCACGGCGAGAGCGAATGGAACGCGAAGAACCTGTTCACCGGTTGGGTGGACGTCAACCTCAACGAGAAGGGCGAGAAGGAGGCAGTACGCGGCGGTGAGCTGCTCAAGGACGCCGGCCTGCTGCCCGACGTGGTCCACACCTCGCTCCAGAAGCGCGCGATCCGCACCGCGCAGCTGGCCCTGGAGTCCGCGGACCGGCTCTGGATCCCGGTCCACCGCAGCTGGCGCCTGAACGAGCGTCACTACGGCGCCCTTCAGGGCAAGGACAAGGCCCAGACGCTCGCCGAGTTCGGCGAGGAGCAGTTCATGCTGTGGCGCCGCTCGTACGACACCCCGCCGCCGCCGCTCGACCGCGACGCCGAGTACTCCCAGTTCGACGACCCGCGCTACGCCGCGCTGCCGCCGGAGCTGCGCCCCCAGACGGAGTGCCTCAAGGACGTCGTCGTCCGCATGCTTCCGTACTGGTTCGACGGCATCGTCCCGGACCTGCTGACCGGCCGCACGGTCCTGGTCGCGGCCCACGGCAACAGCCTCCGCGCCCTGGTCAAGCACCTCGACGGCATCTCCGACGCCGACATCGCGGGCCTGAACATCCCCACCGGCATCCCCCTCTCCTACGAGCTGGACGCCGACTTCAAGCCCCTCAACCCGGGCGGCACCTACCTCGACCCGGACGCGGCCGCAGCCGCGATCGAGGCGGTCAAGAACCAGGGCAAGAAGAAGTAAGACGACACCAGCAAGCCCTCGACCTGCTATTTCTTGGCAGGGCGGGGGCTTTTTGGTGGGGCTGGGCCGCCCCCGGGCCGTCAGGCTAGATGAGACGGATGGCCACGCGGACGGACACTACGAACGCCATGAGCAGTGCTACGGCTGGATGGATCCCAGACGACAGGCTCAGCCACGCTCCACCGCTGCCGATGATGCCGAACGGCAGTTCTCGGGGGGTGAGGTCGATACGAAGGCTGCGTCGTGGCACCATTGACTTCTCCATGTGGTTCATGATTTCTCCAGCAGTGAGTAATGAGTGTGCCGATGGAAAGGAGAGGCTACCCCTGGCCGGGTGGCCTCTCCGCCTTATCGGTGGCAAGACTTTACTTGCCGATCTCCGGAACGACAAATTCCCCAGGAGAAATCGAAAACGCGCCTCGCTGTATGGGCAGTCGGGGTGAGGGTGAGGTGCGTTGAGTGTTGTAGTGCCGCCTTCACTAGTCCCTGTAGGCGCGTCGCGACCGGGTGACTCCAGTCGGAGTGAGGTCCTGCTGCGGCAGGGTCATAGATCTGCGTTGTGGCAGCTCAACCAGCACTAACGCTGCATCTGGTTCTGCATCTAATGCTGCATCTAGCTCTGCTTCTAGTTCAGCGTCTAATGCTGCATCTAATGCTGCTTCTGGTTCTGCATCTAATGCTGCATCTAGCTCTGCTTCTAGTTCAGCGTCTAATGCTGCATCTAATGCTGCTTCTGGTTCTGCATCTAATGCTGCATCTAGCTCTGCTTCTAGTTCAGCGTCTAATGCTGCATCTAGCTCTGCACCCAGTTCCGCATCTAGTGCTGTGGTGCGCACGTTGGTTGGTGGGGTGTTCGTGCACGTTCATCAAGCGTGGTAGATGGCAGATACGGCCTTGCGCGTGCGCTCCTGGCTGGACGGCATGAGGTGCGCGTATACGCGGAGCGTCAGACCCGGGTCCGAGTGGCCCAGGTACTCGGCCAGGGCCTTGACGTTCTCCCCGGCGTCCAGGAGCACCGACGCGTAGAAGTGCCGGAGCGCGTGCATGCCGTTCTCGCGGGACTCGGCGTGCGGCTGTCCACGCTCGGGGACCGGGATCACCCCGGCGCCGGCCAGTGCCCGCTTCCACGCCTCCTCGTTGAGTGACGTGCGCCAGACATGACCCCCGCGCGGTCCGGTGAAGATCAGCCACTTGGTCACCGGAGGACCATCCGCGACCTTCCACGGCAACGTGACCTCGACCGGCGGGAACTCCTTCATGTGCGCCCGGAGAGCGTCAGCGACCGGCCCAGGGAGCGGCACGTCCCGAAGCTTGCCGCCCTTCGGCGGTGCGAACACGGCCTTGCTGCGGCTCAGCTTCAGTTGCTGGACCACGTGAAGCGTGTCCGATTCGAAGTCGATCGCGTCGACGGCGACGCCAAGAATCTCGCCTTGGCGGAGCCCGCAGCCACCACCCAGGTCGACCATCGCTCGGAAGCGCTCGGGCATGGCGGCGCGAACAGCGAAGACCCGTTCCGGCGTCCACGGCTTGACGCGCTTGGTGTCGACAGTCGGCGGCCGGACCGAGCGAGCCGCACACGGATTGCGGGGGAGATGCCCGTCATCCACGGCGGCGCTCAACGCAGCGCGCAGGTTGGAGTAGATCGTCCGGGCGTACGAGCCCCGGACGCCGTTCTCCTGAAGCTGCTGAACCCAGTCGCGTATGTGGGCGGGTTGGAAGGACCCGAGGGGGCGCGTACCCAGGTACGGGAAGGCGTGCAGCCGAAGCTGCGACTCCATCGAGGCCTGCGTGTTCGGGTCAGCGCCCTGGGTTCCCACCCAGCGTTCGGCGTACTGCTGGAAGGTGATCCGACCCGCGCGCGGGTCGATGTACTGCCCGCGCGCCATGTCCGCCTCGATGTGGGCGAGCCATTGGTCGGCAAGCCGCTTCTGCCGGTCGGGAAAGCTCTTGGCCTTCTCTGTGCCGTCCGGGCCGACGTAGCGCGCACGGTAGCGAAGTCCGGAGCCGTAACGATCGCTCTTGACCTTGCGGACCTTGCCGTCCGGACCCGTTTCGCTCTTGTACCAGCGGTCTTGGATGTGTCCGGCCATCAGGCAACAGCCCCTTGCATCAGGGACTCGACCCACACCCGGACGTCATCGGGGTCGTAGCGCAGGTGCCGGCCGACCCGGAAGCCGCGAGGACCGGTGCGCTTCCGGCGCCACTGGTAGACCGTCTCGATCGGCACACCCAGAAGCTCGGCGACATCAAGAGGAGTGAGGCACCGCGCTGGAAGGGAGCGCGGCTCGTCGGGAACCCGCGCCACGGTAAGGCGCCGCTCAGCCATGGGCGGGTTCTCCTTCTGTTCCGGGGGCGGGTTCGAGGGATACGGCGAGCCATGCTTCGGCGGCGGACAGACCGGTTCCGGCGAAGACCCAGTGCGAGACGACGAGGGTCGTCGTGTCGGTGTCGCCCGCGGTGGCTGCTGCTTGTGCACGGCGCCATTCGGCGCGGGCGGTGCGGAGGGCGCCGAGGGTGGTGGAGTAGCGGCGGGACTTGGTGGAGAAGTGGCCGCGGAAGCCGAGCATGTGGGCCCAGGCCCGGAGTCGGAGATCTTCTAACTCCTTGCGCGCGCCGAACTTCCAGGCCGTTCGGATCAGCCGGCGGGCGTGGTCGCTGATGTCGAGTTGGGCGAGTTCGGCGAGGAACTTGAGCGGGCGGTCGAGAGCTCCCGTGGCGGTTTCGCCGCCCTTGGTGGCGTACTTGGCGATGTACGAGGCGACAGCCCGCTCGGTCAGTTCCTGGCCGCCGTCGAAGTCGGCGGAACGGATTATGCGGACGTCGAGCTGACGGCCGAAGGTGAAGGTGTGCGCGCGTCCGCTGATGACAGGGCCGTCCACGCGAACGTGGGCAGCAGCGGCGCCGATGGCGTCGGTGAGCAGTTCGGCGGTGGCCCAGGCCGGAGGCGGGGTGTCGCCGCCCTCCGGGCCGTCGATGCGGATGACAGCGTGGAAGTGGACGGCGCCGCGCTTCTGGTACTCGGCGACCTTGGCGAAGGAGACGCGGGCGTACTGGCGGAACGCGCGCTGTGAGAGTCCGGCGCGCTTGGCGACCTCGCGGCGCAGGTAGGTGGAGAAGCGCCGCCAGAGCGGACCGGCGTGCGCGTTCCAGAGGACAGCCGCCTCGTAGGGCTCCATCCCGTTTGCGCAGCGGCGTTTGCAGAACCCTCGAAGATCATGGCCCCAACGTCGTGCCTTACCGAGCAGGCCCACTGACGAGCGGAATATTCCGAAGCTTGTCGAGATTTGCTCAACGGAGTGTTCGAATAAGTGCGTAGTTCCCGCTGCGTGGCGCACGAAGGCCGTTCCTCGTACCGTGTATCTCTCGTGAACGTGGGGACGGGGGCGCGATGGATCCGATTTCGGTGGGGTTGCTGGCGGCACTGGCGGGCGGCGCTGGTGGTGAGGTGGGCCGACAGGCGTGGGTGAACTTGAGCACTCTGGTGCGGCGCCCGTTCCGCCGCGATCAAGGCAACGCGCAGGCTTCGGCAGTCGGTTCGGGGGAGGCGGAGCTGACTGGGCTGGCCCAGGCACCGGCCGATCCCGGCCGCGCACAGTCGCTGAGCACCGCCTTGGCGGTTCGGGCCGCCGTGGATGCCGACTTCCACACCGGGCTGCAGCTGTGGCACGAGCAAGCGAAGCTGGTACGGACCGTTGATGGCGATGTACACAACACGATCAGCGGCGGCACATTCCAAGGACCGGCCCTGCAAGGCAGGGACTTCTCTGGCATCTCCTTCACCACACCGGCGCCGCCGTCGACAGCTCCGGGGACTGGTACAGGCGCGCCGCCGGTGCAGGAATAGCCGGTGTCGAATGAGATCAGCGGGGGATGGTTTTTTCATGCGGTGATCCAGGGCCGTGACATCACCGTGCAGTTGCCCCCACAAATCCACCCGGCTCTGTCCGGTCTGCCGCAGGCATCCACCACCTTCACCGGCCGTGCCACACAGGTTGAGGAACTGCTCCAAGGGCTGGCGCCGGGCGCGGAACGGCAACAGGCGGTACTGGTGGCAGCCGTGGCGGGACTCGCTGGCATTGGCAAGACCGAGCTCGTCGTGCAGACCGCAGTCCAAGCCTTGAAAGAGCCGGACTGGTTTCCCGGCGGAGTGCTGTTCGTCGATATGTTCGGTTACGACGTTGAGCGCCGCCTGTCCCCGGAGCGCGCCCTTGGCAGCCTGCTCCGCGCCTTGGGCATGCCTGGCGAACACATCCCTGCGGACTTGCAGGACCGCGCGCGGCTCTACCGCAGTGTGCTGGCTGCCTTTGCCGAGCAGGGGCGGCGGATCCTGGTCATCATCGACAACGCTTCCAGCGACGAGCAGGCCAAGCCTCTGCTGCCCACCGACGGCGTCACGGCCGCTCTGCTGACCTCCCGCGACACCCTTGACGTCGGCGCCCGCCTGCACGATTTGGGCATTCTCAATCAGGCCGCGTCCATCGAGCTGCTGCGTCAGGTCCTCGACCAAACCCGGCCTGGCGATAGCCGGGTCAAGGACGCACCTGAAGCCGCTGCGGCCATTACCCGGCTTTGTGCAGGACTGCCGCTGGCCTTGAGGATCGCCGCTGCCCTGCTTGCCGACTTCTCCACCCGCCCTCTGGCCTCGTTAGCCCAGGCCCTTGAAGCAGAACACTCACGGCTCAACCGGCTGCGCCGCAAGGAACGGGCGGTGCGCGCCGCCTTCGATCTGTCGTACCAGCACCTCAGCCGCGATCACGCCCGCTTGTTCCGCCTACTGCCGCTCAACGCCGGCCCGGACGTTTCTACCGACACCGCCGCTCACCTGGCCGATGCCGACTTGCCGGAGGTCGAGGAACTCCTGGAAGACCTAGCCCGCGCCCACCTGATCGAACCCGGAGACCCCTGGGGCCGCTGGCGGATGCACGACCTGGTGCGCCTGTATGCCGACCAGCACGGACGCACGCACGCCAACGATGACCAGCGCGAAGCCGCGCGAGATCGTCTCCACCTCCACTATCGCACCACCGCTCGAGCCGCTAACGTCTGCCTGACCTTGCTGCCCGGCGCTCTCTCCCCCCGCTTTCCCGATCGCGCTGCCGCGTTGGCCTGGCTGGACGGTGAACATTCCAACCTCGTCGCCACCGCCACCGCTTCCCCGCCTCTTGGTCACCCGGAAACAACCACCACGCTTGCCTTCAGCCTCTCCGAGTACCTGTCCTACCGGCGCTTTTTCGATGACTGGATTAATGTCAGCGCCACAGCGTTGGCCATCTTCCGCGACCTCGATGACCGATACGGCGAAGGCCAGGCACTGAACAACCTCGGTGGCGCCCTGCAGGAGGTGCGGCGGTTCGACGAGGCCATCGACGCCTATACCCAGGCCGCCACCATCTTCCGCGATCTCGATGACCGGCACGCCGAAGGCAGGGCACTGAACAACCTCGGCAACGCCCTGCGTGGGCTGCGGCGGTTCGACGAGGCCATCGACGCCTACACTCAAGACTTGGCCATCTGTCGCGATCTTGATGACCGGCACGGCGAAGGCCAGACACTGAACAACCTCGGTGGCGCCCTGCAGGACCTGCGGCGGTTCGACGAGGCCATCGACGCCTATACCCAGGCCGCCACCGTCTTCCGCGATCTTGATGACCGGCATGCCGAAGGCAAGGCACTGAACAACCTCGGCAACGCCCTGCAGGACCTGCGGCGGTTCGACGAGGCCATCGACGCTCACAGCCAGGCCGTCACCGTCTTCCGCAATCTCGATGACCGGCACGCCGAAGGCCAGGCACTGAACAACCTCGGCAACGCCCTGCAGGACCTGCGGCGGTTCGACGAGGCCATCGACGCCCACAGCCAGGCCGCCACCGTCTTCCGCGATCTCGATGACCGGCACAGCGGAGGCAAGGCACTGAACAACTTCGGTGGCGCTCTGCGGGAGTTGCGGCGGTTCGACGAGGCCATCGACGCCTATACGCAGGCCGTCACCATCTTCCGCGATCTCGATGACCGGCACGGCGAAGGCCAGGTACTGAACAACCTCGGCAACGCTCTGTGGGAGTTGCGGCGGTTCGACGAGGCCATCGACGCTTATACCCAGGCCGCCACCATATGCCGCGACCTCGAGGACCGGCACGCCGAAGGGCAGGCACTGAACAACCTCGGTAGTGCCCTGCAGCAGGTGCGGCGGTTCGACGAGGCCATCGACGCCTATACCCAGGCCGCCACCGTCTTCCGCGACCTCGATGACCGGCACAGCGGAGGCAAAACACTGAACAACCTCGGTGGCGCTCTGCGGGACTTGCGGCGGTTCGACGAGGCCATCGACGCTCACAGCCAGGCCGTCACCGTCTTCCGCGATCTTGATGACCGGCATGCCGAAGGCAAGGCACTGAACAACCTCGGCAACGCCCTGCGCGACTTGCGGCGGTTCGACGAGGCCATCGACGCCTATACCCAGGCCGCCACCGTCTTCCGCGACCTCGATGACCGGCACAGCGGAGGCAAAACACTGAACAACCTCGGTGGCGCTCTGCGGGACTTGCGGCGGTTCGACGAGGCCATCGACGCTCACAGCCAGGCCGTCACCGTCTTCCGCAATCTCGATGACCGGCACGCCGAAGGCCAGGCACTGAACAACCTCGGCAACGCCCTGCGCGACCTGCGGCGGTTCGACGAGGCCATCGACGCCTATACGCAGGCCGCCACCATCTTCCGCGACCTCGATGATCACCGTAAAGAAGCCCAGGCTTCATGGTCCTCGGCGGTATCGCACAATGAGCGCTCTTTGAGGTCTGGTTAGCGGAACCATCACTCAAGGCAGGCCGGACGGCCATGTCGAGACACTTGGCAGCTACTTTCACGTGTCGGCCGTTGCGGCTTGCACTGATCGACGACACCGATAGCGTGGCCGAGGCCGGTGAGGGTGCAGCGAGACATACGCGCACCCACACGGTTGGCTGACCCGCCACGTGGCTGACTGTCGTCGGCTGAGGTTCAGACGGGGCGTGTCGAAGTGCCGGCCGTCAGTCGCGCGCGGCAAAACTGGGCCGTCTCTGGGCCGTCCGAGGTTGCTCAACAGCAGCCAATGACGACCAACGACGACGGCCAGGCGCACGAGCTCACCGCCCCTGAGCTGGGAAGCGGCAGGTCATCAAGATTTCCGGCAAAACCCAGGGCAAGAAGAAGTAGCCAGACACGATCAAGCCCCCTGCCTGCGGGTTCTTTGTTGGTAGGGGGCTTGATGCTGTGTCAGGGGTGGTTACTCGTGCGTGGTCCGCACCGAGTCCAGGTCCGGTTGCGGTGCCGTCGCTCCGGGCCTTGTCGGAGCTGTTGCGCCGGGGGCGTTCCCGGTGCGCGGGGCGGAGAGTGACTGCTTCTCTGCCGGGGTGACACCGTTGTAGTACGGGTGGTACGTCACGAGTGAGCTGCCCGCGCTGATGGCGGAGCCCGCGGCGGTCAGTTCGGACGACGAGATGGATCCCGTCCCGCCGAAGGCGATGACGGACTGGAGGCTCGCGGCCTGCTGGCGCAGGTAGGTCGCGTCCGTCTCCGTCAGGGTCGTGTCGTCGGCCCACAGGACCGGGCCGTACCAGAGCATGCCGGCGCTCGCGGAGACGCCGCCCCGCCAGCTGTCCGACCAGGCCAGTCCCACTTGGAACGGCGAGGACCACCAGAACCGGGCGAGCGCGACCGAGGTGCCGTCGTGGCCGCTGCCGGTGATGGGGTAGTACGTCCAGGTGTCGGGCCAGTTGGAGAAGTAGGTGTGCGTGAGCGCGTACTTCGCCGAGGCGCCGACCGGGATGATCATGGTCTCGTCGGGGTCGAGCGTGTTGAGGTACGCCTTCACGGACGACGTCAACGCATTGCCGTCGTTGAGGACGACCGTGCCCTTGCCTTTGTAGCCGAGCGCGCCCGCCGACGCGGAGGCCGCGAGCGCCGAGTGGTAGTCCGTGCCGGTGGCGACGAAGACGTACTCCGGGGCGCTGGTCACGGCCTTGGCGACCGCCACCGACGTGGAGTAGCGGGAGGTGCCCGCCAGTCGCTTCGGGGTGAAGCCGAGCGAGCTGACCTTGCTGGCGACGGAGCTGGAGAGGATGCCGGTGCCGCCGACCAGGTAGACCGTGGCGCCTGGCTTCAGCGTGCGCTTCAGCTCCGTCTGTACGGCGGACGACAGCGAGGTCTTCGACGTCATCAGGACGGGGGCCTGCTTCTGGCCGGCGAGCGCCTGCGCGGTCAGCGCGTAGGACGGGCTGTCCTCGCTGATGAGGACGGCCGCCTTGGCGTCGACCAGGCCGGGTTCGCTCTGGCCTGGCGTGTTCCAGGTCCAGCGGGACGCGGCCAGGTTGGTGCCCGGCGAGTCGGAGCCCCAGACGCGAGCGGTGCTCTGGCCGCGCAGCGGCTGCCAGGCGACGTCGACGGTGGACGAGGTGTGGGCTGGTGCCGGCATCGTGGAGAGCGAGTTGTCGGTGAGGTCCAGGATGCGGGTCGACGAGACGTCGTCGTCACCGGTGTTGAACGCGATCTTCGTACCGGTCGGTGCCCACTCCGGAGTGGTGGCGTATGCCTGGTCGGTGAGCCGCTGCTCTCCCGTGCCGTCCACGTTCATCACGAACAGCTCGCTGACACGGTCCACTTCGCGGACGAAGGCGACGCGCGTGCCGTCGGGCGAGATCGCGGGATGCGAGCCGCTGTCCGTCAGCTTGGTGAAACCGCCGGTGTTCGCGTCGTAGAGCCAGATCGCCGAACCGGTCGCGGTCCCGCAGCTTTCGCCGGTGCGGACGAAGGCGATGAGTGCGTTGACGGACGCGCTCGGCTGGCGGTCGCAGCCGTCCTCCGTGGTGGAGAACAGCGGCTGCGCGTAGCGAGAGCCGTCGGACGGGGCGTACCGGAGCCGGCCGGCGCCCGAGTAGACGATGGTGCCGCCGCCGCCCAGGAACGTCGGATCGGCGACTCCCCCCACGGAGTCGCTCCGCTCGAGGATCTTCACCAGGGTGGAGCCGGTGTACCGGCGGGTCTCGACCCGGCCGTCGCGGACGTACGCGATCCGGCTGCCGTCGGGCGACCACGCAGGCTGCGAGGCGTCCTCGGCGATGGTGGTGTAGGTGCTGCTGCCCGGCTTCACGAGCTGCAGGCTCTGCTCGGCTCCGTTGCGGAACGCCAGCAATCCGTCCGTCGCCTGCCACTTCACCGGACCGGCGGCCGCCGCGCCCGGCGCGACGGCCATACCCGCCGCCAGGGCGACGGTGGTGCCGAGTGCCGCGAGCACGCGGCGTCTGTGAATCTTCATGTGCCCCCACAAAAGTGATCAAAGGGCTGTCGTTCGCCTCCCCGACGCGGAACGGGAACCTCACGTTCCTTCACGACAGTTGCGTCACCGTAACTGCGGAAGTGGTCGGAGGGGAACAGGGGCCTCACAGGTGATCGCGGCCGGGACGGCGGCTCCGTGGTCGATGAATGTTCCGTCCCGACCGTTCCGGGCAGGCCTGGCCGTCCGTTCCCGAGGCGAGGTCCGGCAGGGCCGTGCGGAGCCACTCGGCGAGTACGGAGAAGTCGTCCTCCTTGAGGCCTTCGGCCGGGTCGACGCGGTGAAGCAGTGCGGGGCCATGGTGCTGCGCGGCGACCCAGAGCCGATCCACGGCGCCGATCTCGTCGTCGATCCAGACGAACGGCCGCCGGTCCGCCCACTCCACGAGGGTCCGGGTCTTCCAGTGCAGGCCGCGCGGGCCGTCGTCGGGAGAGTCCTCGGGCCACTCCACCACAGGCAGCCGGGGCAGCCCGATCCGCGGGCCGACGGACTCGTTCGCCTCGTCCATCCATGTCGAGGCCCACACCAGGTCGCACCCCAGCGCCAACAGGCGCGGACCCACGGACCGGTCGAGCCGTCCGAGCAGCGGGTTCCCCTGATCAGGGAACGCTTCGGAGCCCGGGTCAGGAATCCGTTCCCGACCGGGCGGCGGACCGAACGGGATGAGGGGGCCGTCGACATCGAGGAAGAGGAGCGGACGCTTCACCTGTGTTCCCTCGCTCCCGCGGCGCTCCACACCAGTAAGAAGTACTCCGTGATCGCGCTCCCCGCCCCTCTCCGGTCCGGAGAGTACGAGCCCTCTGCCGCCGTGTCGCCTCGATTCCGCCGCCGGGACGATCCGTGGAGGTGTCGGCAGCTGTCGAAGTTCGCCGGCACCCGCACCGCCAGCGGAGCGACCGCGTACGGCGACAGCGGCACGCTGCGCCAGACCCTCCGGGCGCTGACCCCGGGGGCCCGCCTGGGACGCCGACCCGCCGGATTCACTCCAGGTCCCGCCCCCGTTGCGGCGCGGCCGAGCCGTCGAGCGCGAAAGGCCCGTCGTGACGCGCGAAGGTCCCCGTCGTGATGCGCAGAAGGGCCCCGTCGTGATGACAGGGCCCTTCTGTACATACGTATGCGATCAGCCGCACTGGCAGGGATTGCCCGACTGGCAGCCGCAGCCGCAGCCGGAGCCGCAGCCGCAGGCGCCGAACAAAGGGAGACTCTTGATCTCGGCGGGCTGTCGGGTGGCGCGGTCCTGCGTCGGGTCGGGCGTGCTGGGGGATTCGGCCATGGGTCCCTCCTTCAGACACGGAAGCGTGCGGGGCACGCTGCGCCGCACAGTTCCTGTCGCTCATCTCATGCCCACCCGGGCGGGCGCATCAACGGCGCACTGAGGCGTCCCGCGCGCCCAGGAGGCGAATCCCACGCGGGGGCGGGCCGGGAACCGAGCCCGCCGCCGCCCCCACCGGAACAAGGAGAGGAGAGGAGGGGAGCGGCGGGGCCCGCCGCTCCCCGGAGAGCTATGCCCCCTCCGCCCCCGTGACCGGCTGGATGTCCTGCTGGAGATCGTCGGCGTGCTCGCCGGTGACCAGGTAGACCACGCGCTTGGCGACCGAGACTGCGTGGTCGGCGAAGCGCTCGTAGTAGCGGCCGAGCAGGGTGACGTCGACGGCGGTCTCGATGCCGTGCTGCCACTTGTCGTCCAGCAGGTGCTGGAAGAGCGTGCGGTGCAGCAGGTCCATCTCGTCGTCGTCCTGCTCCAGCTGCATCGCCAGGTCGACGTCCTTGGTGATGATGACCTCGGCGGCCTTGGCCATCAGGCGCTGGGCGAGCTGGCCCATCTCCAGGATCGTGGCGTGCAGGTCGTGCGGGACCGCGCGGTCGGGGAAGCGCAGCCGGGCCAGCTTGGCCACGTGCTGGGCCAGGTCGCCGGAGCGCTCCAGGTCCGCCGACATGCGGAGCGAGGTGACGACGATACGGAGATCCGTCGCCACCGGCTGCTGGCGGGCCAGCAGGGCTATCGCGCGGGCCTCCAGCTCGTGCTGAAGGTCGTCGACCTTCTGGTCGGCCGCGATCACGCTCTCGGCCAGCTTCAGGTCGGAGTCGAGTATGGCCGTCGTGGCGCGCCCGATCGCCGACCCGACGAGCCGGGCCATCTCGACGAGGCCGTCGCCGATCGAGTCAAGTTCCTCGTGATACGCGTCACGCATGTGGGTGTCCCTCTCCTACGTCAGCTTCGGGGTCCGGGGTCCGGGACCTGGCTGTTCCGGCCGCCGTACGGCCGCCGGACGGGACCCGTGAACCCCACGCTCCCACGTTCGGGCCCGTACGCGTCCGTTTCCGGCACCACAAATGAACCACTACTGGCTCCTGGGTGAACTCTGGGCGACGAGTGTTCGAGGTCGCACTCGGATGGCTGTGGCCAGGAGCGACGGCATGCCTAACCTGGGTGCATGGACGTGAACGCGGCGGTCGCCGCAGCGGCAGCGATCGCCGGAGTACTTACCGGTGTCATCGCCATGCTGGCGTTCCGCTGGAGCGAGCGCGACCAGAAACGCCCGACCCGCACTTCTCTGCACACGGACGCGGTGCTTCCACCGGGTGTCGACACCGTGCTGTCCGTGCTCAGGTCCTCGGCGGTCGTACTCGACGAAGCGGACGCCGTGGTCAAGGCGAGTTCGGCGGCGTATGCCCTCGGACTGGTGCGCGGCGGCAAACTGGCCGTCGAACCGATGCTCCACATGGCGCGTGACACCCGTCGTGACGGGGAGATACGCCAGGTGGAGCTGGACCTGCCGAGAAGAGGGACGGGGAGGGGCGAGGCCCTCGCCGTCTCCGCGCGTGTGGCGCCCCTCGGATCGCGGCTCGTCCTCCTTCTCGTGGAGGACCTGACGGAGGCGCGTCGCATCGAAGCCGTACGGCGCGACTTCGTCGCGAACGTGAGTCATGAGCTCAAGACTCCCGTCGGAGCGCTCTCCCTGCTCTCCGAGGCCGTCATGGACGCCTCGGACGACCCGGAAGCCGTCGAGCGTTTCGCCGGGCGCATGCAGATAGAGGCCACCCGGCTCACCAACCTCGTCCAGGAGCTCATCGACCTGTCAAGGGTGCAGAACGACGATCCCCTCGAGGACGCCGAGCCGGTCCGTGTCGACGAGCTGGTCGCCGAGGCGATCGACCGCTGCCGCCACCAGGCCGGCACCAAGCAGATCACCATGGCCGCCGGCGGTACCGCCGACCTGAGCCTGTGGGGGAACCGGGGTCAGCTGGCCGCCGCCCTCGGCAACCTCGTCGAGAACGCCGTCAACTACTCGCCCGCCCGAACCCGCGTCGGGATAGCCGCCCGCCGGGTGACGGCGCCCGGTGGGGAACACATCGAGATCGCCGTGACCGACCAGGGCATCGGCATCTCCGAGAAGGACAAGGAGCGCGTCTTCGAGCGCTTCTACCGCGTCGACCCGGCCCGCTCCCGCGCCACCGGCGGTACGGGCCTCGGGCTGGCCATCGTCAAGCACGTGGCCGCCTCGCACGGCGGGGAGGTCACGGTGTGGAGCTCCGAGGGTCAGGGCTCCACGTTCACCCTGCGGCTGCCGGAGGCGAGTGCGGCCCGCGCACGCGTGACCGATCACCACATGCCCGGACTCGACGAAGAGGACGAGTCCGAGCAGCCCGACGGGACGACCACCGTCACATCCCCGTACGAACCGCTTCCTGCCCCGGAGGTCCTTCCGTGACCCGTGTGCTCGTCGTCGAGGACGAGGAGTCCTTCTCCGACGCCCTGTCGTACATGCTCCGCAAGGAGGGCTTCGAGGTCGCCATCGCGACCACCGGGCCCGACGGACTCGACGAGTTCGAGCGCAACGGCGCCGACCTCGTCCTCCTCGACCTGATGCTGCCGGGGCTGCCCGGTACGGAGGTCTGCCGCCAGCTGCGCGGCCGCTCCAACGTCCCGGTGATCATGGTCACCGCCAAGGACAGCGAGATCGACAAGGTTGTCGGGCTCGAAATAGGAGCCGACGACTACGTCACCAAGCCCTTCTCCTCGCGGGAGCTGGTCGCCCGCATCCGGGCCGTCCTGCGCCGCCGCGGGGAGCCGGAGGAGGTCGCCCCGGCGGCTCTCGAGGCCGGTCCCGTCCGGATGGACGTCGACCGCCACGTGGTCACCGTCTCCGGCTCCAAGGTCGACCTCCCGCTGAAGGAGTTCGACCTCCTGGAGATGCTGCTGCGCAACGCGGGCCGCGTGCTGACCCGGATGCAGCTCATCGACCGGGTCTGGGGCGCCGACTACGTCGGTGACACCAAGACCCTCGACGTCCACGTCAAGCGTCTGCGCGCGAAGATCGAGCCGGACCCGGGCGCGCCCCGGTACCTCGTGACGGTGCGCGGTCTCGGCTACAAGTTCGAGCCGTAGACCGGCCCCACCTCCGCGTGCGGGCCTGAGAGCGCACCACAGCACGCGACGCGGAGCACGACGAAGGGCGGGACCCCTTGCAAGGGGTCCCGCCCTTCGTGCGTACGGACTGGTGTGGCCGGTGCGCCGACTGCCGGGCGGGCGTACGGGCCTTGTGCGCGCCCGCCGCCTCACGTCACTGGCCGGCGGACTCCGACGCCGTGGCGGTGCCGGTCGCGCTCGACGACGCGGTGGTGCCCGGCTCGCCCGACGCGGACGCGGACGGGGAACCCGAGGCCGACTCGGACGGCGGGGTGGACGCGGCCTCGGACGGCGCCGCCGGGATGTCGCTCGGACCCCACTTGGAGAAGTAGCTCTCGGCCGGGACGACGAAGGCGCTCAGGCTCACGTCGCCGGTCTTGCTGAAGCCGAAGGTGATCTTCTGGACGCTGCCGTTCAGGACGGTCTCGGAGGGGCTGGCCAGCGCCGCGGAGGCGTTGTCCTTGCCGCCGATGACGATCGAGCCGCCGGCCGGGACGGTCAGCTTGCCCTTGCCGCCGGCGGGCGTGATCTGGGCGGTGCCCTCGCCCTCGACCTTGATCGAGTCCACGGTCTGCGCGGTGGTGCCGTTGTTGAACAGCGTCGCGGAGATCACCGCCGGGCCGGTGGCCTTCACGTCGGGCTGGGTGATGACGAGGGCGTTCTGGACCTTGATGTCGCCCACGGAGGTGGCCGCGTTGTCCGGCTTGACTTCCAGCGTCTGGGCGTTGTTGCCGGCACCGCACGCGGCGAGCGAGGCGATCGAGAACGCGATGACGGCGGCGGCGAGAGCGCCGCGTCGAAGGCTGCTGCTCACGGCGGCGGCTACTCCTTGAACGTGGGCGAAGCAGGACGACTTCTGTGTAAAGCCGCCCTAAGGGTCTGTCAGCGGCCTTAGGTTACCGATCCGTTCCCGCGCGACCGCACCCGACCCTCCCCAACCGCCGACTTTGCTCGTACGAGGAGTGACGAGGGGGCGCTCAGGGCGCCCCGGGAGCTCGGGTGGCTCGGGGAACTCCGGGTGGGGGCGGGGCGGAGCTGGGCGTGCGACCGCGGACTCCGTTGCGCCGGGTGTGCGCCCCGTCCTTCGCACCCTGCTCCCGCGGCCCTTCCGCTACTTTGATCGCGCGCTCGTCCGCCATTCACATAACTTCCGCGGTCTTAGCTTGCGCATTTCGTGGAATGAATGCCCGGCTCTCCGGAAAATGGATCACGAGGTCATCGGAGGTGGATCAGCGCGTGATCATCGAACGTCTTGATCAATTCCGGATTCGTCTCGTACTCGGCTCCGTCCGTCGAACGGAGTAGCGGAAGTCGCGCTCTTGGAGCCGGACAAAACGGGATGTTCGGACCTAGGTCACGGCCTCCGGGTGTGTGTAACGTGCGCGTTTCACTCCGCATGGACAGCCGCTCCGACCTGCGAATACCCTCTTCCGCTCGCCCCTCGCAGCACGTTCCTGTTGCGGTTGTCAAGCCCCGAGATATGCCCTGACCTGCGAAAACGCCATTCAGAAGACGCCGTTTCCGTGTTACTCTGGATAGCCACGGAAGGGGTACCTGTCACATGACGTTCAAGGTTGGCGACACCGTGGTCTATCCCCATCACGGGGCCGCGCTGATCGAGGCCATCGAAACTCGCCAGATCAAAGGCGTGGACAAGACCTACTTGGTGCTGAAGGTCGCCCAGGGTGACCTGACGGTACGTGTGCCAGCGGACAATGCGGAGTTCGTCGGCGTACGTGATGTGGTCGGTCAGGACGGGCTGGACCGGGTCTTCGAGGTGCTGCGTGCGCCGTACGCCGAGGAGCCCACGAACTGGTCGCGTCGCTACAAGGCAAATCTGGAGAAGCTCGCCTCCGGCGATGTCATCAAGGTCGCGGAAGTCGTGCGTGACCTGTGGCGTCGTGAGCGCGAGCGCGGACTCTCCGCAGGTGAGAAGCGCATGCTCGCCAAGGCGCGCCAGATCCTGGTGAGCGAGCTCGCCCTCGCGGAGAACACCAACGAGGACAAGGCCGAGGCCCTGCTCGACGAGGTTCTCGCGTCCTGACGCCGGCTCAGTCGCCGAGACGCCCGCCGTCTTGACGTACGCACAAGCCCGCGCAGTCGCGCAATGAAATGCCGCGGTGCCCGATGACGCAATTGCTGTCGCCGGGCGCTGCGGCATGTTCGTACCCGCGCCGTTCGGTAAACCGGACGTTCACCCGGCATCGGCTTTTCCGCGGTATACCGGCGTATCCGATACTTGGCGTGCCGACCCGGGCAGTCGGCTCGACCGGATGTCACGGAAGGGTCCGGTCAAGGCGTCGCGCCCGGCACTCCCCCAGCTCGCCGAGCAGGGGGTACCCCCAGGCCATACCCATACCGGTCGAGCACACAAACCTGACAGGAACCGATGTCTGACGTTTCGCTCCCTTCGCCGTCCGGGGCCCGCACCGCCGCCGTGATTCCGGCCGCTGGACGAGGTGTGCGCCTCGGTCCGGGCGCCCCCAAAGCACTCCGCGCGCTGAACGGCACGCCCATGCTCATCCACGCGATCCGCGCCATGGCCGCGTCCCGCGCCGTCTCCCTGGTCGTCGTCGTGGCTCCGCCGGACGGCGCGGCCGAGGTGAAGACGCTGCTCGACGCGCACGCGCTGCCCGACCGCACCGACTTCCTCGTGGTCCCGGGCGGTGAAAGCCGCCAGGAGTCCGTGAAGTACGGGCTCGACGCGCTGCCGCCCGGTATCGACATCGTCCTCGTGCACGACGCGGCCCGGCCGCTCGTCCCCGTCGACACCGTGGACGCCGTCATCGAGGCCGTACGGGACGGCGCCCCCGCCGTCGTACCGGCGCTGCCGCTCGCCGACACCGTCAAGGAGGTCGAGCCCGCGGCCGTCGCCGGGGAGCCCGAGCCGGTCGTGGCCACGCCCGAACGCGGGCGGCTGCGTGCCGTGCAGACGCCCCAGGGCTTCGACCGCGAGACGCTTCTGCGGGCCCACGAGACCGTCACCGACAACGTGACCGACGACGCGAGCATGGTCGAGCAGCTGGGTGTGCCGGTCGTGGTCGTGCCCGGGCACGAAGAGGCGTTCAAGGTGACGCGGCCGCTGGATCTGGTGCTGGCGGAGGCGGTTCTCGCGCGGCGGAGGCTGAACGATGGGTTCTGAGACTCCGACGCAGGCGTCGGCGCAGCCGGCCGGTCAGGGTCCGTCCCGGGGCCCGGTGATCCCGCTCGTGGGGATCGGCACCGACATCCACGCCTTCGAGGAAGGGCGGGAGCTGTGGTGTGCCGGTCTGAAGTGGGAGGGGGAGGGACCCGGACTCGCCGGGCACTCCGACGCGGACGTCGTCGCGCACGCCGCCTGCAACGCGCTGTTCTCGGCGGCGGGCCTCGGTGACCTCGGGGCCCACTTCGGCACCGGACGCCCGGAGTGGTCCGGGGCGTCGGGGGTCGTTCTGCTGACGGAGGCGGCGCGGATCGTCCGCGAGGCCGGCTTCACCGTCGGCAATGTCGCGGTCCAGGTCGTCGGGCCCCGCCCGAAGATCGGCAAGCGGCGCGACGAGGCTCAGAAGATCCTTTCGGACGCGGTGGGGGCGCCGGTGTCGGTGTCGGGCGCCACGACGGACGGGCTCGGTTTCCCGGGCCGGGACGAGGGGTTGATGGCGGTCGCCACGGCCCTGGTCGTCCGGGCGGGCTGACGCCCGGGAGGGGTCCGTTCGCCCGAAAGGCTCGACCTCGAGTGCCGTACGGGGCGGGTGGTCCCCCGTATGTCACGAATACGTGGCCCTTGCGGGGGAAGGGTCGCGGGGCACTACCCAGGGGCCACTACCCTGGAGTGGTGACTATTCGCCTGTACGACACCAGCGCCCGGCAGATCCGTGACTTCACCCCGCTCGTGCCGGGTTGCGTCTCGATCTACCTCTGTGGCGCGACCGTGCAGGCGGCACCGCACATCGGGCACATCCGCTCGGGCCTCAACTTCGACATCATGCGCCGCTGGTTCGAGTACCGCGGCTATGACGTGACGTTCATCAGGAACGTCACGGACATCGACGACAAGATCATCACCAAGTCGGCAGACCAGGGCCGCCCCTGGTGGTCCATCGGCTACGACAACGAGCGCGCCTTCAACGACGGTTACGACGCGCTCGGCTGCCTGCCGCCCACGTACGAACCGCGGGCCACCGGCCACATCCCCGAGATGATCGAGATGATGCGCGGGCTCATCGAGCGCGGTCACGCGTACGCGGCCGACGGGAACGTCTACTTCGACGTGCGGTCGTACGACGGGTATCTCCAGCTCTCCAACCAGGAGCTCGACAACCTGCTCCAGCCGTCGGGCGAGGGCGAGACCGGCAAGCGGGACCCGCGTGACTTCGCCATGTGGAAGGCCGTGAAGCCGGGCGAGCCGAGCTGGGAGACGCCCTGGGGCCGGGGCCGTCCCGGCTGGCACCTGGAGTGCTCGGCCATGGCCCACAAGTACCTGGGCAGCGCCTTCGACATCCACGGCGGCGGGATCGACCTGATCTTCCCGCACCACGAGAACGAGATCGCGCAGGCCAAGGGTTTCGGCGACGAGTTCGCGAAGTACTGGGTGCACAACGCCTGGGTCACCATGAGCGGCGAGAAGATGTCGAAGTCCCTCGGGAACTCGGTGCTCGTCTCGGAGATGGTCAAGGCGTGGCGCCCCATCGTGCTCCGCTACTACCTCGGCACCCCGCACTACCGTTCGATGATCGAGTACAGCGAAGAGGCCCTGCGCGAGGCCGAGTCGGCGTTCGCGCGCATCGAGGGCTTCGTGCAGCGGGTCGTCGAGAAGGCCGGGGGCGTCGTCGAGCCCTCCGCCGAGGTGCCGCCCGCCTTCGCCGAGGCGATGGACGACGACCTGGGCGTCCCGCAGGCGCTGGCCATCGTGCACACGACGGTCCGCCAGGGGAACTCCGCGCTGGCCGCCGACGACAAGGAAGCCGCCGTGGCGCGCCTCGCCGAGGTGCGGGCCATGCTCGGCGTCCTCGGACTCGACCCGCTCGACCCGCAGTGGGCCGGCGAGGGCGACCGCGGCGATGATCTGCACGGCGTCGTCGACACCCTCGTCCGGATGGTCCTCGACCAGCGCGAGGCCGCCCGCACCCGTAAGGACTGGGCCACCGCGGACGCCATCCGCGACCAGCTCAACCAGTCGGGCCTGGCGATCGAGGACGGCCCGCAGGGGCCGCGCTGGACGCTCGGACCGCGCTGAGCGGCCGCTCCGGCGGCCCGGCCGACCTCCGTCGGCCTTGATCGATTGTGCCGCCCGGACCTCCGGGCGGCACACTTCATATACGTACGTACGCACGCCTCACACAGACAGGTAGGTCATGGCTGCTAACAACCGCCGCATGTCCGGCAAGAAGGGCGCGCAGGTCGGCAGTGGCGGCCAGCGACGCCGGGGCCTGGAAGGCAAGGGTCCGACCCCGCCCGCCGAAGCGCGCAAGGGACACAAGAAGAACCGCGTCGCCAACGCCAAGGCGAAGCAGCTCGTCCGCAAGCCCGCCCCCCGGGGCCGCGGCGGCAAGGGCACGTCCGAGATGGTCGTCGGGCGCAACTCCGTCGTCGAGGCGCTGCGCGAGGGCGTCCCCGCGACGACGCTGTACGTCCAGCAGTTCATCGACAACGACGAGCGGGTCCGCGAGGCACTCCAGCTCGTCGCCGAGCGCGGCGGCATCCACCTGATGGAGGCCCCGCGCCCCGAGCTCGACCGCATGACCAACGGGCTCAACCACCAGGGTCTCGTCCTGCAGGTCCCGCCGTACGAGTACGCGCACCCCGAGGACCTCGCCGCCGCCGCGTACGACGAGGGCAAGGACCCGCTGATCGTCGCCCTCGACGGCGTGACCGACCCCCGGAACCTCGGTGCGGTCGTCCGTTCCGCCTCCGCCTTCGGCGGCCACGGCGTGGTCGTGCCCGAGCGGCGCGCGGCCGGTATGACCGCCGGCGCCTGGAAGACCTCGGCCGGTGCCGCCGCCCGTACGCCCGTCGCGCGCGCCTCCAACCTGACGCGAGCCCTGGAGACGTACAAGAAGGCCGGTCTCGTCGTGGTCGGACTCGCCGCGGACGGCGAGGTCGAGGTCGGTGAGCTGGAGGCCCTGGGCGGCCCCGTCGTCATCGTCGTCGGCAGTGAGGGCAAGGGCCTGTCCCGACTCGTCGGCGAGACCTGCGACTTCCGGGTGCGGATTCCGATGCCCGGTGGCGCGGAGTCGCTGAACGCCGGTGTGGCGGCGGGAGTTGTGCTGTACGAGGCCGCGCGGCGACGCGCCTGAACAAACGTCCTGGCGGTCACCCCCGTGGGTCGATCGGGATGTTCTGGACGATCTTGACGCGGTCCGGACACTTCGGCGAGGTCAAAGCAGTGTCCTAACCACTTGTCACTCGGTTAGATGAGTGTGGACACCAGAACACCCCGCACACCCACGGGGGACAGCTCGTCGGGATTCGACGACGTTCCCGCGCTGAGCATGGTGAAGGTGCCGAGCGATCCGGCGCAGGTCATCGTCAATCATGCGAGCTTCCGCGTCCAGCTGGGGGGCGCGTCGCGGGGCCAGTCCCCGCGCATCGCACGGCACTTGAGCCCCGGCGACACCTCGCGGATTCCCGTCGCGGGTGGGCCGGGCCGAGCGGGCGGGGCCCGCCGCCGCGCCCCCGTCGTCTGGAGCGGGAAGTCCGCGCCGGACGACACCGGCGCCCACCGCCTGCTCCAGGCCGTACGGAGCGCGGGCGTGACCCACGGCTCCGCCGGGCCGACGGCCGACGCCGGCTCGACCCAGGTCATCCCGCGCATCGGCGAACAGCCCGGCTACGCGGGCGATCTGACCGTCGACACGGTCGAGACGCCGCTCGTCGGCAGCCAGCGCAAACCCGTCGGCGGAGAGCAACGCCTGCTGCCGCACATGCGTGGCGTGGGCAGCACCTACGACGAACCGGCCTACGCGGACGCCGACTTCGACGACGACGACCTCGACGAGCCGGCGAACGACGCCCCCGCCAGGCGGAGTTCCGATCCGGTCCGGCACGCGTACCACCCGGGCCGCCGGATGAACCTCGGTGTCGTGCTGCTCCCGCTGCGCGTCTTCCTCGGCTTCATCTCCGTCTACGCCGGCATGGGCAAGCTCTGCGATCCCGTCTACTTCGACGGCGGCAAGCGCGGCTCCATGGCGAAGTGGCTCAACACGCTGCACCCGTGGGAAGTCGCCGAGCCGCTGCGGCAGTTCGCGCTCCAGCACCCCGTCGGCTCCGGGCTCGTCATCGCCTTCTTCCAGGTCATCGTCGGCGTGGTGACCGTTCTCGGGTTGTGGCAGCGGGTGGCCGCCGTCGTCGGCGCGATGCTGTCGGCGGCGCTCATCGTCACGGTCAGCTGGAAGACGGTGCCCGCGTACGACGCGCCCGACATCATCTATCTCGCCGCCTGGTCCCCGCTGATCATCGCGGGCGCCCCGGTCTACTCCGTCGACGGTCGGCTGGCCAGTGAGGCCTGGCGCACGCTCGGACCGCGCGCCGACATCTGGGACCTGCGCGCGCGGGTGCTGCGCCGCGGCGCGCTGGCCTCGGCCATCGTCGTCGGACTCACCCTGCTCGTCGGTTCGGTTCTCGGCGGCGCCGTCCGCGACTCCGGCCGGGTCGTCGTCCCCGGCCCCGGCGAGGCCCCGCGCAACGAACTGCCCGGCTCCCCGCTCCCCGAGACGCCCGGCAAGCGGCACCAGAAGGCCACTCCGTCGCCTTCCGAGGTGCCCACTCAGCGGAGTTCCTCGACCCCGTCGCAGGCGGCCACCACGCCGGGCGCGATCCAGGAGACCGGCCAGGTCGGCGGCGGCCGGCCGAGCCAGACCCAGGGCAGCGGCCAGGCCCCGCCGCAGCAGTCCTCGCCGGTCGACCAGGCCCCGAGCACCAGCGCGGGCCCCACCAACAGCGGCGGCACGTCGACCGGTGGCACGGGCGGCGCCGGTTCCACGGGCGGCACCTCCACCGGCGGGAGCTCGTCCACCACCGGACAGCCGGGCCTGGTGGGCGGCCTGCTGGGCTGACGGCTTCGGCCACACAACCACGCACGACCACGGCAGGGCCTCGCACGAAGGCGTGCGGGGCCCTGCCGTGGTGCGTGGGCTGCTCTCGTAGGCCCGGAGGGTGCGCGGGCCGGAAGGGCGTTCCTAGCGGCCCAGGGCCGCGAGTTCCTTCGCCGCCTCCGTGAGGTCCTTGGCGGTGTCGATGGCGCGCCAGTAGGCGCCCTGTGGGATCGGGAAGCCGGCCAGCTGGCGTTCGCGGGCCAGCCGGGGGAAGGTCGTGCGCTCGTGGTCGCCGCGCTCGGGGAGCATCTCGGTGAACTCGGGGGAGAAGACGTAGACGCCCGCGTTGATCTCGAACGTGGAGGGCGGGGCCTCGATGAAGTCCGTGATGTGACCGAAGCCGTCCGTCTGGACGGCGCCCCAGGGGATGCGGGGGCGGGCGAGCGCGAGCGTCGCGACCGCGTCGCGCTCGGCGTGGAAGTCCGCCATGTCGCGCAGCGAGAAACGGGTCCAGATGTCACCGTTCGTCGCGTACCAGGGCAGGTCGGGGTGCGGAAGGTGCGCCGCGGCGTACTTGAGGCCGCCGCCGCGGCCGAGGGGCTCCGTCTCGACGACCGTCGTGACGTCGAGCGGGAGATCGGCCGAGTCCAGCCACTTCTGCAGGACGTCGGCGAGGTGCCCGCACGAGACGACGACGTCGGTGACGCCCTCCTCGGCGAGCCAGGTCAGCTGGTGGCCGATGATCGGTGTCCCGGTGCCGGGGATCTCGACCATCGGCTTCGGCCGGTCGTCGGTGTAGGGACGCAGCCGGGAACCCTGGCCGCCGGCCAGGACGACGGCTTGAACGGGCCGCGACGCGGCGTTCGGATCGGTCATGCCCGAACTGTACGTGGCACCCCGCACGCGGCTTCCTGCGGCAACCGTTCCTTAATCAGCTGTTGCCGGGCGGCCCGGAATCGGGTGATTCGCGAAGCCGTGACGGGACGGCCGCGGAAAGGTGTGCCCCTCGGAGGGCGTTGTGGCCTCCGAGGGGAGCGTGCCCCGGGAAGGGCGTGGTGACCTCAGAAGTGGGTGGCCGCGACCCCCGAGGCGAACGATGTGTCGCAGACGGGGCGGGCGAAGGACTGCGCGCGGGTCGGGCCGTACGCGCGGACCGCGGCGCGGCCGAGGGAGCGGGCGATGGAGACGCAGTGCTTCGCCAGCGACGGGCGGCCGTTCACCGCTTGCTGGAGGTGGGTGAGGGCGACGCCCGGGTTCTTCTCCTGGAGTTCCAGGAGCAGCTTGTCGCGCAGGACGTCCTGCGGGGCACGGGAGACGGCTCGTGTCGAGACGTCTTCGGAGGACGCGGTGAGCACCGAGCTCGAGGGGTTCCCCGACCAGTTGACTCGGGTGACCGCGAGAGTCCCGGAGAGCACCAGGACGACAGGCAGAACGAGGGCGAGGGTGCGGCCGATCCGGCGGGCGGGGCCACGGCCACGCCGGGTCTTTTGGTTAGTGGTGGAGTGCTTCACGCGAGTGAGGGTAGCGCGGGGTAATGATTTGGCGACATTTAGTCACCGGTTCGGGGGACGGGGAAACGGTGTTTTCTGGGTAGTGCGTTGACGCACAGATATCGAAATGCCCGGTCTGCCGGGGTATTTGTCGACAACGAAGAGGGCCCCGCAGCAGGCTGCGGGGCCCTCTTCGTCAACTTGGGTGAATTCAACCCCTACGGGGGTGTGCGTTCGGCCCGGCTGACGCGGACGTCAGTCGGCCAGGCGCTCGCCCGTCGAGGTGGAGAACACGTGGATCTCGCCCGGACGCGGCACGACGTGCAGCGTGGCGCCCTTGTCCGGGACCGCGCGGCCGCTGACGCGGACGACGAGGTCCTTGAGGTCGTCGCCGACCTTGGCGGAGCCGTAGACGTAACCGTCGGCGCCGAGCTCCTCGACGACGTTCACCGTGACGGCGAGGCCGGCCGGGGCGTCCTCGGTGTCCTTGGAGAGCGACTTGGCGGCCTCGCCGTTGTGCTCGACGACGTCGAAGTGCTCGGGGCGGACACCGACGGTGACCGTGCGGTCGCCCTTGTCGGAGGCGGCCTTCAGGGCCTCGCGGTTGACCGGGACGACGCTGTTGCCGAACTTCACGCCGCCGTCGGTGATCGGGACCTCGACCAGGTTCATGGCCGGGGAGCCGATGAAGCCGGCGACGAAGAGGTTGACCGGGCGGTCGTACATGTTGCGCGGCGAGTCGACCTGCTGGAGCAGACCGTCCTTGAGCACGGCCACGCGGTCGCCCATGGTCATGGCCTCGACCTGGTCGTGGGTGACGTACACCGTGGTGATGCCGAGGCGGCGCTGGAGCGAGGCGATCTGCGTACGGGTGGAGACGCGGAGCTTGGCGTCGAGGTTCGACAGCGGCTCGTCCATGAGGAAGACCTGCGGCTCACGCACGATGGCGCGGCCCATGGCGACACGCTGGCGCTGACCGCCGGAGAGCGCCTTCGGCTTGCGGCCGAGGTACTCGGTGAGGTCGAGGATCTTCGCCGCGTCCTCGACCTTCTGGCGGATCTCGGCCTTGTTGACGCCGGCGATCTTGAGCGCGAAGCCCATGTTGTCGGCGACCGTCATGTGCGGGTACAGCGCGTAGTTCTGGAACACCATGGCGATGTCCCGGTCCTTGGGCGGCAGGTGCGTGACGTCGCGGTCGCCGATGTGGATCGAGCCGCCGTTGACGTCCTCGAGACCCGCGAGCATGCGCAGGGAGGTGGACTTTCCGCAGCCGGAGGGACCGACGAGGACGAGGAACTCGCCGTCCGCGACGTCGAGCTCGAGCTGGTCGACGGCGGGCTTGTCGCCACCCGGGTAGATGCGGGTCGCCTTGTTGAACGAGACAGTGGCCATGATGAGGGGCCCCCTTCACCGGCAGGAACGTGCCGGACGATCCGTTGTAAAGGTGGTGATCCACTATGGAAACGCCCATAGTGGTGTAGTCCACATGAGTGAACCGACTCAGGACGCTACCTGGCGTTCATGTGTTCTGTCAGTACCCGGAGACCGGTGAAGTTCGCGGAAACTCTCGACGGGGGCCCGCCGCGACGTGGGTACACTGCTCGGGCACGTACGCCACGCGCGCGCGGCAGGCCTCCTTAGCTCAGATGGCCAGAGCAACGCACTTGTAATGCGTAGGTCGTCGGTTCGAATCCGACAGGGGGCTCGGGAATACGTCATCGAGGGCGGCGCGGACATCCGTGCCGCCCTCGGTCGTGGGCCTTCCGGGTCAGGGGCTCAGCCCCGGTCTCCCAGGGCCTCCAGTGGCTCGTCCGTCAGCCGGTACATCGTCCACTCGTCCTGCGGGCGCGCGCCCAGCGACTCGTAGAAGTCGATCGAGGGGCGGTTCCAGTTCAGGACGGACCACTCCAGGCGCTGGTAGCCGCGCTCCCGGCAGATCCGCGCGAGCTCCGTGAGCAGCGCCTTGCCGTGGCCGGCGCCGCGTGCCGTGGGGCGTACGTACAGGTCCTCCAGGTAGATGCCGTGGGCGCCGCGCCAGGTCGAGAAGTTCAGGAACCACAGTGAGAAGCCGACCGGCTCGCCCGTGGTGTCGTCCTCCGCCATGTGCGCGTACGCGGCCGGGTTCTCCCCGAACAGGGCCTCGCGCAGTTGCTCCGGTGTCGCCCTCGCCTCCTCCAAGACCTTCTCGTACTCGGCGAGTTCACGGACCAGGGCGTGGATGACGGGGATGTCGTCGGGGGTCGCGGTACGGATCATGCGGCGAGACTAGCTCCGGCGCTCCCGCGGCCGCCGTCCGATCTCCAGGTGGTCCGGAAACCGGCGGGTGGCCGTCCTCGATCTCCCACAGGGAGTTCGCTTCTCCTGCGACGCGGCCGGACCGTCCGGAATGTCGATCACATGAAGGACGCCACCGGCATGGGTGAATCGGGTCATGCGTTTTGACCGGGGCTTCCACAGGGTGTGGATGTACGTGCGCGGCGCCCCGGGCACGTACATCTGGCTGACGATTCTCTTCATCACCACAGTGGCCATGCACCACATGTCTCCGGATTTCGAAGAGGACTTCCTGCGGCAGCGCTCGACGAACATCCATGAGCTGTCGAACAACCCGGTGCGGGTGCTGTTCGCCAGCGCGATGTGGATCGACGGCGGGCACTGGCTGCCGTACGCCGTCCTCTACACCGTCTTCCAGGCGCCCGCCGAACGCTGGCTGGGAACCGCGCGCTGGCTCGTGGTGTGCGTGGCCGCGCACGTGCTGTCGACGCTGATCAGCGAGGGTGCGCTGCTCTGGGCGATCCGGCACGGCATGGCCCCGCACTCCGCGGTCGACACCCTCGACATCGGGGTGAGCTACGCCCTGGCGGGGGTGATCGGTGTGCTCACGTACCGGATCGCGACGCCCTGGCGGTACCTGTATCTGGTGGTCGTGCTGGCGGTGTACGGGGTTCCGTTCGCGACCGCGCGCACCTTCACCGATCTCGGGCATTTCACCTCCGTTCTGATCGGTCTCGCCTGCTATCCGCTGGTCAGAGGGCGGGGAAAAGCATGGAATCCGAAGGAGACATCGGCCGCTCGTCGGGGTTAACGTCCCGCTCATGAGCAGTTCGACGAGCAAGGTCGTGAACGGCGGCATCTCCTTCTGGTACGCGGACGACGGCCTCCCCGCCCCCCGGGAGCCCCTGCCCGGCGACGCCACCGCCGATGTCGTGGTGGTCGGCGGGGGCTACACGGGACTGTGGACCGCCTACTACCTGAAGAAGGCGGCCCCCTTCCTGCGCGTCACCGTCCTGGAGCAGAAGTTCTGCGGCTACGGCGCCTCGGGGCGCAACGGGGGCTGGCTCTACAACGGCATCGCGGGCCGCGACCGGTACGCGAAGCTGCACGGCCAGGAGGCCGCCGTCCGCCTCCAGCAGGCCATGAACGACACCGTGGACGAGGTCGTCCGGGTGGCCGCCGAGGAGGGCGTCGAGGCCGACATCCACCAAGGCGGCGTCCTCGAAGTGGCGTACACGCCCGCCCAGCTGGCCCGGCTCAAGGCATTCCACGCGCACGAGCTGTCCTACGGCGAGAACGACCGCGAGCTGTACGGCGCGAAGGAGACCGCCGAGCGGATCCGGGTGGCCGACGCGGTGGGCTCGACCTGGACCCCGCACGGGGCCCGGCTGCACCCGGTGAAGCTGGTCAAGGGCCTCGCCGCGGCCGTCGAGGCGCTCGGCGTCACCATCCACGAGCAGACGCCGGTGACAGAGATCCGCCCGAAGCACGCGGTGACGCCGTACGGCACCGTCCGCGCCCCCTACATCCTCCGCTGCACCGAGGGCTTCACCGCGAACCTCAAGGGCCAGCGGCGGACCTGGCTGCCCATGAACTCCTCCATGATCGCGACGGAGCCGCTGACCGCCGAGCAGTGGGCGGAGATCGGCTGGGAGGGCCGCGAGACGCTCGGTGACATGGCGCACGCCTACATGTACGCCCAGCGCACCGCCGACGACCGCATCGCGCTCGGTGGCCGGGGTGTCCCGTACCGCTTCGGCTCGCGCACCGACAACGACGGCCGCACCCAGCAGGCGACCGTCGACGCCCTGTACGAGATCCTCGTCCGCTTCTTCCCCTCGCTGACCGGTGTCCGGGTCTCCCACGCCTGGTCGGGCGTCCTCGGCGTCCCGCGCGACTGGTGCGCCACGGTCACCCTGGACCGCTCGACGGGCCTCGGCTTGGCCGGCGGCTACGTCGGTTCCGGCGTCGCCACCGCCAACCTCGCCGCCCGCACCCTGCGCGACCTCGTGCAGCGGGACTCCGGCCAGGCGGGCGCGACCGAACTGACGACCCTGCCCTGGGTCGACCACAAGGTCCGCAAGTGGGAACCGGAGCCCTTCCGCTGGATCGGAGTCCACGGCATGTACGCGACCTACCGCACGGCCGACCGCCGCGAACTGACCACCCACAGCGCGGAGTCGTCGCGGCTGGCGCAGCTCGCCGACCGGGTGGCCGGGCGGCACTGACCGGGCCCGGCGGCCGAGGGGGCGGATCCGGTGTCCGCGTGGGCGAACTCGGCGGCCGGGGTCAGGGCACCGGCGGCCGGGGGCGCCCGGGCGCCCCCGGTGGGGGCCGGTGCCATCAGCCGGCCGTGCCCTCATCCGTCGGTCAGACCGCGGCCTCCGGGACCGCCGTGTCCGAGGGAGCGTTCCCGGGGGCCTTGACCGTCACCATGAGGCCGGCGATCAGACCGGCCAGCAGCATGATGCCGACGGCCCACCAGATGGCCACGGTGTACCCGTGGACGACGCCCTCGCGGACGATCAGTTCCTTCTGGGCGGGGTTGCGGAGATGGGCGGCGATGTAGGCCGCGCTGCTGGTGGTGGCGATCGTGTTCAGCAGGGCCGTGCCGATCGAACCGCCCACCTGCTGCGCGGTGTTGACCGTCGCGGAGGTCACGCCCGAGTCCTGCGGGGCGACTCCGGCGGTGGCGGTGGCGAAGACCGGCATGAAGGTCAGGCCCATGCCGAGACCCAGCAGGAGCAGACCCGGCAGCAGCTCGCCGGCGTAGTCGGAGTCGACGGTGAGCCGGGTGAAGAACAGCATGCCGCCGGCCGCGAGGATCATGCCCGGGACCATCAGCATGCGCGGTGCCACATGCGGCAGCAGCCGCGCCGAGATCTGCGTCGAACCGATGATGATCGCGACGGTCAGCGGCAGGAACGCGAGACCGGTCTTCACCGGCGAGTACCCGAGGATGACCTGGAGGTAGTAGGTCATGAACAGGAACACGCCGAACAGGCCGATGACGGCCAGCCCCATCGTCAGGAAGCAGCCCGCCCGGTTGCGGTCCTTGACGATGTGCAGCGGCAGCAGCGGGCTCGGGGCCCTGTTCTGCCACCACACGAACGCGACCAGCATCGCGACGCCGCCCGCGAGGAGGGCCAGCACCACCGGGTCCGTCCAGCCGAGCGGCTCCGCCTCGCTGAACCCGTAGACGATCGCCACCAGTCCGCCGCAGCCCAGGATCGCGCCGGGCACGTCGAGCCGGACGTTCTTGTGGCCGGGACGGTCGTGCAGCAGCGAGAACGCTCCGAAGACCGCGATGATCGCGATGGGAATGTTGACGTACAGACACCAGCGCCAGTTCAGATACTCCGTCAGCAGGCCGCCCGCGATGAATCCGATCGCCGAACCCGAGCCCGCTAGCGCCCCGTAGATACCGAAGGCCTTGCCGCGTTCCTTCGGGTCGGTGAAGGTCGTGGTCAGCAGCGAGAGAGCGGAGGGCGCGAGCAGGGCCGCGAACGCGCCCTGGAGCGCGCGGGCGCCGAAGAGCATGGCCGACGTGGTGGCCGCGCCGCCGAGCGCGGAGGCACCTGCGAAGCCGATCAGTCCGATGATGAACGTGCGTTTGCGGCCGACGAGGTCGGCGATCCGGCCGCCGAGCAGCAGCAGTCCGCCGAAGGCCAGCGTGTAGGCCGTGATGACCCACTGCCGGTTCCCGTCGGTCATGCCGAGGTCGCGCTGCGCCGAGGGGAGCGCGATGTTCACGATGGTCGCGTCCAGCACGACCATCAGCTGGGCGAGGGCGATGATCACCAAGCCCCACCAGCGGCGCGGGTCGGGACCGGGGGGTGCCTCTGGTTCACCTGTCCGGGTGACACTCACCCGGACAGAAGACCATGAAACGGGATGAGTCGCATCTTCGGGTGGGGTGGCCTCGCGGGAGGCGTTCCTCGGGGCCGTGGTCATGGCTCCAGCACCACCTTTCCGACCGTGGCCCTGTTCTCCAGAGCCCGGTGCGCGGCGGCCGCCTCGGCCAGCGGGAAGCGGGTGACGGCCGGGGTCAGGCGTCCGGCCGCGGCCTCGGCCAGGGCCCGCAGCTCCAGGGTCCGTACGGGGTCCGGGCCGCCCGCCTTGCGCATCATCACGGGGCCGAGCACCTGCTCGGACACTCCTTCCACGAGGTACGGGGAGCCGTCGCGGATGCCCTCGCCCGACCAGCCGAAGACGATGTGCCGGCCGCCGGGGCCGAGCAGGCCGACGGCGTCCCGGGCGACGTCGCCGCCGACGCCGTCGAGCACGACGGTCGCCGCCCGGCCGCCGAGGTGCGCGCGGACCTTCTCCGGCCAGCCGGGGTCGGTGTAGTCGACGGCCGGATCGGCGCCGTTCGCGCGGGCCCGCGCCACCTTCTCCGGGCCGCCCGCGAGGCCGACCACGGTCGCTCCCGTGTGGCGCGCGTACTGCACGAGGAGCGTGCCGATGCCGCCCGCCGCCGCGGGCACGACGACCACGGAGGAGGGGCCGAACTCGGCGAACTGCACGATCCCCATGGCCGTACGCCCTGTTCCGATCATGGCGACGGCCTGCGCGAAGTCGAGGTTCCCGGGGATGTCGTGGAGGCGTTCGACGTCCGTGACGGCCAACTCGGCGTAGCCCCCGGGCGCGAAACCGAGGTGGGCGACGACGCGCCTGCCGAGCCAGAGTCCGGCGACACCCTCGCCGAGGGACTCGACGGTTCCGGCGACCTCGCGGCCGGGGACGGTCGGCAGGGCGGCGGGCGCGGGGGCCGGGCCGCCCCGCATGCCCTCGCGCAGGGCGGCGTCCAGGAGATGGACGCCGGCGGCGGCCACGGCGATACGGACCTGGCCGGGGCCCGGCTCGGGGTCCTCGGTCCGCTCGTGGACGAGATTCTCGGCGGGACCGAAGGCGTGCAGGCGGATCGCGTACATCGGGGCTCCTCGGAAATCTACGAGGCCCGCGGGGTCCGTGAGGTCCGCGGGAGCGCCTCGTGAGGTCGGTGGAATGCCCACCTTTCAACCTCAAGCTCGCTTGAGGTCAAGGCGCTCCCGGATCCGCAGCGCCAGTGCCACGGCCTCCATCGCGCTGTTGAAGGAGACCTCCGAGAGCACTCCGGGAGCGGCGACCTGGTCGCCCACGAGGTAGACGCCGTCGCCGCGGTCGATGCGGGGGCGGTCCCGCCAGCTGGTGCCGGGCAGGTCGACCGCGCCCGTACGGCCGTTCGCGACGCTCGCGCGCCGCCAGGTGACCCGCTCGCGCCAGCCCTCGAAGGCGAGGTCGAGCAGGTGCTCGGCGCGGGCGACGCCATCGGCCCCGGACTCTCCCGGCGCGATCGGGATCTGGCCCTGGAGCAACTGCTCCCCGGCCGGGGCGAGAGTGCGGTCCCGCGCGGTGAACCGCTCGATCCAGCCCGGCGCGTCCAGGTCGGAGACGGCGAACGCGTCGCCGCGCCGGGTCCGCAGAGCCAGGTCGACGAGGGCGGTACGGCCGCTCGTCCACGTCAGCGACGCGTCCTTGAGGAGGCGGCGGGCGGAGTCGAGCGAGGTGGCGACGACGACCGGGCCCCGGTCCACGGGGAGGGTGTCCACCCGGGCCAGCGTCTCCATCCGTACGCCGAGGTTCCAGGCCCGCGCCGCCATCCGGTCGATGACGTTCGCCCAGCCGCCCCGGGGACAGTGCGCCTCCGGCGGCAGTTTCATGGCCCGGCGCAGCCGCTCCTGCACGAACGCCGCGGACAGGGACCCGGGATCGTGATGGAAGAGGGCGACGGCGGAGTAGTGGGCGGCGGCCCGCGCGCCCTCGGCTCCGGCCTGTCCGGTCGCCCAGGTCATGAAGTCGACGTCCGCGGGAGCCTGTTGGCAGGAGCGCCGGAGCAGCTTGAGCATCGCGAAGGGCGGGGTGCGGCGCAGCACGCCCTTGTGGTGCAGCCGCAGCCGCGCGGCCTCCAGGGGCGGGATCGGGGCGAGCGCCCCGATCAGGTTCCGCTGTTTGAGCCAGGTCCAGTGCGGGCCGGCGCTGTAGAGGGCGTGCGGTCCCTCGTTCGTCCGGTACGGCCCCTCGGTGGTCCGGGCACGCCCGCCGAGGGTGTGGTGCGCTTCGTACACGGTGACCTTGGCCCCCGCTTCGGCGGCGGTGATGGCGGCGGTGAGTCCGGCGAAGCCGCCGCCGATGACGGTGATGCGGTGCATGGCTGGAGGTCTCCCTTGCTCGGGTTCGGACGGGTTCTGACAGCAGGCCTTCCTGTGAGTACGACAGGTTGGGGCGCCGGAATGTGACATGCGGGGAGTTCTCGCAGGCCAGGGGCGATTGTCAGTGGGGGCGGGCAGGATGGGGGCATGGCGAGGAGAGCGGCGGGCGGGCGCGGTGGGACGGTTGCGAAGGTGCCGGGGCTGAAGGCGGCACGGCGGCCGGAGGTGCGGCTGCCCGTGCTGGAGCCGTACGACGGCGCGGAGTTGGAGCCGGACGGTGATTACGACGGGCTGGAGTTCCGGGACGCGGACTTCGCCGGACAGGACGGCGGGGGAGCCCGCTTCATGGACTGCGCGCTGACGGGCTGTGCGCTGGACGAGACGCGCCTGCACCGGGCGCGCGTGCTGGACTCGGTCCTGACGGGCATTCGGGGCGTGGGCACCGATCTGGCCGAGTCGACGCTGCGCGATGTCGAGGTCGTCGACGCCCGCCTCGGCGGAGTGCAGCTGCACGGCTCCGTCCTGGAGCGGGTGCTCGTGCGCGGCGGCAAGATCGACTATCTGAATCTGCGCAAGGCGCGGCTCAAGGACGTGGTCTTCGAGGGCTGCGTACTGGTCGAGCCGGACTTCGGGGGCGCCCGCCTGGAGCGGGTGGAGTTCGTGGACTGCGTCCTGAAGGGGGCGGACCTCACCGGGGCCACGCTCACGGACGTGGACCTGCGCGCGGCGGCGGAGATCGACATCGCGCGGGGCGTGGACCGGCTCGCGGGCGCGGTCATCAGCACGGCCCAGCTCCTGGATCTGGCACCGGTGATGGCGGCGGCCCTGGGGGTACGCGTGGACGGCGGCCCGGAGGGGGACGGGGACTCGCGCCCGGACGGGGTCTAGGAGATGCGCGGGAAGCGGGCCTGGAGGGTCCAGATCGCCGGGTTCTCGGCGAGGGCGTCGTGCAGGTCGGTGAGGTCCGCGAGCAGGTCGTGCAGGAAGTCGCGGGCCTCGCGGCGGAGCTCGGTGTGGGAGAAGGTCAGCGGTTCCTCGTCGCCCGGCATCCAGTCGGCCTCGATGTCGACCCAGCCGAAGCGGCGCTCGAAGAGCATGCGGTCGGTCGACTCGGTGAAGTCCAGCTCCGCCTGCTGGGGGCGGGAGGCCCGGCTGCCGAGCGGGTCGCGGTCGAGCCGCTCCACGATGTCGCACAGCGCCCACGCGAAGTCGAGCACCGGCACCCATCCCCAGCCTGTGGACACCTCCCGGTCCGCCTTGGTGTCGGCGAGGTAGACGTCACCGCAGAACAGGTCGTGCCGCAGCGCGTGGACGTCCGCGCGGCGGTAGTCGGTCTGCGGGGGGTCCGGGAAGCGGTTGGAGAGGGCGTAGCCGATGTCGAGCACGTAGGTGATGGTGTCACGCCGGGGGTACCGCTTCCCGTCCGGCGGTTTCCGGTCGGGTCGGGGGCTCTGACCGGTGGATGCCCGCTCGCCCCGCGGTCGGGGGGCGCGGCCGCCTAGGATCGCGGATGTGCCCCGGTCTTCCGTCACGGTCCCCTTTGCCCTGGCCCTCTCGCTCGTCCTCGGCGTCACCGCCTGCGGCGGGGACGACGTGCACGGGAAGCCCGGCGCGTCCGGTGTCGGCGACCCGTACTTCCCGAAGACGGGCAACGGCGGGTACGACGTCACGCACTACGGACTGACCCTGTCCTACGAGCCGCGGGGCAAGCGGCTGAAGGGGACGGCCGAGATCACCGCGCGGGCCCTGCAGGACCTCAGCGCCTTCCATCTCGACCTGTTGGGGCTGAAGGTCTCCGACGTCACCGTCGAGGGCCGCGACGCCGGCTGGAACCGGGCCGGTCAGGAGTTGACCGTGCGCCCGCACGACGACCTCGACAAGGGGGAGACGTTCCGCGTGACGGTCCGCTACTCCGGAACCCCCGAGACGATCACCGACCCCGACACCTCCAAGGAGGGCTGGCTCCGTACCGCCGACGGCGCCCTCGCCCTCGGGGAGCCCACGGGGTCGATGACCTGGTTCCCCGGTAACCACCACCCCGTGGACAAGGCGGCGTACGACGTCAGGATCACCGTCCCGGAGGGCCTCCAGGCCGTCTCCAACGGCGAGTTGACGAGCGAGACGACCGCGAAGGGCCGTACGACCTACGCCTGGCACACGGCCGAACCGATGGCGAGCTATGTGGCGACGCTCGCGATCGGCAGATACGACATCACCCGCTCGACGACGAAGAACGGGCTGCCGGTGTACGTGGCGGTGGACCCCACCCAGGCGGAGGCGAGCAAGAAGGTGCTCGGGGGGATCCCCGGGATCATGGACTGGGCGGAGTACAACTTCGGCCCCTATCCGTTCTCCTCCACCGGGGCGATCGTGGACCGCGGCGAGGACGCGGGCTACGCCCTGGAGACCCAGACGCGCCCCGTCTTCCCCGGTGCCCCCGACACCGCGACCCTGGTCCACGAACTGGCCCACCAGTGGTTCGGCGACTCGGTCACCCCGAAGTCCTGGCGGGACATGTGGCTCAACGAGGGGTTCGCCACCTATGCGGAGTGGCTGTGGCAGGAGGACCACGGCGGCGACACGGCCGACGAGATCTTCAACTCCCTCTACAAGGGCGACTACCGCGAACCGGCCGACAACAGCGAGATCTGGGCCTACCCGCCCGCCGAGCCGCCCGAGGCCGCGCAGATCTCCGACCCGCCCGTCTACTACCGCGGCGCGATGGTCCTGCACAAGATCCGTGAACTGGTGGGCGACGACACCTTCTACGACATCGTCCAGGGCTGGGCCGCCACCCACCGCCACGCGAGCGCGGACACGGACGACTTCACGGCGTATGTCGAGAAGGCCGCGCCGGACAAGGACTTCGGCGGGATCTGGAAGGACTGGCTGTACGGGAAGGGCAAGCCGGACCACCCGTGAGCCGCCGGGCGCGCGGGCGGCACGCCTTCCGGGCCTCACGAGAGGAGCCCCCGGCCGAAGTCCGGGGGCTCCTCTCGATCGTGCGTGTGTTCAGGATCAGACGCTGACGCCGAAGTCCTGCGCGATACCCGCCAGGCCCGAGGCGTAGCCCTGGCCGACCGCGCGGAACTTCCACTCCGCGCCGTTGCGGTAGAGCTCGCCGAAGACCATGGCGGTCTCGGTGGCCGCGTCCTCGGAGAGGTCGTAGCGGGCGATCTCGGCGCCGCCGGCCTGGTTCACGATGCGGATGTAGGCGTTGCGGACCTGGCCGAAGTTCTGGGTGCGGGTCTCCGCGTCGTAGATGGAGACCGGGAAGACGATCTTCTCGACGTCGGCGGGGAGGCCCGCCAGGTTGACGTTGATCGCCTCGTCGTCGCCGGCGCCCTCACCCGTCCGGTTGTCACCGGTGTGGACGATGGTCTGGTCCGGGGTCTGCTTGTTGTTGAAGAAGACGAAGTGGGCGTCCGAGTAGACCTTGCCCTGGGGGTTGACCGCGATGGCCGAGGCGTCGAGGTCGAACTCGGTGCCCGTGGTGGTGCGGACATCCCAGCCGAGGCCCACGGTGACGGCGGTCAGGCCCGGAGCCTCCTTGGTGAGCGAGACGTTGCCACCCTTGGACAGGCTTACAGCCATTGTTGGGAGTCCCTTCCCTCGTGATGTACGGGCTTCGTACTGAGGACGAAGCTACCGTCACCCCTATGAACGCCAAGGGGGGTCCCCGAGGTTCCGCCTCTCTTTACTTTCTTTACCTGGAAGGTCTTCCTTCACCCGGAGAGACGCTGAAAACAGGGTGACGCGGACCGGAGTGACACGGGACCATGAACACATGTCCGGTCCCTATGTCATCCGCGGCTCCGTCTCCCTGCCCGAGGCCGAGCTCATGTGGCGTTTCTCGCGCTCGGGCGGGCCGGGCGGGCAGCACGTCAACACCAGCGACACGCAGGTCGAGCTCCGGTTCGACCTCGCGAACACCGAGGCGCTGCCGCCCGTGTGGAAGGACCGCGCCCTCGCGAAGCTGGAGGGCCGGCTCGTCGACGGGGTCATCAGCGTCCGGTCCTCGGAGCACCGCTCCCAGTGGCGCAACCGCGAGACCGCGGCCGTACGCCTGGCCTCCCTGCTCGCCGAGGCCACCGCGCCGCCGCCCAAGCCGCGCCGGGCCACCCGCATCCCCCGCGGTATCAACGAACGCCGCCTGCGCGAGAAGAAGCAGCGCTCCGACACCAAGCGCGGCCGCACCGGACGCGACTGGTAGACCGCTCCGCGGCCCGGGCTGTCACATCCGCGCCCCGCGATCCGTCACCCTCGTGACGGCCCGCGACGAGGAGTGGTGACCAACGATGAGCGACAGCGCCCACAAGGACTTCCCGGAGGACTTTCTGGAGGACGCGCGGACGCCCGACGGCGGGGGAGCGCACGCGCAGGACGGCACCGAGTTCCTCGCCGCGCGGTTCGAGAGCCACCGAAGCCGGCTGCGTGCCGTCGCCTACCGCATGCTCGGCTCGCTCACCGAGGCCGACGACGCCGTGCAGGAGGCGTGGCTGAAGCTGAGCCGCACCGACTCGAGCCGGGTCGACCATCTCGGGGGCCGGCTGACGACCGTGGTGGGGCGGGTCTGCCTGGACATGTTGCGTTCGTGCAGGACTCGCCGGGAGGAGCCGCTGGAGCTGTCGGCGGAGCGGCAGGGGGTGCGGATGCCCGAGCCGGTGCTCAGTTCCGGCAGCGGCGTCGATCCGGAGCAGGAGGCGCTGCTCGCCGACTCGGTCGGCCTCGCCCTGCTCGTCGTCCTGGAGACGCTGACACCCGCCGAACGGCTCTCCTTCGTACTCCACGACCTGTTCGCCGTGCCGTTCGACGAGATCGCGCCCGTCCTGGGCCGTACGCCCGCGGCGTCCCGTCAGCCGGCCAGCCGTGCCCGCCGCGGGGTACGGGGTGGCGCGCCGGTGTCGGACGCCGATCCGGCCCAGCAGCGGGAGGTCGTCGAGGCGTTTCTCGCGGCGGCCCGGGACGGCGATTTCGAGGCGCTCGTCGCCGTCCTGGACCCGGATGTCGTGGCTCGCTCGGAGGGCGGCGTGACGGCCGGCGCGATCGCCGTGGCGTCCGGCGCGAGCGGCTTCGCGCACCTGGCCCGCGTCGCGCGGCCCGCCCTCGTCAACGGTGTCGCGGGCGTCGTGGTGGTCGCCGAGGGACGCCCGGCCGGTGTTCTCGCCTTCACAGTCGTACACGGCAGGATCGCCGTGATCGACATCGTCGACGACCCGGAGCGACTGGCGGGCCTGGACGTCACCGTCCTGGATCACTGAGCCGGTGGGTCCGGCTGCCGGGCGGGCCGGGCGGGGTGGGTCAGCCCAGTTGCCGGTAGCGGCCCTTGAAGTACGCCAGCGGGCCGCCGTCCGCGCTCGGCACGTGGGCCGTCAGGACGCGGCCGATGACGAGGGTGTGGTCGCCCGCGGGAATCCGCTGCTCGGTGCGGCACTCCAGGGTCGCCAGGGCGCCGCCCACCAGGAGCGTTCCGGTCGCCTCGCCGCGGACGTACGGGATGTCCGCGAAGAGGAGCCGGTCGCTGATGCGGCCCTTCATGGCGAAGCGGCCCGCGATGTGGCGCTGGCTCTCCGCGAGCACGGAGACGCCCCACACGGGCTGTTCGTCGAGCAGGTCGTCCATCCGGGAGCCCTCGCGCAGGCTGACCAGGACGAGCGGCGGGTCCAGGGAGACGGACATGAAGGACGTCGCGGTCATGCCGACGTCCTCGCCCGCCGGTCCGCCCGGGGCCAGCGCGGGCTCGTGCGCGGTCACCAGGACCACACCCGCGGCCAGCTGGGACATGGCGGCGCGGAACTCGTCGTTGCTCACCCCCTCAGCATGCACGGAAGGGGTGAGGGGAATGGCAGGGGGAGTCGTGAGCACGCCGAAACGCTAGTCTCCGCTCCCGGGGCGGCACATCGGACCTCGGCCCTATCCGGGACCTAGGTCCGGGGGCGGAGAGAAGGCGGAGGCGGGGTGGACGGAGACGGGGGCGGGGACGGCCGTACTCTCATCCGTACGCATTCGGTGGGCACAAGGGCGCACAGGTTCTGCACAGGCGTCCCATAATGCGTTCAGTAAACGCACGGTGAAATGCAGAAACTCCACTCAATTGCTCATCTTCCGCTGTGACTTGAGTCACAGGGGCCATATTTTGTTGACCCTGTGTACCGAGTGGGCAGCGCGCTGTGATTCAGTGGCGGGGGCGTTGCGCAGAAAGCTACCCAGCAGTACGGCGTGCGGCGGTTGATGCAGAGCGCCGAGTAGTCAGCACGGAACCGAAGAGCACCCAGTACGCCGAGAGAACCCTGGAGTTGCTGCGAGGTCTCGAGGGGAGGGCGAATGGAGACCGAGTCGGAGCCCTACGTCCGTCTTGCGACCCTGCGGCAGCTGCACCAGGTGATGGCGGACATGAACACGGCCCGCAGCCTGGCCGACACGCTGCAGACCGTCGCCGACGGTGTGGTCACCGGGCTCGGCTACGAGCTGGCGTGCGTGAACCTCGTACGCCCCGACGGCGACCTCGTCGTCGCCGCCTTCGCCGGGAACTCCGCCGCCGAGGCCCTCATCACCGGCCGCGTCGGCTCCCGCGCCTCCTGGGACCGCCGGCTGACCATGGGCGAGGCCTGGGGCGACCTCCGGTTCATACCGCACACCGAGGGCTGGGTCCTCGACGAGGACGACGTGCCGCAGTGGTACACCGACGGTCCCGCGCCCCGCTTCGAGGACGAGTGGCACCCCTCCGACCGCCTCTTCGCGCCGATGTACACCCCGAGCGTCTCCGGCGGCGGCCACGGCGAGCTGATCGGCGTGCTGTCGGTGGACCGGCCGCGCAACGGCCGAAGGCCCGGAGCCTGGGGCCGCGAGGCGCTCCAGATGTACGCCTTCCAGGCCGCGATCGCGATCAGCAACGCACGTCTACGCGCGAATATGCAGCGCGCCCTGGTCCGGCTGGAGCGTGAGCAGCAGGCGCTGCGCGCCAGCGAGGAGTCCTTCCGGCAGGCCTTCGAGTACGCCCCCTCCGGCATGGCGATCGCCGAGATGGGCGGCGACCAGCACGGCCGCATCCTGCGCACCAACGACGCCCTGTGCCGGCTCCTCGGCCGGCCCGCTTCGGCGATGCGCCGCTACTCCTTCTCCGACCTCGTGCACCCCGAGGACATCGGCACCCTGCTGCGGACCTCCGCCGAGGGCGGCAGGGCCGAGCTGCGGCTCGGGCGCCGCGACGGCACCTACGTCTGGGTCCATCTGCGCAACTCCGTCGTGGCGGACGCCGCCGACGGCCCCCGCTTCCTGCTCACCCATGTCGAGGACATCGAGGAGCGCAAGCGCCGTGAGCTCCAGCTCGCGCACCGCGCCTCGCACGACGCCCTCACCGGCCTGCCCAACTCCGCCGAGCTGCGCTCGCGGCTCAGCGCCCGTCTCTGCCGGCGCCCGCAGTCCCTGCCGCCCGGCGCGGTCGCCTCGCTGGACGCGGCGTACGGGCACGGGGACTTCGCGGAGCTGCCGGGAGGCGAGTACGACGGCAGCGGCCACCCCGCCTACGACGGGAGCGGGCACGGCTTCGACTTCCCCTCCGGCTCCGAGGCGTTCGACGCCTTCGACCACCATGTGCACACCATCGCGCCCGAGGGTGAGACGGACGACGGCACGAAGGGGCTCGCGGTGCTCTTCTGCGACCTCGACGGCTTCAAGTCGATCAACGACCGGTTCGGGCACAACGCGGGTGACGAGGTTCTCATCGAGGTCGCCCGGCGCCTCACCCACGGTGTCCGGGACGGTGACACGGTGGCCCGGCTCGGCGGCGACGAGTTCGTGGTGCTCGCCGACGGTCTCGGCCGGGCGGACGCCCAGGACCTCGCCGTACGCCTGCGGAACGCGATCATCCCTCCCATCAGGGTCGATGGACGGGCCGTCCGTGTGGGCGCGAGTTTCGGCATCGGATGGGCGCATTGCGGGATGACGGCGGACGAGGTGTTGAAATCCGCTGACGAACGGATGTACGTCGAGAAACGGTCTCGTCCCAAACAGCACAGGCGTGCGGGATAACGCGCAGGTCACTAGGTTGATGCGGAGAAGGCCCCCCGTTCGGCCCAGCCGGACCGGGTAGGCTCGCCCTTCATTCATGTACCGCATCTGTACCCGCACCCGCTGAGGAGACCAAGGGATGACGCCCGGCAACAACGGCGCGAGCACGCCCGAGGACGACGACCCGTTCGGCTATCTGTACGCCGACGGTCAGGCCAACGGAGCCACGCCGCCCTCTGGAGGCGGCGGCTACGGCTACCCGGGCTCGGTCAACCGGGTGCGGGCCGTCGGCGAGCGCAAGTACGGCCAGCAGACCGCTCAGGGCGCCTACGGCCAGCAGGCGCCCACCGCCCCGTACGGCCAGGTGCCGCAGCAGGGCGGCCACGGTCAGTCGAACGCGCACTACGCGGCCCCCGAGACCGTCCCCGGAGGCCCGCAGACGACGCGCTCGCCGATGCCCGGTCACGGTGACGGCGGCGGTCGCGGTCGCGGGCCCAACACCAAGGGCCTCCTCATCGGCGCGATCGCCGTGGTCGCGGCCGTCGTCATCGGCATCGGCATCGCGATGATGGGCGGCGACGGTGACGACGACAAGGGCGGCGACCAGGCGGGCTCGACCCCGTCGACCTCCCGGAGCGCGTCCCCGAGCAAGGAGCCCACGAAGGGCGCCGAGGATGTCGTGGAGCTCCCCAAGGTCGACGCGAAGGCGCTGAACCTGGGCGCGGGCGTGACGACTGCCTCGGACGTCAAGGGCGCCAAGGCGGACGGCGGTGTCTACGTCACGGGGTTCAACCACGCCGGCGCGTCGGTCACCTGGAACGTCAGCGGCATCAAGAAGGCCGGCAAGTACACGCTGTACGTCAACTACGGAGTGCCCGGCAAGGACGCCAACGCCACCCTCACGGTCAATGGCAAGTCCCAGGACCGCCCCCTCAACCTGAAGAACTTCGCCAGGGCCGCGGAGGGCGACTACGAGAAGGGCTGGACCAATACCTGGGGGGACATCATCCTCAACAAGGGCACCAACACGATTCAGATCTCGTGCGGTGAGGGTAACCAGTGCGACGTGAACTTCGACCAGCTCTGGTTGGAAGCAGGGTGGAAGTAGTCCGCTCGTGTGCAGACTCGGACCTGTCCACCGGGCCGGGTCACGCTGCCGTGGCGTCCTTGGTGACCGCGATCTGGTTCACCAGCGTCTCGTAGGCAGACCGGTCGAACTCGCCAGCCGCGGGGGCCAGTACGGTCGCCATGGACAGGGCCGCGGCCCGTGCCAGCCGGGCCGGCCAGGGAAGGTTCTCGACCAGGCCCGACAGCAGGCCCGCCACCGCCGAGTCGCCCGCGCCCGTGGGATTGCCGGGCACCCGGCGCGGCGGGGTGGCGCGCCAGTGGCCGTCGGGTGTGTGGGCGAGCAGCCCGTCCGGGCCGAGTGAGGCGACCACCGCGTGGGCGCCGCGCCGCCGGGCGTTGCGAGTGGCCTGCAACGGCTCGTGGGAGCCGGTGAGTTCGGCGAGTTCCTCGGCGTTCGGCTTGACGATGTCGGGTCGGGCGGCGACCCCCCGGCGCAGCGGCTCGCCACTGGTGTCCAGCAGGACCGGGACGGCCAGGGTGCGGGCGGTGCGGACGAGTTGGGCGTAGGCGCCCACCGGTACCCCCGGGGGCAGACTGCCGCACAGGGCCACCGCCGAGGCGGAGCGCAGCAGGTGCTCGTACGTCTCCTGGAACGCCGACCACTCGGCGGCGGATATCGCCGGTCCCGGTTCGTTGAGCTGGGTCGTGTCACCGGTGCTGGTGTCCACCACGGCTATCGTGCGGCGCGTCGATCCCTCCACGGGGACGAGCGCGTCCACCACCCCGGCCGTCCCGGTGAGCTGGTCCCGCACCGTGCGGCCCGTCGGGCCGCCCGTGAAACCGGTGACCGTCACCTCGTGCCCGAGCGCGGCGAGCACCCGCCCCACGTTCAGGCCCTTGCCGCCCGGACGTTCGGTCACTTCGGTCACCCGGTGCGAGCTGTGCGGCCGCAGCGCCCGCACGCGATAGGTGATGTCGAGAGCGGTGTTCAGTGTGACCGTGAGGATCACCTGGGCCGACCTCCCCCGAAGAGTTGTGTGACGTGCGCGCCGGTCCGGCGCCCGCCGATGGTTGCGGAGGTCTGATCATGCCAAAGACAACGGCGGTCGGCCCAGTCCCCCCGGGCCAACCGCCGTACGGCAACAAAGGTGTGAATCACCCCAGTTGGGGATCGACCACCCATTCGCCCCTGCGCATGACGCCCTTGAGCGCGAAGTCGGCGTCGAGAACCACGAGGTCCGCGTCCTTGCCCGGCTCCAGGGAGCCCACCCGGTCGTACACACCGAGCAGCCGGGCGGGGTTGGCGGAGATGGCCGCCACGATGTCCTCGACCGGCAGCCTGTCGACCGTGACGGCGCGCTGGAAGGCGCGGTCGAGGGTGAGGGTGGAGCCGGCGATCGAACCGCCCTCCACCAGGCGGGCGACGCCGTCCGCGACCTCGACCTCCAGCGGGCCGAGCATGTAGCGGCCGTCGCCGAAGCCCGCCGCATCCATCGCGTCGGTGATGAACGCGACCCGGCCCGGCCCCGCGTGATGGAACGCCAGCTCCAGCGAGGCGGGGTGCAGATGCGTACCGTCGTTGATCAGCTCGACCGTGATCCGCTCGTCCTCCAGGAGGGCGGCGATGGGGCCCGGGGTGCGGTGCCCGAGCGCCGGCATCGCGTTGAACAGGTGCGTCGCCACGGTGGCACCCGCGTCGATGGCCGCCTGCGTCTGCTCGTACGTCGCGTCGGTGTGCCCGATGGCGGCGATCACCCCGTGCTCGGCGAGCAGTCGCACGGAGTCGAGGCCGCCCGGCAGTTCGGGGGCGAGCGTGACCATGCTGGCCCGGCCGCGCGCCGCGTCGACGAGCTTGCGGACCTCCGCCGGGTCGGGGTCGCGCAGCAGTTCCTCGGAGTGGGCGCCCTTGCGGCACGGCGAGATGAACGGGCCCTCGAAGTGGATGCCCGCGAGGTCGCCCTGTTCGGCCAGTTCGGAGAGCATCCCGGCGCGCTCGGTGAGGCCGTGCATGTCACCGGTGACGGTCGAGGCGACGACGGTCGTGGTCCCGTGCAGACGGTGGGTGTGGATGCCCCGGAGGACGTCCTCGACCGTTCCCGAGGTGAAGGACGCGCCACCACCGCCGTGGTTGTGGATGTCGACGAAGCCGGGGACCAGCCAGTGGCCGGACAGGTCGGTCACGGGCGCGTCCGGGGGAGCCTCCCCGCCGGAGATCCGCGCACCGTCGATGATCACGCGGCCGTCGTGCACGATCCCGGTGGGCAGTACCACCCGGGCGCCGGCGAGAACCTTGCTAGGGGCCATCGGGTGGTTACCTCCGGGGAGTCGTAGAAGTGGTGTTCAGGAGGTCCCGGGCGAGGAGCCCGGCACCGAGGCATCCGGCGGTGTCCCCGAGAGCGGCGGGGACGATGGACGGCAGCTTCTGGAAGGTGACGCGTCGCTCGACCGCGGCCCGCAGGGGTGTGAACAAGGTTTCCCCCGCCTCGGCGAGGCCGCCACCGATGATCAGCGTGCGCGGGTCCAGGAGGGTGAGCGCGGTGACCAGCCCGTCGGCGAGCGCGTCGACGGCCTCCTGCCAGACGGCGCGCGCCCTCGGGTCGCCCGACTCGACGGCCTTGGCGCAGTCCGCCGCGTCCGCCTCCGGGTCCCCGGACGCCTCGGCCCAGGCCTGGCTGACGGCCGCCGCGGAGGCGAACCGTTCCAGACAGCCGCGCTGCCCGCACGGACACGGGGCCCCGCCGGGCCGTACGACGATATGGCCGATCTCGCCCGCGAAGCCGTGCGCGCCCTCCTCGACGCTGCCGTCGATGCCGATGGCGCCCGCTATGCCGGTGCCCAGCGGGACGAAGAGGAAGCGGTCCGCTCCCTGTCCGGCGCCGACGCGGCCCTCCGCGAGCCCGCCGGTGCGCACGTCGTGCCCGAGGGCGACGGGTATGCCACCGAGGCGCTCGCCGAGCAGCCGGCGCAGCGGGACGTCGCGCCAGCCGAGGTTGGCGGCGTAGACCGCGATGCCGTGCCGGGTGTCGACGATGCCGGGGACGGCGACGCCGGCGGCCAGGGCGCTCTCGCCGAAGTGCTTCTCGCCGTGGGCGCGCAGTTCGGCGGCGAAGTCGAGGATGCCTTCGACGACAGCGTCGGGCCCGCGCTCACGGCCGGTCGCCCGGCGGGCCTGGTGCAGCAGCGCGGGGGGCCCGGAGGCCCGCTGCGGCGGCACGTCGGGGCGGTCCGCGGACGGTTCGGTGTCCACCCCGACGAGGGCGGCCTTCATCCCGGTGCCGCCCACATCGAGGGCGATGACATGTCTCACGGGGGACAGTGTCGCCCCTTACCCCTAGAGAGGTCTAGTCCACTCACGTGGTGTAGACCTTGTATCCGCATGCCGAGACGGGTGCAACGGACGCAGAAGCAAAGAAGCAGCCGATACGGCTCAGGGGTTGGGGAGTACCAGCGGTGCAGCGGCGCAGGACAGGAACGATCGCGGCGATCTCGGTTCTCGGCATGACGGCGGTCCTCGCGGGCTGCGGCGGCCCGGGCGGCGACTCCTCGGACGTGACGCTGAGACTCGTGGCCGCCGACTACGGCACCTCCAAGTCCAACAGCTCCCAGAAGTACTGGGACGACCTCGCCGAGGACTACGAGGCCGGCCACCCGGGGATCAAGGTCGAGGTCAGCGTCCACCCCTGGACCGACGTGGACCGCAAGGTCAAGGAGATGGTCGCGGCGGGCCACGCCCCGGACATGGCGCAGATCGGCGCCTACGCCGACTACGCCGCGGAGGGCCGTCTCTACAAGGTCGAGGACCTGCTCTCCATACCTGTTCAGGCCGACTTCGTCCCGGAACTCGCCGACGCGGGGCAGACGGACCGGACGCAGTACGGCATGCCGTTCGCCGCGTCCACGCGCCTGCTCTTCTTCAACAAGGCCCTGTTCTCCGAGGCCGGCATCACCCCGCCCCGGACCTGGAGCGAGCTCGCGGCGGACGCCGGGGCGCTCAAGGCCAAGGGTGTGAAGTTCCCCTACGCGCTGCCGCTCGGCCCCGAGGAGGCGCAGGCGGAGACCATGCAGTGGCTGCTGAGCGGAGGGAACGGGTACACGGACGACGTCGACTCGTACTCCATCGACTCTCCGCAGAACATCCACACGGTCACCTGGCTCAAGGACGAACTGGTCGGCAAGGGGCTCACCGGACCCGTCGCACCTGCCAAGCTGAACCGTGCGGCCGCCTTCTCGGCGTTCACCCGCGGTGAGGTCGGGATGCTCGTCGGACACCCCACTCTGATGAAGCAGGCCGCCGCCGAGGGCGTGAAGTTCGGCATGGTGCCGATGCCCGGCGTCGACGGCAGGTCCAAGGCCACCATGGGTGTCGCCGACTGGATGATGGCCTTCAAGAAGAACGGCCACGGCGAGCAGGTCGGCGACTTCCTCGACTTCGTCTACCAGGACAAGAACGTCCTCGCCTTCTCCCGCGAGTACGACCTGCTGCCGGTCACCTCCTCCGCGTCCGACGCGATGGTGTCCGACCCGGACGACGCGGACCTGGAGCCCTTCCTCGCCGAGCTTCCCTCCTCGGTGCTCTACCCGGTCGGCAAGACCTCCTGGGCCGGCGTCAGCGCCGACGTCAAGAGCGGGATCGCCAAGGCCGTGAGCCCGAACGGCGACCCGGCCGAGATCCTCGGCTCCCTGCAGACCAACGCCACCATGGCGGACAGCGGCTACTAGGACAGGCCCGGTCCCGGTCCCGGTCCCGTTCCCGGTCTCCGGCTCGGCGCTGTCGGTGCCGAGGGCTACCGTGCTGTTCATGGAAGAGCTGCCCGCGCGTGAACGGAGCATCCTCGCCCTGGAGCGCCGCGGCTTTCCCGGCCCCGGCGCCAAGGAGCGCGCCGTACGAGAACAGCTGGGCCTGGCCCCGGTCCGCTACTACCAGCTGCTCAACGCGCTGCTGGACGACCCGAGGGCCCTGGCGCACGACCCGGTGACGGTGAACAGGCTGCGCAGGGTGCGGGAGGCCCGCCGGGCGGAGCGGTGAGACCGGGGCCTTCGGGCGGGGCGGTCCGGTGGGACCGGGCGTCCCGGCGGGGCGGATCGGTCGGGCCGGGCATTCGGCCCGGTGGAGCCGTCGGAGCGAGGCATTCCGGCCGGGCGGGTGGCCCGCTCGGCCATGAGCCATGGGTGTGCCCGCCCCCACCCGGATAGGGTCGTCCCATGGGCAGCCACCCCGAATCCAAGGATCCCTTGCCGGCCCCGGTGACCCCCGCCGGGCGCGACGCTCTCGACGCGATCCTCACCCGCCCCACCCGGACGGTCGTCGCACTCGACTTCGACGGGACCCTCGCCCCCATCGTCCCCGACCCCGACCAGGCCCGTGCGCACCCCGACGCGGTCCCCGCCCTCGCGGCACTCGCTCCCAAGGTCGCCTCGATCGCCGTGGTCACCGGCCGTCCGGCCGGTGTGGCCGTACGCCACGGCGGCTTCGCGGGCGTCCCCGGACTGGAGCACCTCGTCGTCCTCGGCCACTACGGCGCCGAGCGCTGGGACGCGGTGAGCGGCACGGTCACCGCCCCCGCCCCGCACCCCGGTGTGGCCGCCGTCCGCGCCGAACTGCCGGGATTCCTCGACAGGATCGGCGCCTGGCAGGGCACCTGGATCGAGGAGAAGGGCCGTGCGGTCGCCGTGCACACGCGCCGCGCCGCGGACCCGCAGGCCGCCTTCGAGGCGCTCCGTGAGCCGCTGGCCGAGCTGGCCACCCGGCACGGCCTGATCGTCGAGCCGGGCCGCATGGTCCTGGAGCTGCGTCCGCCGGGCATGGACAAGGGCGTCGCCCTCCTGGAGTACGTCCGGGAGGTCGGCGCCGAGGCCGTCCTCTACGCGGGTGACGACCTGGGCGACCTGCCCGCCTTCGCCGCCGTCGACAAGCTCCGCTCCGACGGTGTCCCCGGACTCCTGGTGTGCAGCGGCAGCTCCGAGGTCGGCGAGCTCGCCGAGCGGGCGGACCTGGTGGTCGACGGCCCGCCCGGAGTCGTAAGGCTGCTCGCCGCTCTCGCCGCCCGACTCGACTGACCGGAACGGACGCCGGACGGGCGGCCGGACACCGGGATCGTGCGGTGGTCCGGCCCGCTCCCGGTCGCCGGCCGGGCTTCCCCGGTCACCGCCACGGCCGCGCGCACGGATGAACCGGCGTGCGGCCGGGCGTCGTTCAGCGTTCCAGTGCGCGCAGCTGGTCGAGGAACCACTGGGCCGGCGGCAGAGCGGTGGCCGCGGCGGCCAACCGCTTGGTGCGCTCGGCCCGTTCACCCGGCTGCATGGTCAACGCCTCGTGCAGCGCCCGTGCGGTACCGATCACGTCGTACGGGTTCACGGAGATCGCGTCCTCGCCCAGTTCCTCGTACGCCCCGGCCTCCCGCGAGAGCACCAGCACACAGCCCTCGTCGGAGACGACCGGGATCTCCTTGGCGACGAGGTTCATGCCGTCCCTGATGGGGTTGACGAGAGCGACGTCGGCCAGCCGGTACGCGGCGAGCGAGCGCGCGAAGTCGTCCTTGACGTGCAACACCACCGGGGTCCAACCAGGCGTCCCGTACTGGGAGTTGATCTCGTCGGCCACACGCTGCACCTCGGCCGTGTACTCCCGGTACACCGCGAGGTCCTGCCGTGACGGGTAGGCGAAGGCCACATGGACCACCCGCTCGCGCCACTCCGGGTGGTCGTCGAGCAGCTGCCGGTACGCCAGCAGTCCCCGCACGATGTTCTTGGACAGCTCGGTCCGGTCGACGCGCACGACGGTCCTGCGGCCCTCGCCGATCTCCGTGCGCAGCGCGGCCATCCGTTCCTCGACGTCCTCCCGGTGGGAGCGTTCGCGCAGGAACTCGGCGTCCGCGCCGAGGCCGTGCACGCCGACGAGGGTCTCGCGCACGGGCGGCCGGGCGCCGTCCAGGTGCTCGATCGCCCGGGGGGCGCCCGAGGGCCAGGTCGCGGCGTAGCGCTCGGGGTCGGCTTCCTCCGCGCAGCGCATGAAGGCCGTCGCCCATCGCCAGGTCAGGAACGCCACCCGGTCCGCGCCGAGCATGCCGCCCACGAGTTCCGCCCGGATGTCGTCGGGGAGCATCCGGAAGTAGTCCTCGGGCGCCCACGGCGTGTGGGAGAAGTGGCCGATGCGCAGGTCGGGGCGCAGCTCGCGGAGCATCCCCGGCACCAGACACAGGTGGTAGTCCTGGACCAGCACCGCCGCTCCCTCGGAGGCCTCCTCGGCCAGCGCCTCGGCGAAGGCGCGGTTGTAGGTCCGGTACGCGGCCCACTGGCGCCGGAACTCCGCGTCGAAGACCGGCTCCAGCGGGGTCTGGTACAGCATGTGGTGGACGAACCACAGCACGGAGTTGGCGATGCCGTTGTAGGCGTCGGCGTGCACCTCGGCGTCGATGGCCAGCATCCGCACGCCGTCCTCGCCGACTCCGCGCGCGACGGCCTCCCGGTCGCCGTCGCCGAGGGCCGAGCACACCCATAGGGCGTCCGCGTCGGGCCCGATCGCGGAGAGGCCCGAGACGAGGCCGCCGCCGCCGCGCCGGGCGTGCAGCGAACCGTCCTCCCGTACCTCGTAGGTGATCGGGCCGCGGTTGGACGCGACCAGAATCCGGTGGGCACCGTGCGTTGAAGCCATGCCTCGAAACCTAGCCCCGTGTCGAAACGCTCAAACGTTCCCTTCGGCCGTATGCGATCGCGGGCCGGGAGGGCTGGTCTACGCGGCTTTGCGCCGCTGGTACTCGGAGATTTCGCTCATCGGGGGCCTTTCCTCCGTGTCCACCGAGTACGTGCGCGGCTGGAAACCGTCCCGGCCGCGCTCGAACTGGGTGAGGGCGGGACGGATCAGGTGACCGCGGGCCAGCCGGAGCTGGGCGGTGCGGTAGATCGCGGCGGCCATCCGGCCCAGGGCCTGGCCGTCCTGGTGGCGGTGCTTGCGGACACCGACGTCGACCTGGGCGAGGGCGTCCAGGCCCACCAGGTGCAGGGCGTCGACGAGCATGCCCAGTTCCACGCCGTAGCCGACGGGGAACGGGAGCTGTTCGAGCAGGGAGCGACGGGCCGCGTACTCGCCGCCGAGCGGCTGGACGAAGCCCGCGAGCTGCGGCCAGTGCATGTTCAGCAGGGGGCGGGCCATCAGCTCGGTGACCCGGCCGCCCTGTCCCGAGGCGCCGCCCAGGGGGCGGTCGTACATGGCCTTGACCAGATCGACACCGGGGTCGGTGAGCAGCGGGCCCACGATTCCGATGACGAAGTCGGACGAGAACTCCCTGAGGTCCGCGTCGATGAAACAGACGATGTCCCCGCTCGTCACGAGCAGCGACCGCCACAGCACCTCGCCCTTGCCGGGCACCGCGGGGATCCGCGGGAGGATGTCGTCGCGGTGCACGACTCTCGCGCCCGCGGCCGCGGCGACCGCGGAGGTGCGGTCGGTCGAGCCCGAGTCGACGACGACGATCTCGTCGACGAGCGGCACCTGCTGCATCAGGTCGTGGCGGATGATCGCGACGATCTCGCCGACCGTCTCCTCCTCGTTGAGCGCGGGCAGCACGACGCTGACCGTCGACCCGGTCGAGCGTTTCGCGGCCATGAGCTTGTGGAGCGGGCGGTCGGTCAGGGACCAGGAGCGTGTGCTCAGCCAGCTTTCGACGTCTTTCAGCACGGTCTGCGGCTCCTCACTGTCTGATCACACGCTCTCATCAGCGTGCCCGCTGCGGCCAGCGGCAGATGGATTGCCGTCGTCTCGCGGTTCGGACGACTATCTCAACTGTCCTGGCCTTCGGTTACAGTCTTGAACAACGCGGATGACCATCGCATGTCCTGGATCATCGCCGCGTATCGTGTTCAACAGTTCAACAATCAAATACCGCTCATCCAGAGGGGCAGAGGGATACGGCCCGATGAAGCCCCGGCAACCCTCCAGCCGGTCTCGTACCGATCGATGTCGATCGCGTCGCGAGGCTCCCGGCTCGGGAAGGTGCCAAATCCGTCTCACGGCGAAGTGCGTCGTGAGGAAGATGAGGAAAGGGCCTCGCCTCCATGGCTGCGCAGACAGTTGCAAGTACCACGAACTCCGCCGAAGCGGTGGACCTCGGCCCGGCAGCGGCGCTCTCCTGCCGCGAGTGCGGACACCGCGTCCCGCTCGGCCCGGTCTTCGCCTGCGAGGAGTGTTTCGGCCCGCTGGAGATCGCCTACGACTTCTCGGCCTACGAGACCGAAGAACTCCGCAAGCGCATCGAAGCGGGACCCGCGAACATCTGGCGCTACGCGCCCCTCCTGCCCGTCCCCGCGGACGTGGCGCAGAAGCCGAACATCAACCCCGGCTGGACCAAGCTCGTCCAGGCCGACAATCTGGCCCGCGAGCTCGGCGTCGACGCCGGCAAGCTCTTCGTCAAGGACGACTCCGGCAACCCGACGCACTCCTTCAAGGACCGCGTCGTCGCCCAGGCCATCGAAGCGGCCCGCGTCTTCGGCTTCACCACCCTCTCCTGCTCCTCCACGGGCAACCTCGCCGGTGCCGTGGGCGCCGCGGCGGCCCGCGCCGGCTTCCGCTCCTGCGTGTTCATCCCGCACGACCTGGAGCAGGGCAAGGTCGTCATGGCCGCGGTCTACGGCGGCGAGCTCGTCGGCATCCAGGGCAACTACGACGACGTGAACCGCTTCTGCTCCGAGCTGATCGGTGACCCGGCCGGCGAGGGCTGGGGCTTCGTCAACGTCAACCTGCGGCCGTACTACGCCGAGGGCTCCAAGACGCTGGCGTACGAGATCTGCGAGCAGCTCGGCTGGCGGCTCCCCGACCAGCTGGTCGTGCCGATCGCCTCCGGCTCCCAGCTCACGAAGATCGACAAGGGTCTGCAGGAGCTGATCAAGCTCGGGCTCGTCGAGGACAAGCCGTACAAGATCTTCGGCGCCCAGGCCGAGGGCTGCTCCCCGGTGTCCGTCGCCTACAAGGCCGGCCACGACGTCGTACGTCCGCAGAAGCCGGACACCATCGCCAAGTCGCTCGCCATCGGCAACCCCGCGGACGGGCCGTACGTGCTCGACATCGCGCGGCGCACCGGCGGTGCCGTGGAGGACGTGAACGACGAGCAGATCGTCGACGCGATCAAGCTGCTCGCACGCACCGAGGGCATCTTCGCGGAGACGGCCGGCGGCGTGACCGTCGGCGTCACCCGCAAGCTGATCGAGAACGGTCTCCTCGACCCGACCCTGACCACGGTCGTGCTGAACACCGGCGACGGCCTCAAGACTCTGGACGCGGTGGCCTCGGACACCGGGCTGACCGCGACCATCCGCCCGAACCTCGACTCCTTCCGAGAGGCTGGCCTCGCATCATGAGCGTCAACGTCCGCATCCCCACCATCCTGCGCACCTACACCGGGGGCGCCGCCGAGGTGACGGCCGAGGGCACGACCCTCGCCGAGGTCATCGCCGACCTGGAGAAGAACCACACGGGCATCGCCGCGCGCGTTCTGGACGACCAGGGCAAGCTGCGCCGCTTCGTCAACGTGTACGTCAACGACGACGACGTCAGGTTCGAGCAGGGCCTGGAGACGGCGACCCCGGACGGTGTGGGCGTCTCGATCATTCCGGCCGTCGCCGGGGGCTGATCGTTACCCTCGGTAATGCCGAACACGCTGAGTTCATCGAATTGCCCCCTCCGTGAGAGAAACGGAGGGGGCAATTCTGTATGGTTGAGCGCGCTACAGTTGGGGAAGTCGCTTCGCTTTCGATGTTGGTTTCATGCCGGACGCATATGAGTTCTCGCCCGGCATCCGACAAGAAGTAGCCAAAGTACCCCGCCTTTTTGAGCCTTTTATGGCATTTACGGGGCCCGACTTGCCCTGAATCCTTGCACATTCTCCGCATATCCGTGATCGGCCATGCCCAGAATTCTCGTCCGATTGACCTGTTGCAGACGGCAGTTGGACAGATACATTCAGCCGCGGTCGACGCGTTCCGGCGCACACCCCCAACCGTTGGGGGGTGAGGTCTGACCCGGATCCGCGAAGTGTGGATCTGTGCAAGGGCCAGTAATAGGGGAGTTAGGCATGGCTCAGGGCACCGTCAAGTGGTTCAACGCGGAGAAGGGGTACGGCTTCATCGCGGTCGACGGTGGTGCGGACGTCTTCGTGCACTACAGCGCGATTCAGATGGACGGCTACCGCACCCTTGAAGAGGGTCAGCGAGTGGAGTTCGAAATCTCGCAGGGCCAGAAGGGTCCGCAGGCGGACATGGTCAAACTCGCCGTCTGATCCGGGCGCGAACGGCCACCGACGCACTCACGCCGAGGGGCCCGCATCCCACCAGGGATGCGGGCCCCTCGTGCGTCCCCGGCCGTCTTCCGGGGTCCCCTGTCTGTCTCGCCAAGTCTTGTGCGCGCCCGCGAGCGCGCCCCGTGCGGGCGCCGCGTGTGCGCTCCGCCAGGGGCCCGTTTTCAGGAGAGGCGCTTGCACTCGCAGGGGTCGAGTGCTAATCATTGGCGTTAGCACTCTCCCAGTGAGAGTGACAGAACTTGGATCGGGTCAGCGAGGCCCGCGGGCCTGTGGGGCAAGGAACCACAAGGCTTGCAGGCCGTCCGTCGCGGGCGCGGGCACGATCCGGAGCAATCCACCCCGTCCGGGAGGACCACTTCACATGGCCAAGATCATCGCGTTCAACGAGGAGGCACGGCGCGGTCTCGAGCGCGGGATGAACCAGCTCGCTGACGCCGTCAAGGTCACCCTCGGCCCCAAGGGCCGTAACGTCGTCCTCGAGAAGAAGTGGGGCGCCCCCACGATCACCAACGATGGTGTTTCCATCGCCAAGGAGATCGAGCTCGAGGACCCGTACGAGAAGATCGGCGCCGAGCTGGTCAAGGAAGTCGCCAAGAAGACGGACGACGTCGCCGGCGACGGTACGACCACGGCGACCGTGCTGGCCCAGGCGCTCGTGCGCGAGGGTCTGCGCAACGTCGCCGCCGGCGCCAACCCGATGGCCCTCAAGCGCGGTATCGAGAAGGCCGTCGAGGCCGTCTCCGGTGCCCTGCTCGAGCAGGCCAAGGATGTCGAGACCAAGGAGCAGATCGCTTCCACGGCCTCCATCTCCGCCGCCGACACCCAGATCGGCGAGCTCATCGCCGAGGCGATGGACAAGGTCGGCAAGGAAGGCGTCATCACCGTCGAGGAGTCCCAGACCTTCGGTCTGGAGCTGGAACTCACCGAGGGTATGCGCTTCGACAAGGGCTACATCTCGGCGTACTTCGCCACCGACATGGAGCGTATGGAGGCCGTCCTCGACGACCCGTACATCCTGATCGCGAACTCCAAGATCGCGAACGTCAAGGACCTGCTCCCGCTCCTCGAGAAGGTCATGCAGGGCGGCAAGCCGCTGCTGATCATCGCCGAGGACGTCGAGGGCGAGGCCCTGTCGACCCTGGTCGTCAACAAGATCCGTGGCACCTTCAAGTCCGTCGCCGTCAAGGCTCCGGGCTTCGGTGACCGCCGCAAGGCCATGCTCGGCGACATCGCCATCCTCACGGGCGGCGAGGTCATCTCCGAGGAGGTCGGCCTCAAGCTGGAGAACGCGGGTCTGGACCTGCTGGGCCGTGCCCGCAAGGTCGTCATCACCAAGGACGAGACCACGATCGTCGACGGCTCCGGCTCTGCCGACCAGGTCGCCGGCCGTGTGAACCAGATCCGTGCCGAGATCGAGAACTCGGACTCGGACTACGACCGCGAGAAGCTCCAGGAGCGTCTGGCGAAGCTGGCCGGCGGCGTGGCCGTCATCAAGGCCGGTGCCGCCACCGAGGTCGAGCTCAAGGAGCGCAAGCACCGCATCGAGGACGCCGTTCGCAACGCGAAGGCGGCCGTCGAGGAGGGCATCGTCGCCGGTGGTGGCGTGGCCCTGCTCCAGGCTTCCTCGGTCTTCGAGAAGCTCGAGCTCACGGGTGACGAGGCGACCGGCGCCAACGCCGTGAAGCTCGCCCTGGAGGCCCCGCTCAAGCAGATCGCCGTCAACGGTGGTCTCGAGGGTGGCGTCATCGTCGAGAAGGTGCGCAACCTGCCCGTCGGCCACGGCCTGAACGCCGCGACCGGTGAGTACGTCGACATGATCGCCGAAGGCATCATCGACCCGGCGAAGGTGACCCGCTCTGCTCTGCAGAACGCCGCCTCCATCGCCGCGCTGTTCCTCACCACCGAGGCCGTCATCGCCGACAAGCCGGAGAAGGCCGCTGCGGGCGGCGCTCCGGGCGGCATGCCGGGCGGTGACATGGACTTCTGATCGACCCCGGTCGATCATCGTCCTGACGTTCCGAGGGCGGCACCTTCCCGCGAGGGAGGGTGCCGCCCTCGGGCGTTTTTTTGTGTTCCCGCGCTTCAGGCACCGCGCCACGAGGGCTCCGTGGCGCCGGACGCCTTCCGCGGACGTGGCCCGGATCACAGCGGCAGGTGCGGGAGCGGCGGAATGCCGCGCCCGGCGGTGCGGTTGACCCGGACAGGCAGTCGATGCATGTGCACATACCGCACGGAATCTCCTGCCTCGCCGACCGCACGACGTCATACCGACCACCTCGCCGAGGAGCCCCCACGTGACCGCTGACGCCGCGTCCCGCGCAGCCGAGATCCTTTCCCGCCCCGTTTCCCTGAACGGACTGACCGTCCCGAACCGGATAGCGATGGCGCCGATGACCCGGCAGTTCTCGCCGGGCGGCGTACCGGGGGAGGACGTGGTCGGTTACTACTCCCGCCGCGCCGCCGCGGGCGTGGGCCTCATCGTGACCGAGGGCACGTACGTCGGCCACGACTCGGCCGGACAGAGCGACCGGGTGCCGCGTTTCCACGGTGAGGACCAGCTGGCCGGATGGGCGAAGGTCGCCGACGCCGTCCACGCGGCGGGCGGCACGATCGTGCCCCAGCTGTGGCACATCGGCATGGTGCGCAGCGCGGGCGAGCCGCCGTTCGCGGACGCCCCGCCGGTCGGCCCCTCCGGCATCGGTTCCGAGGGCGCCGAGGTCACCGGCAGGGCGATGACCCAGCAGGACCTCGACGACGTCATCGAGGCGTTCGCGAAGGCCGCGGCGGACGCGGAGCGCATCGGCTTCGACGGTGTCGAACTGCACGGCGCCCACGGCTACTTGATCGACCAGTTCCTGTGGTCCGGCACCAACCGGCGCGAGGACGCGTACGGCGGCGACCCGGTGGCCCGTACGAAGTTCGCGGCGGAGATCGTCGCGGCGGTACGCGACTCCGTCTCGCCGGAGTTCCCCGTTCTCTTCCGCTACTCGCAGTGGAAGCAGCAGGCCTACGAGGCCCGCCTCGCCGAGACCCCGGAAGAGCTGGAGGCGATCCTCGCCCCGCTGGCGGCGGCCGGAGTGGACGCCTTCCACGCCTCCACGCGCCGCTACTGGCTGCCCGAGTTCGACGGTTCCGACCTGAACCTCGCCGGCTGGACGAAGAAGCTGACGGGCAAGCCCTCCATCACCGTCGGCTCGGTCGGCCTGGACGGCGACTTCATCAAGGCCTTCATGGGCGAAGGCTCCTCGGTCCGGGGCATCGACGACCTCCTCGACCGCCTGGAGCGCGACGAGTTCGACCTCGTCGCCATCGGCCGCGCGCTGCTTCAGGACCCCGAGTGGGCGGCCAAGGTCCTCGCGGGCCGCTTCGACGAGCTGGCCCCGTACGACGCGGCGGCACTGCGCTCGCTGAGCTGACCCGAGCTTGCCTGTGGGGCGGCGCCGCTGTGACGCGGGCGCCGCCCCTTCTTTGTGCGCCGCGCCGGTCAGCCGGTGGTGCGGAGATGGCCGACGAAGGCGGTCCAGGCGGCGGCCCCGAAGGTGATCGAGGGACCGAGGTTCTTGGAGTCCCGGACGGGGACGAGGGTGGGGTGGCCGGGGGCGACCTCCAGGCAGTCGCCGCCGCTTGCTCCGCTGTGCGTTGACTTGCGCCAGCGTGCGACCTCCAGGCAGTTGCCGCCGTCCCCGCCGCTGTAGCTGGACTTGTACCAAGCTGCGGCGCTCAGATCGTGCTCATGGGCCTTGTTCTCCATGCTCGCAATCCTCCGCCACGGATTCGATCAGAGCCAGGGAATCGTGCGGGGAAAGCGCCGACGCCTGGAGGAGGTTGAACGTGAGGACGTGGCGGGTGACAGTTGCCGGGTCGTCCAGCAGCTTCCCCATGCTCGGCGCATCCACGAAGGACAGCGGGGGCGCGTCATCGAACTCCATGAGCTTTAGAGATCCGTGCATCGACGCGTGAGCCCCCGTGTCGAACGGCAGCACCTGCACGATGATTCGGTGTGCCTTGGCCAGCCCCGTCACGTGTCGGAGAGCTTCCGCCATTACCGAACCGCTCCCGACCTGTCGCCGTAGCACGGCCTCGTCCACAACCACCCACAACAACGGCGTTGTTGGATCGTCGATGAGCTGCGCACGCTCCAAGCGTGCGGCCACGAGTGCGGCGATCTCAGCATCGGGCGCTGTCGGCGTGTACGCGCGAAAGACTGCTTCCGCATACCTCTCGGTTTGCAACAGTCCCGGGATCAGCAGCGTCGAGTACTCCCTGATCGCCGTAGCGACCGCCTCCGCCTCCGCCGCCTCTGCGAAGTGGTCCGGGTACTTCGACCTGGCCAGGGCCTTGCAGTTGCGCTCGAAGAACCCGTTGGTCCCCAGGATCTCGTCTATCTGGACGGCGTATTCGAGGTGCAGGCGGCGGGTCCCGGACTCCAGTTGGCCGATGAACGAACCGCTGACGAAGAGCGGTTCGCCCAACTCGGCCTGGCTGAGGCGGGCGTTCTCGCGGGCGTGCCGCAGCTCCGCACCGATCATGGCGCGCGGCGAGGAGGACGGATCGAGGTCCTTCGGTCCGGGCATGGCAACTCCCTGTCACACAGGTCGGGTTGTTGGAGCGCCGTCTCTGGCCAGGTTAGAGGGGTGATGGCCACGCTGAGTGGTGAAAGCGAACACTCAGCGTGGAGGGATCGGAGCGATGGAGATGACGCCGGGCAACCGGGTACGGCCGACGGAGGAGATCGTGGAGGAGCTGCGGGCGGCACTGACCGGGGTCGGTGTGGTGCTGCCGTCCCTGCGGGTCGATCCGGTGACCGGCGCGAGCGAAGAGCCGTTCGCCCTGGTCGCGCTCGGCCGCTGCAACGTGGGCACCGCGCGGCGGCTGACCGAGGTGCTGCGCCGACGCGATGTGCGGGACGGCGGTGGCGACGCGTGAGCGAGGAGTACGCGATCGACGTGCGGGACGGCCGGCTCGGCCAGGTGATGGGGCACGAGGGCGGCTACGTACAACTGCGGCCGCCAGGCGGCGGACGCGAGTGGGACTGTCCTCCCGAGGCCCTGGCGGAGGCACCGCCGGGGGAGGTGCTGCGGGCGCGGGTGCGGCGGCTCAACGCGGAGGGGCGCCTGCCGTGACCCTGGCCGGGGAGGGCGCCCCGCTCCGGGGTCCCTCCCCGGCCCGTCTAGAGATTCCCCATCGGTTCGATGTCGACCTTGACGGGTGTGCCCCAGATGCGGAGCACCTCGTAGTCGGTGAACTCGTGGACGAGGCGGTAGGCCATACCGGGGCGTGGTGTCCTGCGCTCGGCGGCGAGGTAGCGCTCGGCTTCGTGGCGGTCGCGCCGGGGGGTGCCGCAGAGGTGCCACTCCTGGCCGGTCCAGACTTCCGGGAGCCAGCGCTGCTGCGGCTGGGGACGGTCGCCGCGGACGCCGTAGCGGGACATCGCCCGGTCGGGGAGCTCGTCCGGGGCGGGCGCCCGGCCGTGCGTGTACGCGTCGTTGACCTCGGTGCGGCGGGCGGTGCGGCGGCGGGTCTCGCAGAGCAGGCAGCGGTCCGGGGCGCTCTCGTCCACCGGGCCGTTCGGATGCTCGGAGCAGCGGGTGGTCGGCGCCGCCGTCGTCACCGTCTCGTCGAGCAGGTCCAGGGCCCGCTTCAGGTCCGCCTTGACCTCGTGCAGCTTGGCGTCGGGGGTGTCGGCGTTCAGAGCGTCGCCGTGCTCCCCGAGCAGCCGCAGGGCGCGGCCGAGGGCGGTCAGCTGTGCGTGGTTCATGGCACCAGCCTCGCACGCGCCGCCGACAGTGCGGCTACACGGCGGCCCGTTCCGCCGGACGGGCCGGTGACCGGCTGTCGAGGCCGAAGAAATAGGTGGCCGTGAATCCGACGACGTACCCCGTGAGCAGGCCGCCCGCGTAGATCGCCGCGGTGAGGGCGAGGCCCCGGTTGCCGGACAGCAGCGGGAACAGGGCCCAGCCGGAGGGGCCGATGGCCGTCGAGCCCACCTGGTCGCCCAGCATCGAGAAGAAGCCGATGAAGGCGCCGCCCGCCGCTCCGCCCGCGCACGCCGTGAGGAAGGGGCGGCCGAGCGGGAGGGAGACGCCGTAGATCAGGGGTTCGCCGACGCCGAGGAGGCCGGCCGGGAGCGCCGACCTGATCGTCGTACGCAGTGAGGTGTCGTGGCGCAGCCGGACGTACACCGCCAGGGCGGCGCCGACCTGGCCCGCGCCCGCCATGGCGAGGACGGGCAGCAGGACGGTGTAGCCCTGCTGCTCGATGAGCGTGGTGTGGATGGGGATGAGGGCCTGGTGCAGGCCCAGCATCACCAGGGGCAGGAACAGCGCGCCCAGGACGAGCCCGGCGAAGGCACCCGTGGTGGAGAGCAGCCGGTCGGCGGCCGTGCCGATGGCGGAGGACAGTTCACCGGCCACGTACATCAGGGCGTACAGCGTCACCAGGCCGGTCAGCAGCACAGTGAGGGTCGGGGTGAGCAGGACGTCCAGGGTCGGCGGGACCCAGCGGCGGCACCACCTTTCCACGTACGTCCCGAGGAGGGCCGCGGCCAGGGCCCCGAGGACGCCGCCCTGGCCCGGGGCGAGGGTCACGCCGAGGACCGTCACCTTGGCGACCCCCGCGTACACGACGACCGACGCCACCGCGCCGCCCAGGATCGGCGTGCCGCCGAACTCCTTGGCCGTGTTGTAGCCGACGAAGACGGCGATCAGCGCCATGAACCCGGCGGCGATCGCGGTCAGCGCGGGGGTGAGGCCCGTCAGCAGGCCGAGGTTGATCAGCAGGCCGTTGAGGCCCGCGATCACCCCGCAGCCGATCAGGGCGGGGATCAGCGGCACGAAGATGTCCGCGATCCGCCGCAGGAGCAGTTTGAGGGGGGTGGCGTTGCGCCGGCTCCGGTCGGCCTTCAGCTCGGCGCCGCGCAGGGCGAGCCGGTCGGCCGTGGTCGTCAGCAGCGCCTCGAACTCCGGCGTGACGCGGGCGACCGTGCCGGGGCCGAGCACGATCTGGTAGGCGCCGCCGTCCGCGACCAGGCCGAGGACGGCGGGCAGGGCCCGCAGGCCCTCCTCGTCCACCAGGCTCCGGTCCCGCAGACCCAGCCGGAGCCGGGTCATGCAGTGGGCGACGGTCAGGACGTTCGCGGGGCCGCCCACGAGGGGGAGGATCGCCGCTGCTGTGAGGGAGTCCGGTGTGCGCACTCCCCGAGCGTGCTGGTCAGCGGGCCGCCGCCGCCAGCGCGGCGCGCAGATGGCCCTCGGACTCCTCCAGAAGGCGGGCGGCCGTCGGGCCGTCCACATCGCCGAGGATCGTCAGGATGGCGTTCTTCACCTCGCCGTCCGTGGCGGCCAGCGCGCGCTCGATCTCCTCGTCGGAGGCGCCGGTGGCGAGCGCGACGATCCGGCGGGAGCGGGCCCGCAGCTTCTCGTTCGAGGCGCGTACGTCGACCATCAGGTTCCCGTACGTCTTGCCGAGGCGGATCATCGTGATCGTCGAGAGCATGTTCAGGACGAGCTTCTGCGCCGTGCCGGACTTCAGGCGGGTGGAGCCGGTGAGCAGTTCGGGGCCGACCACGACCTCGATGCCGTGGTCGGCGGCGGACGCGAGCGGGCTGTGCGCGTTGCAGGACAGGCCGATCGTCAGCGCGCCGCGCTCCCGGGCGTGCTCGACCGCGCCGACGGCGTACGGGGTGCGGCCCGAGGCGGAGACGCCGACCACCGTGTCGTCGGCCGTCAGCGCGAGCGCGTCCAGGTCGGCCGCCGCCAGCTCCCGGGAGTCCTCGGCGCCCTCGATCGAGGTGACCATGGCGGTCGGGCCGCCCGCGATCACCCCCACGACCTGGGAGGGGTCGGTGTTGAAGGTGGGCGGGCATTCGGAGGCGTCCAGGACGCCGAGGCGGCCCGCGGTGCCCGCGCCCGCGTAGATGAGGCGCCCGCCGCGGGACATGCGCTCCGCGATGTCGTCGATCGCGGCGGCGATGAGCGGGAGCTGCGCGGCGACGGCCGTCGGCACCGTCGCGTCCTCCCCGTTCATGAGCTTCGCGATCTCCAGCGTGGGCAACCGGTCGATCCCGGACAGTTCAGGGCGGAAGGCCTCGGTGGTCAGCGTCTCCAACTCTGCTCGAAGATCGCCGTAGTTGGACATGGAGGTCATGACGGAGCGGCTCTTTCCGGTGAGGTGTTACCGCGCCCCGGGGGCGGGGCGCGGGCCGGGACGACGTGCGGCACCGCCGCGCGGGCGCGACCAGCCACCCGCGGACCGCGGTCTCCCCGCTGAATCAAGTCCCCTGGTCTGTCGTGTGCCTCGGCTATCGGCCGCTGCGAGGGGAGTGGCGGTGCGCCAGGGCCTCGTACGAGGCGGACAGCGCCGGTGCCGCCGTCTCGTAGGTGCGCTGGGCGACCCCCACGAACAGACAGTCCACCACCAGCAGCTGACTGGTGCGCGACGACATGGCCGCCGGGCGCAGCTCGCTCTCGCGGGCGGTCGAGGTGGTGAGGATGTGGTCGGCGTACTGCGCGACCGGTCCGCCGGGTCGGCCGGTGATCGCCACCGTCGTCGCCCCGTGCTCGAAGGCGACCCGCAAGGGTTCGATGACGTCGCCGGTCGAGCCGGAGTGCGTGATGGCTATCGCCACGTCCTTGGCGCGCAGCTGCACCGCGTTGGTCACCGCGAGGTGCGGGTCGCTGTGCGCGTGGGCTATGAGCCCGATCCGCATGAGCTTCTGCAGGAGGTCCTGGGCGACCAGACCGGACGCGCCGACGCCGTAGATGTCGATGCGGCGGGCGGTCGCTATGGCGGAGACGGCGGCGCCGAGCTGGACCGTGTCGAGTGCGGCGGCGGTGTCGGCGAGGGTCTGCTGCTCGTCGTACGCGAGCTTCGCCACGACGTCGGCGATGGGGTCGTCGACCGCGATGTCGGCGGTGACGGCGGGGGCCCGCCCCGACTGCTGCTGGGCGGCGAGCCCGGCGAGCGCGAGGCGCAGGTCGCGGTATCCGGGATAGCCGAGGAGCCGGGCCGTCCGCACGACCGTGGCCTCGCTGGTGCCGGTGAGTTCGGCGAGGCCGGTGACCGTGAGGGCCGCGCAGCCGGCCGGGTCGCCGGCGACGGCCTCGGCGACCCGCTGCATGGAGCGCGTCATCGAGGGAGCGAGGGTCCGCACCTTGGCCGCGAGGGCGGCGGGGGCGGGGGGCGCCTCGCCCGCGAAAATTTCCTTCACGTCATGGGTCACATACTGAAAGATATTTTCCTTTGGGGCATACGGTCAAGGGTGCGCACAATGGGGACATGGACCCCACCGGCAACCCCCTCAGCCCCCTGGAGCAGGCGTTGCACGCGGCGCGTGCCCGTGTGCTCGCCGACCTGATCGCGGGCCAGGTGGCCGAGGCGGATGTCGTCTCCCTCGTCGAGGACTCGGTGGTGCAGCGCCGCTGGTGGGTCGAGCAGTGGCCGGAGGGCGTCGGATTCGTCGCCGGGCTCGTCGCCCAGGACGTACAGGACGCGCTGATGGAGCGCCACGGGCGGTGGCCGCTCTGTCCGGTGTGCGGCAGCGGCGACCCGCACGCCCTCGACGTCGAGCCCGAGTTGGGCCCCGACCCGCACTGGGTCTGCCACCAGGCGGGAGTGAAGGTCGCCTCGGTGGGCTCCCTGAGCGCGGCGACCGGCGGAAACCCGCCCTCGTGACCGTCTACATCGATCCCCCCGCCTGGCCGGGGCACGGCCGTGTGTGGTCGCACCTGATCAGCGATGTCTCCTACGACGAACTGCACGCGTTCGCCGAGGAGCTGGGCGCACCCCCGCGTGCCTTCGAGCGCGACCACTACGACATCCCCTCGCACCGCTACACCGACGCGGTCGCCGCGGGGGCGGTGGAGGTCAGCAGCCGCGAGGTCGTACGGCTGCTGCACGGGGCGGGGCTGCGCCGTCGCAAGCGCGCGGGCTGACCACGCGCGCTCAGCCCGCACGGGGTGCTCAGCTCTCGCGGGGTGCTCAACTCTCACGGGCGTACAGCCGCAACGACCTCTCCAGGCCGTGCAGTTCGTGGGCGACCTGCTCCAGGTCCGCGCTCACGCGGGTGAAACCGGACCGGGCGATCACGCGCTGGGACGGGGCGTTGTCCCGGTCGATGGCGGCGAACAGGAGCTTGACGTCGTCGCGGGCGAGGGCACGATCGGAGAGGGCGCGCAGGGCCTCGGTCGCGTAGCCGTGGCCGCGGGCGTTCTCCGCGAGGTCGTAGCCGACCTCGGCGCGACCCTCCTCGTCGGGCACGCCGTGGAAGCCCATCCCGCCGACCGCCCGCCCGTCCCCGCGCCGTACGAGGACGAACATGCCCCACTCCGGCCGGTGCACGCCCTGCTCGTACGCGCTGACGATCATTCCGGCGGCGTCCCGTGTGCCCTCGAACGGGCCGCCCTCGATCCACTCGAAGCCGCCGGTGCCGCCCGCCCGCAGATCGGCGGCGGCGGCCGGGGTGACCCCCTGGAGCGTGAGCCGCTCGGTGTCGATCACCAGGTTGTTGCTCCAGCGCCACTCGGTGAGCGGGGCGCGGCCGGGCAGTTCACCGCGCCCGGTGGCCCACAGGAGCGTGCTCCACGGGGCGTCGGGCTCGGGCCGGACGTGGGGGAAGATCCGGGTCAGGACCCAGGTGCACAGCTCGGCCGGCGGCCGGTACGGCAGGCCGAGTCCCTCGGCGATGTCGTGGGTGTGCAACAGGACCTCCGCGACCCCCATCGCGGCGAAGCCCTCGCGGTTCGCGCTGCGGAACGGGTACGGGTGGAAGGCGCGCACCTCGCGCGGCGTCGTCCGGACGGCGGCGGCGAGCAGCCCGCCGGTCGCCTCGATCACGTCGACGACCCCCGCGTTGCCGGTGCCTTCGTCCAGCGCGATCTCGAACGGGACGTACGCCGTGCCGGCGCGTCCGGCCAACTGCCCCGCGTACGCGATGAGATCACCGGCGATGTGCTCGGCGGTCCGCCGGCAGTTCCACTCCAGCCGTCCCGCCCGGACACCGTCCCAGTCCCGGCCGGCCGCCGGCCGGAGCAGCGCGGCACAGTCCGCCACGGCCTCTTCCACCTGGTCCCCACCCATGTCTCCCATGCGGCCGAGAATAGGACGGATCACGCTTGGGAACGTACGGGATTGTTCGCCGCGCCCGCCTTGCTCACGACCCGCGAGCCCGGCGTACGCCGGTGCAGTCGCAGCGAGACGACGGCCAGGCCGATGGCCGCGGCCGTCAGCACCGCGCCCGCCCAGGCGGTGGCCGTGTAGCCGAGCCCCGCGTCGATGACGGCGCCGCCGAGCCAGGGACCGGCGGTGTTGCCCAGGTTGAAGGCGGCGGTGGTGGTGGCTCCGGCCAGCGTGGGGGCGGCCGCGGCGACGTTGAACATCCGGGCGTTCAGGGCCGGGGCGGTGCAGAAGCAGGCGACCCCGAGCAGGAAGGAGAGCAGGACGGCCGCGACGGCGTACCGCCCGAGGAAGGCGAACGCGACGAGGATGACGGTGTCCGCCGCCATGCCGGTGATCAGCACCCCGAAGAGGTGAGCGTCGGCGAACCGCCCGCCGATGGCCGTCCCGATGAGCGCGCCCGCGCCGAACAGCGCCAGCACGGTCGGGACCCAGCCGTCGTCGAGGTGGGCGACATCGGTGAGCAGCGGGGCGAGATAGCTGAACGCGCAGAAGACGCCGCCCGCGGCGAGCGCGATCGTGCCGATGGACAGCCAGACCTGCCGGTCACGGTAGATGAGCAGTTCCCTGCCGAGCCGCGGCCGCTCGTCCGGGGGCGGGATGGGCGGGACGAGGGTCACGATGCCGACGAGCGCGACCGCGGACGCCGCCCCGACGGCCCAGAACGCGGACCGCCAGCCGAGCCCTTCGCCGAGGAAGGCACCGGCGGGCACGCCCAGCACGTTCGCGATCGACAGGCCGCCGATCATCACGGCCAGCGCCCGGGCCCGCGAGGTCACCGGCACCATCGCGATGGCCACGGCAGCTCCGACCGCCCAGAAGCCCGCGCAGGCGAAGGCGCTGACGACACGTGACGCGAAGAGCACGGCGTACCCGGGCGCGAGGGCTCCGGCCACCTGGCCGAGCCCGAAGACCGCGATCAGGGCGACGAGGGTGGTCCGCCTCGGCAGGCGGAGCGTCGCCACGGCGAGCAGCGGCGCACCGACGACCATGCCGATCGCGAACGCCGAGATCAGCAGGCCCGCCCGCGGGATCGTCACGCCCATGTCGTCGGCGATGGGCGGCAGCAGCCCGGACAGCATGAACTCGCTGGTGCCGAGGGCGAAGACGGAGAGGGCGAGGATGTAGACGGACAGGGGCATCCGGGGTCGGTCGTCGGCGGAGGCGGTCGCGGGTATGTCCGGCCTCAGGGGTCCGGGACTCGGGGCCATGTCTCCTTCGTACGTGTTCCGGGGCCCGCCGTCGAACCCGATTTCCCGTGCGCCCCCGGGCCGACGCTCGTCGGCGGCGGTCATGCTTGTGTCAGAGCCGCGAGCTCGTCCCCCATGTTCCGGCGGGCCGGTCCTGCCCATACGCGTTCCCCGTACGGCGTCCTGAACAGCCTCGGCAGGTCGAGGAGCTGGCGCAGTACGGCCGCCCGGCCCGCGCGGAAGGCTTCGTCGGGGACGAAGGCGTACTCCTCGCGGACGGCGGCGGTGTAGGCGGCGTACCCGGCCGGGGGCGACGCCAGGATCGCCAGGTCGGCGTCGCACAGGACGGCGCCGTTCGTGTCGTCGTCGGCGGGGTCGTGGGAGACGGTGAGCCGGACGAGCCGGGCGACCTCGGCCGTGCGGGCCGCGCCGACGCCCAGCTCGGCCAGGGCGCGTTCGGCGAGACGGGCGGAGCGCTCCTCGTTCTCCGAACGGTCCGGGAGGTACACGGCGTCGTGGAACCAGGCCGCCAGGCGCACGGCGGCCGGGTCCTCGGCACGCTCCCCGTGCGCCTCCAGCACGTCGACGCGGTCGAGGACCGCGAGGAGGTGATCGGTGGTGTGGTACCGGCGCCGGGGCTCGGCCCAGCGGTCCAGGAGGTTCACCGCGTACGGGAGCGGCGGGGGGCCGGACCCGTCCTCGCCGCCACGGGCGGCCCGGACGGTGTCCGCCCAGCGCTTCGCCAGGTCCTCATGGGCCGGGTGGCGGTTGCTCTCTGCTGCCATGCCGCCATTGTCCTCGCCGCGCGGCCGACCTCTTCATACGGTGGGGTCATGATTCCTGGAGACGCACACGATGTACGGGACCCGGAACTGCCCGGTCTGCTCCTGCGCACCGAGCGCGACGCGCTGATCCCGCTGCTGCGCGCCAGACCGGAGGACGACTTCGCTCGTCCGACGGCCGGGTGTCCGGCGTGGACGGTGCGGGAGCTACTGGCGCACTGCTCGGCCGTGCTGATGCGGGTCGTCGAGAGCCGTTTCGAACCCGGGGTGTTCAGCCCCGAGGCCAACGACCGCGACATCGCCGAGCGCGGCGACTGGCCGACGGCGCGGGTCATCGACGAGCTGGAGCGCGGGATGACCGAGGCGGGGCCGGCGATCGCCCGGGCCGGCGGTGTCCTCGACGCTGTCGCGCTCGGCGAGTGGGTCCATGCCGGGGATGTGCGCGAGGCGTTCGGGGAAGCGGGCGCCTACGAGGGCGCGGGACTTGCGCACGCCCTCACGCTCCTGGTCCGCGTCAGCCGCGAACGCGGCCATGTGCCGCTGCACGCGGACCTCGACGACCTGGACGACCCCCTGCGCCTGGGCGGTGTCCCCGGCGACCGGCCGCCGGCCCGCTACATCGGCGGCGCCGCGACCCTCGTACGGCTCTACTCGGGACGGCAGGTCGCGGGCGCGACGGAGTACGAGCTGGTGGGCGCGGAAGAGGAAGAGCTGAATCTGTTCGGATGAACGGCGGGGGTGGGGGAGGGGCCGCGGGGGAAAACCCTCGACGGTCCCTCCACCCGTCGTGATCTTCTCGCGCCGCCGCTCCCGCGCGCGTACTCTTGGATTGGACTAGACCTGTAGCCGCCCAAGGGAAGAGGTCCGATGAGCGAGCGGAAGAGCGCAGTCCTGGAGGTGATCGCCCTCGGCGTGGAGGACGCGGTCGCCGCCCAGGCCGGCGGTGCGGACCGGCTGGAGCTGGTCACCGACATGGCCGCCGACGGGCTGACCCCGTCGGCGGAGACCTTCGCCGGGATCCGCGCCTCCGTCGACATCGCGCTGCGCGTGATGCTGCGCCTCTCGGACGGCTTCGCGGCGGGAGGCGCGGAGGGCGTCGACGCGCTCGTGCGGACCGCGGGCGAGATGCGGGCCGCGGGCGCGGACGAGTTCGTGCTCGGCTTCCTCGGCGAGGACGGAAGCCCCGACCTGGCCGTCGTGGAGCGGATCGTCGCCGAACTCGGCGGCTGCCGCTGGACGTTCCACCGCGCGATCGACCGTGCCGCCGACCGTGACGCCCTGCGCAAGCAACTCGCGGACCTGCCGGGCCTCGACGCCTATCTGACCGCCGGGTCGCCGGCGGGCGTCGACGACGGGCTCTCCACCCTCGTGACCGAGGCCGCCCGCCGCGGCGAACCGGGATACGAGCCGAGGATCATGGTCGGCGGCGGCCTGCGCCTCGACCATGTGCCGCGGCTGCGCGCCGCGGGTCTCGACGCCTTCCACATCGGCGGTGCCGCGCGTCCGGAAGGCTGGACGGGGCCGGTCTCGGCGGAGGTGGTACGGGAGTGGCGGGCCGCCCTCGACGCGTAGGGGGTGTCGTCCGGCCGGTCGTCCCGTCGGCCGGTCGTCCGGCCGTCCGGCCCGGAGGGAGCGGTCCGGCAGGTCACGGATCCATCTCCGCCAGGTAGTTGTTGTGCTGTGAGAGTCACGTGGCGATCGCCGCCCGCCCTCGTGCGTGCATATTGGGGATGCCCCGATCGGCCGGGGCATGACAATCACACAGACGTGCGGGCCGGTACGAGAGGCGCCGCAGTACAGCAGCATCAGGGGGACAAGGCTCCATGCCATCCATACGCAGCCGCACGCTCGCGACCGCCGCGGCCGTGATCGCGGCGGTCATGATCACCAGCACGGCCTGTGACAGCGAGAAGGACGACGAAGGGGCCGCCGCCCGGCCCTCGTCGTCCGCCCAGCCCGACAAGGGTGTCGACACCGGTCAGGACGACGACGGCTCCACCACGGTCGGCGGCTACAAGCTGCCCGCCGGCATTCCCACCGACCTCAGCGGCGATGCCCTGGACAAGTGGAAGAACGGGGGGTGGAAGGACTACGGCGACTGGGCGTCCAAGGCGGAGGACTTCGCCAACCCGTACATCAAGGACTTCTGGTCGCCGGAGAAGATGGCCGCGGCGAAGGCCCGGATCCCGGTCGCCCAGGCGGGCAGCACCAGTTCCGGCTCGGGCAGCGGCGCCACCTCCTACCTGCCCGACGGCACGGTGAAGAAGCAGGTCGCCGCCAAGGTCAAGGCGACCTACCACCACTACGCGCCGCCCGTCGGCAAGCTGTTCTTCTCCTCGCCCGAGGGCAACATGGTCTGCTCGGCCGCCGTGGTCACCGACCCGGCGCACCCCGGCAAGTCCAACCTCGTGTGGACCGCGGGCCACTGCGTGCACGCCGGCAAGGGCGGCGGCTGGTACCGCAACATCGCCTTCGTCCCCTCGTACAACAACGGCGGGAAGCTGAGCAACCGTCAGATCACCGACCCGCGCGCCAAGGCCGTCTCCCCGTACGGCATCTGGTGGGCCAACTGGGCCACCACCTCCGGCCAGTGGATCAAGGGCGGATCGCACCAGGGCAACGCGGCCTCCGGCTACGACTACGCCGTGCTCCACGTCAAGCCCGAGCGCGGAAGCAAGTCCCTCCAGGAACAGCTCGGTTCGGCCCTGCCGGTGTGGTTCGGTGCCCCGGCCGCCAACAAGGTCAAGACCATGAAGGTCCGCGGCTACCCCGCCGAATCGCCCTACGACGGTTCGAAGATGTACGACTGCCACGGCGCCAGCAAGCGCTTCGTGCTCGCGAAGAACGTCCCCGCCCAGTTCATGATCGGCTGCACCATGAACGGCGGTGCCTCGGGCGGCCCCTGGTTCATGAGCCACAGCGGCCGGACCTATCTGGTCTCCAACAACTCCCTGAGCGACCGCAAGACGTTCATCACCGGGCCGCGGCTCGGGAGCAACGCCAAGCAGGTCTATCGCCCGGCCTCCCGCGGACTCCTGGACGGTGCCTGGTGGCCCCGCTCGCGGGATCTGCTGAGCGAACTGCCCGCGTTGACCAGGGCGCTGGACCCCCTGTGG
>NZ_JBSFYW010000012.1:119634-176717 GCF_053599975.1 Streptomyces sp. NPDC005141 | reverse complement strand
GCTACGTCACCCCGCTCGAAACGAGATCCCTGCTCAGGCAGAACCTCGTCCCGGCAGCGTAAACACCCGCTGTCCAGTTCGCGGGGGGAACTTCAGGCCACCGGCCGCGAAACTGCAGGACCCGGCCGCAAGCCGCAAGGCTGCAGGACCGGGCCGCAAGCCTCCGGCCACGCCCCCCAACCCAGGCCAGGCCAGGCCCAGGTTCAGGTTCAGCCCAAGCCCCAACCCAGCGCAGGCCCAGGCCCATCCCGGGCCCAGCCCATCCCGGGCCCAGGTTCAGCCCAGCCCAGGTTCAGCCCAAGCCCAAGCCTCAACCCAGGTTCAGCCCAAGCCCGACCCCCAACCCTGGCCACCACCCCAACTCCAGCCCAACTCGAGCCCCCGCCCCACAGCCCCCGTCACCTACTCCACCGGCTCCAGGAACCCCTGCTCCACCAGCAGGCGGATCTGCGAGGGTGTCCGGTCGCGAAGCAACACCGGGTCCTCGCCGACCAGTTGGGCGATGGCGTCGAGGATCCGCCCCGCGCTCAGCGTGCCGTCGCACACCCCGGCGAAGCCCGCACCGACCGTGTCCACCTTGGTGGCCCGGCGCATTCCGCGGTGCTGACGCAGGACCACATGCTCCGGGTCCTCGGCGCCGGGCAGTCCGACCTGCTCCTGCACGACCTCCGCCACCAGCTTGAAGTGACCGGCGAGCAGGCCCGCGTCGTCGTGTTGCCGTAGATAGTCGAGCCGGTCGAAGTGTGCGCGCACGGCCTCGCCGAGCGGCTGCTCGACCGAGTGCGGCCATTCCTCGACCGTGATCGAGGGCTCGGCGGCCGCTGTCCTGCGCAGCGTGATCCATCCGAAGCCGACGGCCTTCACCTTGCGCGCCTCGAACTCGTCGAGCCATGCGTCGTAACGCGCCTGGTATTCGGCCGGGTCGGCACGGTGGTCACCCGCGTCGCGCAGCCACAACTCCGCGTACTGCGTGACGTCCTGCACCTCGCGCTGCACGATCCAGGCGTCGCAGCCGCGCGGCACCCAGGAGCGCAGCCGGTCCTGCCAGTCCTCGCCCTCCACGTGCTGCCAGTTGGCCAGGAACTGGGCGTACCCCCCTTCGCTCAGCCGGTCCCCCGACTGCTGAACGAGCGTGCGGCACAGATCGTCCCCGCCCATTCCACCGTCGCGGTACGTCAGCCGGGCGCCCGGCGAGATCACGAAGGGCGGGTTCGAGACGATCAGGTCGAACGTCTCGTCGGCGTGAACGGGCTCGAAGAGGGAGCCCTCGCGCAGGTCGGCGGCCGGAGCGCCGGAGAGTGCCAGGGTGAGCGCCGTGATGTGCAGCGCGCGGGGGTTCAGGTCGGTCGCGGTCACGCGCGTGGCGTGCTGCGCGACGTGCAGGGCCTGGATTCCGGAGCCGGTGCCGAGGTCGAGCGCGGAGTCGACGGGCGTGCGCACGGTGATGCCGGCGAGGGTCGTGGAGGCGCCTCCCACGCCCAGGACGACACCTTCCTCCCGGCTGCCGATGCCGCCGGCGCCGCCGACGGCACATCCGAGGTCGGACACGATGAACCAGTCCTCGCCGCCGGGCCCGCCGTAGGGCCGGATGTCGACGGTCGCCGCGACCTCGCCCCCGCCCGTCCGGGTCAGCCAGCCGCTCTCCAGGGCGTCCTCGACGGGCAGCACGTCCACCACACGCGCGTGCGGCACGGGCTGCTGCAGCAGGAACAGCCGTACGAGCGTCTCCAGCGGTGTGTCCCCACGGGTCGCCCGGAGGGCGGGCACGGTCTCACTGCGCGCCAGCGCCGTGTAGGCGGGGGCGCCGAGCAGATCGAGGAGTCCGTCGGCGGTGAAGGAGCCGCCGAGCAGGGCGCTCCGCAGCCGAGCGGCGACATCGGCGCGATCGGACGAGGGCAACGGTGACAGGCTGGTGTGACTCACGCCTCCCATTGTGTCCGCTATCGCCCACCGGCACCCACACCTGTGGACAGAGAGCATCACCTGTGGCCTTCGTCCTGTGGACAGAGAGCATCACCTGTGGACAGCGCGCGTCGAGAGCCCGGCACGCGGGCGCGCCGGGCTCTCATTCGGTCGAACGGACGATCGCCGCCCAAGGGACTTCTCCTCAGGGCTCCCCTTCGGCAGCCGGAGACTCCCCCTCGGTCACCGTCGCGGGCCCCTCCGGAGACTCAGCCGTTGGTGGCCGCCGGGGACCCGGAAGCCGACTTGCAGCTCGCCTGCTGGGCCATCGCCTTGCCCACGTCGCCCTCCTCCAGCTTCTTCAGGGCGTCGTTCCCGCTCTGGCTCAGCTTGTCGAGCTGGGTCGCGATGTCCTTGAGGCCGTCGGCGAACTTGGCCTGGTCCTTGGTGTCGAGCTTGTCGACCTGCGCCTTCAGGGCGGCGTACGACGAGGAGATGTCGTTGAGTTCCTTGACCGCGTTGGTCTGCTTCGCCTTCCCGCCGTCGACGTCCGGCGCTCCCGCGTTGTCGACGGCGCTGCCGATCGCCTTGTAGGCGTCGGACATGTCCTGGAAGGCCTGTGCGTCTGTGTCCTGAACGGCTCCCGGCGTGCTGTTGTCCGAGGTCTGCTTCTGGATCGCGGCGTTCGCGGCCTCGATCTTCTGCGCCTGCGGCTTCACCGCGTCACAGACTTGCTTGGCCCAGGAGTCCAGCTTGTCGTTGCCGTTGTCGTCGCTGCTGCTGCATCCCGACAGCGCGAGTACCAGTACCGCACCGCCGGACAGTGCGGCCGCGAGCTTCTTGTTCACCGGTTTGGTCCCTTCCATGGCTCTCGGCCCCGGAACATACACGCCATGTGGGCGACATCCATATGTCGAATGTCCGCTAAGACACCTATTAAAGCCATTTGCACCAAGCGAGAGAAGGCTCACGACGAGGGTGTGAACACACACAGGGCGGGCGCACAGCGCGTCAACACGCGCCGTCCACCCGCCCGTTGGCCCCTTCGCTGACCAGGCACGGAAAGTCCGTACCGCATCAGGCGCAGAACCTGTGAGCTAGGAAACCACCGCCGGATCGGCCGACTTGGCGACCCCTTCGTCGTTGCCTTCCTCATCTCCCATGACGATCCCGCGCCGCTTGGAGATGTACACGGCACCCACGATCACGAGGATCGCGAAAACGGCGATGAACACCCGTACACCGACACTCTTGTCGTCGCCGTACGAGAACTTGACGATCGCCGGAGCGATCAGGAGCGACACCAGGTTCATGACCTTCAGCAGCGGGTTGATCGCGGGGCCCGCCGTGTCCTTGAAGGGGTCACCGACCGTGTCACCGATCACCGTCGCGGCGTGGGCCTCGCTGCCCTTGCCGCCATGATGGCCGTCCTCGACGAGTTTCTTGGCGTTGTCCCACGCGCCACCGGAGTTGGCGAGGAAGACGGCCATCAGCGTGCCGGTGCCGATGGCGCCCGCGAGGAACGAGCCGAGCGCGCCGACACCGAGCGTGAACCCGATCGCGATCGGCGTGAGCACCGCGAGCAGGCCTGGTGTGGCCAGTTCGCGAAGCGCGTCCTTGGTGCAGATGTCGACGACGCGCCCGTACTCGGGCTTCTCGGAGTAATCCATGATCCCGGGATGCTCGCGGAACTGCCGCCGCACCTCGTAGACCACCGCTCCGGCGGACCGCGACACCGCGTTGATCGCCAGCCCCGAGAAGAGGAAGACGACCGCGGCGCCCGCGATGAGACCCACCAGGTTGTTGGGTTGCGAGATGTCCATCATCAGGTTCATCGGCGCGCCGGGGCCGGAGACCTTCTCACCCACGTCGCTCGCCGCCGTGGTGATCGCGTCACGGTACGAGCCGAAGAGAGCCGAGGCCGCGAGGACGGCGGTGGCGATGGCGATGCCCTTGGTGATGGCCTTGGTGGTGTTGCCGACGGCGTCCAGGTCGGTGAGCACCTGTGCGCCCGCGCCCTCGACATCGCCGGACATCTCGGCGATGCCCTGCGCGTTGTCGGAGACGGGACCGAAGGTGTCCATCGCGACGATGACACCGACCGTGGTGAGCAGGCCGGTTCCGGCGAGCGCCACCGCGAACAGCGCCAGCATGATCGACGTACCACCCAGCAGGAACGCCCCGTACACGCCGAGGCCGATCAACAGGGCGGTGTAGACGGCCGATTCGAGACCGATGGAGATGCCGGCGAGGACGACGGTGGCCGCGCCGGTCAGCGAACTCTTGCCGATGTCCCGCACGGGACGGCGGGTTGTCTCGGTGAAGTAGCCGGTCAACTGCTGGATCAGAGCGGCCAGCAGGATGCCGATCGCGACGGCGACGACCGCGAGGATCCGCGGATCGCCGTCCTTGGCCTTGATCGCCGCGTCCGTGACACCTTCCAGTTCGGCGTAGGTCCCCGGGAGGTAGATGTAGACGGCCAGGGCGACCAGCACGAGCGAGATCGCCGCGGAGATGAAGAAACCACGGTTGATCGCGGACATGCCGCTGCGGTCGGAGCGCCGGGGCGCCACCGCGAAGATGCCGATCATCGCGGTGAGTACGCCGATCGCGGGCACGATCAGCGGGAACGCGAGCCCGGAGTCGCCGAACGCCACCTTGCCGAGGATCAGCGCGGCGACGAGCGTGACGGCGTACGACTCGAAGAGGTCCGCGGCCATACCGGCGCAGTCGCCGACGTTGTCGCCGACGTTGTCGGCGATGGTCGCGGCATTGCGCGGGTCGTCCTCCGGAATGCCCTGCTCGACCTTGCCGACCAGGTCGGCGCCGACGTCGGCGGCCTTGGTGAAGATGCCGCCGCCGACACGCATGAACATGGCGATCAGTGCCGCGCCGAGACCGAAGCCCTCCAGGACCTTCGGCGCGTCGGCCGCGTACACGAGCACCACACAGGAGGCGCCCAGCAGACCGAGCCCCACCGTGAACATGCCGACGACGCCGCCGGTGCGGAAAGCGATCTTCATGGCTTTGTGCGAGACAGCGGTGAGATCCCTTTCGGGCTCACCCTCCGCCGGAGTCGCTTCCCGTGCCGCGGCGGCCACGCGGACATTGCTCCGTACGGCGAGCCACATACCGATATAACCGGTGGTCGCCGAGAACACCGCGCCGATCAAGAAGAAGATCGACCGTCCGGCGCGCTGATTCCAGTCGTCCGCGGGCAGCAGCATGAGCAGGAAGAACACCACGGCGGCGAATACGCCGAGCGTGCGCATCTGACGTCCCAGGTAGGCATTCGCGCCCTCCTGGATCGCCGTCGCGATCTCCTTCATGCTGTCGGTGCCCTCGCCCGCTGCGAGCACCTGGCGGACCAGGATCCCGGCGACCACGAGCGCCGCCACGGCGACGACCGCGATGACCATGACGATGAGACGGTTGTCGTCCGTCAGAACCGCGGCCGCGAGGGTTGTGGGGTGGTCAAACTGATGAGGGGTAGAAAGCCCCGCCATTCGTCCTCCTTGACGCTTGGGCTGAGCTCAAGATGTGGACGGATTGTAGGTACCGGAACCTGATCAAAACAGTGTGCGTAAGCGGAATTAGTCTTCCCGTGCACTTCGGCAAATGATCGACAGGCGTCCACGGAGCCCAAATGCAGTAATGCCCCAGAAGCATGGAGGCTTGATCCAATAGTCTCGCGACTGATCGTGAATGAATTCACGAAACGCCGTGCACGATCAACTCAGGAACGCGCGAGAGAGCCGGGGCATGGGAGCCCGGACATGCCGAAGGGCCCCACCGAGTAGGGCCCTTCGGGGCAAAAAAACAGGGGCGGTTGTCAGGAAAGAGCCACGGCCGGCGGCGTAGTGGGCCAGCTCATCCTGATCAGTCCGCCGTGTTCTCCAGAGGTGACTTCCACATCGTCGACGAGGCCACTGATGACCGCGAGGCCCATCTCGTCCTCCTCGGTTTCCGCGTCCGAGCCACCGGAAGCGGCGCCGGGCGCCGCCCCTCCGGGCACCGAACCCGGCACCTCGTCACCGACCTCGATGGAGAACTGCTTCTCCTCCTCGATCAGCGTCACCTGCACCGGCGCCGAGATGCCGTTGCTCTGGTGCAGTCCGACGGCACGAGTACAGGCCTCGCCGACGGCGAGCCTGACCTCGTCGAGTACGGCCTCGTCCACTCCGGCCCTGCGCGCCACCGCTGCCGCCACCAGTCGGGCGGTCCTGACGTGCTCGGGCAGCGCGCTGAAGCGGAGTTCAACGGTGGCCATGCATCCCCCTCTGAACTACGGGCGTGCTGTCAGGGGGCCGGGCCGTGGGCCCGGTCCCCCCACTTCTGCGAAGCCGGGCCCACGACCCGGGAGACCGGTGGTCAGTCGGTCGCGTTGACCGCCTCCTCCACCGAGGTGTGAATCGGGAACACCTTGGTGAGACCAGTAATACGGAAGATCTTCAGAATGCGCTCCTGGTTGCAGACCAGACGCAGCGAGCCCTCATGGGCCCGTACGCGCTTCAGGCCGCCCACCAGCACGCCGAGACCGGTGGAGTCGAGGAAGTCCACGCCCTCCATGTCGACGACGAGGTGGAAACTGCCGTCGTTCACCAGCTCGACCAGCTGCTCTCGCAGCTTGGGCGCGGTATATACATCGATTTCGCCGCCGACCTCGACGACCGTACGGTCGCCATTAGGGCCGGACACATTGCGAGTCGACAGGGACAGGTCCACGGATCCTCCAGCACCTTGCTATCGAGCGGTCGCCCCATGGGACACCTCGGCAGAGCCCCCGGGACGGTTCGCCAGCCGCGATGGCATTCAATCACTTACCGGCAGGCGTGCACGACGCCTTGGGCCCATTGTCCGTCACGCCAGTGACACACTCGATGCCGATGGCCAAGAATCACCGATCCGATCGATCCTCGACGGACACAGTTTCCCGCCCCTCGCCGAGCACCGTCCTGGACCGGCTCGCCTCGGGGCCGAGCCGGGCTTCGCGCATCACTCATACGGAGCACTTGCCCCCGCGAGCGGGTCGCCATGCCGTCTGGCCCGACCGGATCCGTTCGGAGGTCATCGCCGCGGTGCAGGCCGCGGGCATCGAACACCCCTGGGCCCACCAGGCACAGGCCGCCGAGCACGCCCTGGACGGCGAGTCGGTGGTCGTCGCCACCGGCACCGCCTCCGGCAAGTCCCTGGCCTACCTCGCCCCGGTCCTGACGGCCCTCCTGGACGGCTCCGAGGCCCCGAACGGCCGGGGTGCCACCGCCCTCTACCTGGCCCCCACCAAGGCCCTGGCGGCCGACCAACGCCGTTCCGTGAAGGAACTTTCACAACCTCTGGGCAATGCCGTACGCCCAGCCGTGTACGACGGCGACACACCCTTCGAGGAACGCGAATGGGTACGCCAGTACGCCAACTACGTCCTGACCAACCCCGACATGCTGCACCGCGGGATATTGCCCTCCCACCCCCGCTGGGCCTCCTTCCTGCGCGCCCTGCGCTACGTCGTCATCGACGAATGCCACACCTACCGCGGCGTCTTCGGCTCCCACGTCGCCCAGGTGCTGCGCCGCCTGCGCCGCCTGTGCGCCCGCTACGGCGCCTCTCCCGTCTTCCTGCTGGCCTCCGCGACCGCCGCCGAGCCCTCGGTCGCCGCGCGCCGCCTGACCGGTCTCCCGGTGGTCGAGGTCTCCGACGACGCCTCCCCCCGGGGGGAACTGGTGTTCGCCCTCTGGGAGCCCCCGCTCACCGAACTGCACGGTGAGAAAGGTGCACCCGTCCGGCGTACCGCAACCGCCGAAACGGCCGATCTGCTGACCGACCTCACCGTCCAGGGCATGCGCTCGATCGCCTTCGTACGGTCCCGGCGTGGCGCCGAGCTGATCTCGGTGATCGCCCAGGAACGCCTGGCCGAGATCGACCGCTCACTCGTCCGGCGCGTCGCCGCCTACCGCGGCGGCTACCTCCCCGAGGAACGCCGCGCCCTGGAACGCGCGCTGCATTCCGGCGAACTCCTCGGCCTCGCCGCCACCACAGCCCTCGAACTCGGCGTCGACGTCTCCGGCCTCGACGCCGTCGTCATCGCCGGCTATCCGGGCACCCGCGCCTCCCTCTGGCAGCAGGCGGGCCGCGCGGGCCGCTCCGGGCAGGGCGCGCTGGCGATCCTGGTCGCCCGCGACGACCCGCTGGACACCTTCCTCGTCCACCACCCCGAGGCCCTGTTCGACCAACCGGTGGAATCCACGGTGCTCGACCCCGACAACCCGTACGTCCTGGCCCCGCACCTGTGCGCCGCCGCCTCCGAGATCCCGCTCACGGAAGACGACCTGGAGCTGTTCGGCCCCGCCACCGCCGATCTGCTGCCGCAGCTGGAGGCGGCGAAGCTGCTGCGTCGCCGGGCGACGGCCTGGCACTGGACGCGCCGGGAGCGGGCCGCCGACCTGACCGACATCCGCGGGGGCGGCGGCAGCCCGGTGCAGGTCGTCGAGTCCGGAACCGGGCGCCTGCTCGGCACGGTCGACGCGGGCGCCGCGCACACGGCGGTCCACGAGGGCGCGGTCCATCTCCACCAGGGCCGTACGTACCTGGTGCGCAAGCTGGACCTGGAGGACTCCGTCGCACTGGTCGAGGAGGCCAGCCCGCCCTATTCGACGGTCGCCCGCGACACCACCTCCATCGCCGTCCTCGAGACCGACGTCGAAGTCCCCTGGGGCGAGGGGCGGTTGTGCTACGGATCCGTGGAGGTCACCAACCAAGTCGTCTCCTTCCTGCGTAGGCGTGTCATCACCGGTGAGGTCCTCGGCGAGACGAAACTCGACCTCCCCCCTCGTAGCCTCCGCACTCGTGCCGTCTGGTGGACGGTCACCGAGGACCAACTGGACGCGGCCCGGATCAACCCGGAGATCCTCGGCGGCGCCCTGCACGCCGCCGAGCACGCCTCGATCGGCATGCTGCCCCTCTTCGCCACCTGCGACCGCTGGGACATCGGCGGCGTCTCCGTCCCCCTCCACCCGGACACACTCCTGCCCACCGTCTTCGTGTACGACGGCCACCCGGGCGGCGCCGGATTCGCCGAGCGCGCCTTCCACACGGCCCGCTCCTGGCTCACGGCCACCCGCCAGGCCATCGCCTCCTGCGAGTGCGACGCCGGCTGCCCCTCCTGCATCCAGTCCCCCAAGTGCGGCAACGGGAACGACCCCCTGCACAAACGAGGTGCCGTACGCCTGCTCACAGAACTGCTGCGAACGGCGCCGGAGGAGTCAGCGTCGGAGGAGGGCCGAAGGAGTGAGAGCCGGGATGGTGAGGGCCCGGAGTCGGGGCTGGGTGCACCAGGACCGAGAGCTCAGGACCGGAAGGCCGAGAGCTCAGGGCCGGAAGAGTGAAAGCCGGGTGAGGTGAGTGGCGGCGGAGAACCGAGGAAGCGAGGGCCGCGGGAGCTCTGACCTCCGGGCTCCGGCCACGCAGATCTCGCAGGCCACAGGCGCCTGAAGATCCCGCAGGCCTCACGGATCCTGAAGATCCCGCAGGCCCTGAGGACTCCGCAGATCCTGTAGATCCCCCAGGCCCGGCAGGTCCGCCCGCGGGGCCCGCCCTCGATCTGACCTCCGCCGTGAACGGCCCCTTTCCGGATGCCGCCGTCACGTCCGAGACCTCGCCCTCGACCGCGCACCGGACGAGCCGTGCGCTCTGCGCCCGGGCCACGCGGTCGGCCCGGGCGCAGGCCACCGCACCGCCGTCGCTCCAGTGGTCCGCCGCGGCGAGGGCCGCCAAGTCCGCCGCCCCCGCCGCCCGGTGCCGCACCACGACGGCCTGCCCCATCGCCAGCACCGCTCCGAAGACGGCGCACAGCACAGCGATCGCACCCACCGTCCAGACGGTCGCCGATCCCCTGTCCGAGGCCGCACGCCACCGCGCCCACCAGCGCCTCACAACGGATGACCACACCCATCGCCCGCTCCGCCGGCGACTCCAGCTCCTCATCTCCCGACCACCCCCACCGTCTCCTCCGCCAGCGCCACCGCCTCGTCGCTCAGCTCCAGGGACAGCGCGGCGGGCCCCGGCGTCCTCGCACCGACCCTCACCCGGACCAGGTCCGCCTCCCGGCTCACCGTGACCTTCGCGCCGGGCGGGGCGGCCCGGCGGGTCGTCGCCAGGACCGCTTCCGGTGAGTCCTGGCGCGCCGCCGCCCGAGCGCCCGCCCTCGCCGCGTCCACGCACTGGATCTGCGCGGACGCGGCGAGCAGAGCCCAGACCAGCGCCATGCCGACGAGCACCAGCGAGGGCAGCACCACAGCGGCTTCAGCGGTTACGAATCCGGCGTCGCGACACCGGACCGGACCGGTCCTCAACGGAGCTTCCCTCGGGCCCCGTTCACATCTGGACATTGAGCGCCCGCCCCACGATGCCCTGCAGTTCCTCACCGACCTGCCCGCTCGTCACCACCTTGTAGAGCGCGGCCGCGAAGGCCACCGCCGCGATGACACCCACCGCGTACTCGGAAGTGACCATTCCCGTGTCCCTCCGCACTGCCGACGCGAGCATCCGGACCCGAGTCCGTACACCCCGTCGCCCTTCCTCTCGCCCTCGTCCCTGCGCTCGTCCTTGTCCCCACGCTCGTCCTTGTCCGAGAACTCGTACCGTCGTGCGCATTTCAACCCCCGTAAGGTCCAGCCCTGTCGGTCATTTCGTCCACTTGCCATTCACCACTCGCCGCGCCTGTCGCTCGTCACCCACCACCCCCTCGCAGCAACCCGCCGGCCAGCCCGATCACCACGGGCAGCACGCCGATCGCGAGGAAGGCGGGCAGAAAGCACAACCCCACGGGCGCGGTGACCATGACGGCCGCCCGACGTGCCCGCGCCGTCGCGGTGCGTCCCCACTCGGCTCGGGCCTCCGCCGCGAGCCGGCCGACCGGCACAGCCGCCGGTACGCCCGACTCGCCCGCCCGCTCCAGCAGTCGCGCCAGCCCGCGGGCACCCGGTATCGCCGCCAACCTCCGCCACGCATCGACCGGTTCACCCCCGAGCCGCACCTCCGCCGCACCCCGCGCCAGCCGCTCACCCACCGGTCCGCCCAGGGCCTCGCCGACGGCCTGGGCCGCCGACACCGGACTCGCCCCTGCCGCGATGCAGGCGGCCACCAAGTCTGCGGCGAGCGGTAGTTGGCGAGTTGCCCGCGTCCTGTCGTACTCCTCAAGCGGCGTCGGATTCCGCCGCCGGCGCCACCGCCGGACCCCGAATCCGGCCGCCAGCCCCACCAGAACCCCGGGGGCACCTCCGATCAGGACCCAGCCTGCGCACGCCACGCCCAGCACGGGCAGCCACCGTCGGGCGTAGCCCCGTAGGTCGTGGCGCCTCGGCGACGGCGCCGTCGTCAGGAGCAGCAACTCCGCGACTCGCCTGCGCGTTCTCCTCTCGCGCCGCACCGCCCCGAGCCAGCGGGCCGACGAGCCGCCGACCAGGAGCGCACCGCACACAACTACCCCCAGCCTGTGGACAACTTCCGCGCTCATGCCGCCTCCGCCCCTCGCACGATCCTCAGCGCCCACCAAAGCCCCACGCCTTCCAGCACCCCGCCGACCAGCAGACAGCCCAGCCCGGGGCCGGTGTGCAACAGCACGTGCAGTGGGTCCGCGCCGAGCGCGGTGCCGAGCAGGAGACCGAGGACCGGCAGGCCCGCGAGCATCGAGGCTGTCGAGCGCGACCCGGCCAACTGGGCGCGCATATCCGCTCTTTGATCGCGCTCGGCACGCAGCGCGCCTTCGAGCCGGTCCAGACCCGCCGCGAGTCCCGCACCCCGGTCCACGGCCACGCGCCAGCACGCGGCGAGCCCCACCAGACCGTCGGCGCCGGGTTGCCGTGCCGCCTCTGTGAGCGCACCCGGCACATCCCCGCCGAACCGCGCCGCGGCCAGCACCACCGGCTGCGCGTCACCGAGTCCGTCCACATCACGCGCGGCTCCGAGCAGCGCCTCGCCGGGCTGGCGTCCGGCCCGTACCTCGCCTGCGATGGCACCGCAGAGGGCGATCACCGTGTCGCCGCGGCGCTCCCGCTCGCGCCGGGCCTCTCCCGCCCGCCGTACCCGTCCCAGCAGCGGCATTCCGGCGGCCCCGAGGAGAAGCGGCAGTACCGAGGCGCCCAGCACCGCAATCACCGATCCCGCCACCAGCGACCAGACTTCGGGCCGCATCCGCCCGCGCAATCGCCGCCAGTCGGCATGGACCCGTTCCCACCGGGGCGGCCCCGTCGCCACCCCGCCACCCGCGAGCAGCAATCTCGCTCTGCGTGCCCCCGAGTCGCGCCCGCCGATCAGCCAGGCCGCGATCCCGGCACACGCCACGGCCGCCCCCGCGGGCGCGTCCGCCATCTCACCGATCCCCATCCCGCTCCCCGTTCGTATTCCGCCGTCCGAACCCCGTCACGTCCCCGGCGTCTCCTCCGTCCGAGGGACTCGTCGCACTCCACCTGTCCCGAGCAACTACCTCCGTCCCGGACCGAATCGACCCGCGGCCTCCCTCACTCCCGTTCCGAAGCAGCCCCCGCAGCCGCTCCCACCCCCGCTCGTACGCGAAGGCGTCCTCACCCCACCGCAGCGCCGGCACCGTCACCACCAGCCCCGACGGATCGCGTTCCAGCACGTGCACCTCGGCGATCCGGCGTCGTCCGGCCCGGTCCCGCACGAGATGCAGGACCACGGACAGTGCCGCCGCCAACTGGCTGTGCAACGCCGCCCGGTCGAGCCCGGCCGCGGTGCCCAGTGCCTCCAGCCGGGCCGGGACCTGTGCCGCCGCGTTCGCATGGACCGTGCCCGAGCCGCCCTCATGGCCTGTGTTCAGAGCGGCCAGCAACGAGACGACCTCCGGACCGCGCACCTCGCCGACCACCAGCCGGTCCGGTCTCATCCGCAGGGCCTGCCGGACGAGATCCTGGAGCGCGACAAGGCCGACGCCCTCCTGGTTGGCCGGCCGCCCCTCCAGACGCACCACATGCGGATGGTCGGGCCGCAGCTCCGCCGAGTCCTCGGCGAGCACGATCCGCTCCCCTGGACCCACCAGCCCCAGCAACGCGCTCAGCAGGGTCGTCTTCCCGGAGCCCGTGCCTCCGCTGATGAGGAAGGACAGCCGGGCGTCCAGCAGCGCTCTGAGCACCCGGTCCCCGCCGGGCGGCACCGTGCCTGCCGCCACCAGTTCGTCGAGGGTGAACGCGCGCGGCCGTACGACACGCAGAGAGAGACAGGTTGAGCCGACGGCGACCGGTGGCAGCACCGCGTGCAGACGTGTCCCGTCCGGCAGCCGGGCGTCCACCCAGGGCCGGGCATCGTCGAGCCTTCTGCCGGCCACGGCCGCGAGGCGTTGCGCGAGACGTCGAACGGCTGCCGCGTCCGGAAAGGTCACGGCGGTCAGCTCCAGGCCACCGCCCCGGTCGACCCACACCCGGTCGGGCGCCGACACCAGCACATCGGTCACCGACGAGTCGGCGAGCAGCGGTTCCAGGGGGCCGCTGCCGACCAACTCGGAGCGCAGCCGCTCGGCCGCGCCGAGGACTTCGGCGTCCCCGAGGACCCGCCCCTGCTCGCGCAGCGCCTGCGCCACGCGTGCGGGGGTCGGCTCGGAACCGCTCTCCGCCAGCCATTGCCGCACGCCGTCCAGCAGCCCCGCACGTCCGTCCGCCCCGCCGTCGGGCCCGTCCCACGCCTCCGTACCTCCGGGCAGTAAGCCTCCGGAGCCGCCCCGTGCGCCCGTCCGGCCCGAGAGGTACTGCCTGGGCCCGTCCCTCGCCTCCGCACGTCCGGTCCGGACCAGCCCGGTTCCGCCCCGCGCGTCCGTCCGTTCGGACAGGGGGCGCCCGGGTCCGTCCTGCGCGTCCGTCCACCCGTACGAGGAGCCCTCATGTGTGAGCTGAGGCCCCTGCCCCGGTCGCCTGCCGAGCCCCCCGGCACGATCTGTGCCTGTCGTTGCGTCCCTGTTCATACGCCCCCTCCTTCAACCGGAACCCGCTGCCAGAAGGCCGCGCAGAACCGGGCCAGAGGCCCCCTCGGGATGCTCCCCGGAGGTGGCCCGCCGTCCAACGGGAAGGGCTCGGCGGGCACTTCGCCCACCAAGGGCAAGTCGAGCAGGCGGGCGACCTCGCGGTCGTCGAGGCCCGGCGCGTAAGGGCCCCGCACCACGACCCGAAGATCGCGCAGGACCATGCCGACCGCGGACGCCACCCGCCCGGCCGCCGCGATGGAGCGCAGGTCGGCCGGAACCACCAGCAACCCCATATCGAGCTGAGCGAGGATCTCGGCGACCCCCTCGTCGATGCGGCGGGGCAGGTCGACGATCACCGCGCCTCCGCGCCGTCTGGCGGCGGCCAGCACCGCACGTACCGCCTGCGGGGGAACGGTGACCGCGTCGCTCCGGTCCCAGCTCAGGACCCGCAGCGCGTGCAGTTCGGGCAGGGACTCCTCCAGGGCGCCGCCGCCGACCCTGCCGCGGGACGCGGCGAACGCCGGCCAGCGCAGGCCCTCGGAAGCCTCTCCACCCAGGAGTACGTCGAGTCCGCCACCGAGGGGGTCCGCGTCCACGAGCAGGGTGCGCTTCCCCTCACGCGCCGAGGTGAGGGCGAGCGCGCAGGCCAGCGTGGAGGCACCGGCCCCGCCACGGCCGCCGAGCACGCCGACGGTGAGGGCGGGGCGGCCGACTCCTTCGGCCACGTCGGCGATGCGGTCGACGAGCCATTGCTCACCGTCCGGCAGCACAAGGACGTGGTCCGCGCCGATCTCGACGGCCCGCCGCCAGACTCCGGAATCGTCCTGATCCCGGCCGACCAGCACCACTCCCCTTCTCCGCGCGGCCCCACGCACACGCGGTGCGGCGTCGTCTCCGACGAGGACAAGGGGTGCCGCCTCCCAGCTGCCCCTGCGTTCCGGAATCCCGTGGTGGACCTCGGGTCGCGCTCCCGCCGCCGCGCACAGGCGCAGCAGGTCGTCGAGGAGCTCGACGTCCTCGGTGACGATCAATGGTCCGCCCTGCCGCCCCTCGGCGGTGGGCGGCCGGTCATGGGTGATGGCTCCCGCCACGATCTCCAGCCCCCTTCGCTGCTTCTTGCGCGGGGCCCTCCAGGACCCCGCGATTCCCGCTCGTGTGAAGAACCGGCAAGCGGCCTCCATATGAGCGGCCGATACGAACCGGCCAAACACGTCCGACAAACGGAACCGGCCATGAACTGGCCGCCGACGGAGCGCGTGGGAATCACGGTGCAGCGATCCCGGAAATCGTGTGGATCTTGGTCGAAAACTGTGGACAACTCAGCGGCTGTGAATATCGCCTTCACTCCAACCGGTGAGCGCTCAACGACTTCCGCAGAGCATCCCAACGACTACACAAAGTGACGGATCATGGGCACGCGAAGGGCGCGGAATCAACGGTGTTGAGAAGGCTCCGGGGTCGCGCAGAAGCGGAGAAAACCCATCCGGACATGCGACGACCCCCGCCGGGGGGGAGAGCGGGGGTCGTCCCCACGGCCGACTCGGGGGGGGAGGAGTCGGACCGGGTTAGCACGGTCGCGAACGATCCGTGACTTCCATGGTGTACCCGAGAGCCCTCTCAGGCAAACCCACGCGCCTCACCTTACGCCGAATGGTGGGCCCTATGCTCAACCTCGTGGAAAACCACTCCTTGCCTCGTACAGCAGCCTTCTTTGACCTGGACAAGACGGTCATTGCGAAGTCGAGCACGCTCACCTTCAGCAAGTCGTTCTACCAAGGCGGACTGATCAACCGCAGGGCGGCCTTGCGCACCGCATACATCCAGTTCGTGTTCCTGGCGGGCGGCGCCGACCACGACCAGATGGAGCGGATGCGCAAGTACCTGTCGGCGATGTGCCGCGGCTGGAACGTCCAGCAGGTCAAGGAGATCGTCGCCGAGACACTGCACGACCTCATCGACCCGATCATCTACGACGAGGCCGCGTCGCTCATCGAGCAGCACCACAAGGCCGGCCGCGACGTCGTGATCGTGTCCACGTCGGGTGCCGAGGTGGTCGAGCCGATCGGCGAACTGCTCGGCGCGGACCGCGTGGTGGCGACCCGCCTGGTCGTCGGCGAGGACGGCTGCTTCACCGGCGAGGTGGAGTACTACGCCTACGGGCCGACGAAAGCCCAGGCGATCAAGGAGCTGGCCGCGTCCGAGGGCTACGACCTCCCGCGCTGCTACGCCTACAGCGACTCGGCGACCGATCTGCCGATGCTGGAGTCCGTCGGGCATCCGCACGCGGTGAATCCGGACCGCACGCTGCGCCGCGAGGCGGTCGCCCGCGCGTGGCCCATTCTGGACTTCCACCGTCCGGTCCGGCTGAAGCAGCGGCTGCCCGCCCTGTCCGTGCCTCCCCGGCCGGCGCTGGTCGCGGCGGCCGCAATAGGAGCGGCGGCGGCCACGGCCGGGCTCGTCTGGTACGCCAGCCGGCGCCGCGCGTCGGTGGCGTGAGCCGTCACGCGTGTGCGTGCGGCATATTAATGTCCATTCCTCACCCTTTTGAACCTAAAAGTAAAGAAGTGCGGTCAGGGGTTCCGCTTCCTCCGAACCTGGAGTACAAAGGGTTTAACGGCCCGCGAGACCAAGGACATCCGAGAGGATCACCTTCAAACGCAACCAGGCCCCACGGACCGAGCATGAACATCGAGCACCCACGCGACGTCGACCCGTCGATTACGGGCCAGCCGCACCAGGTGACGGGCAGAAGTTCCCGACCTGATGGGCATATTTCGAGGACGCTTGGTAACCCGGTGAACGTGCCAGCGGCGGTACGAGAACTCGTACCGCCGCAACCCTGTTCGGGGAGTCGGACGCCCGCTACGCGGCGCCGCGCTGAAGCGCCTCGCAGACCGCAGCGGATTCCCTGACGCCCAGCTCGACAGCCCTGCCGCAGTGGGCGATCCAGGCGGCCATGCCGTCCGGGGTTCCGGAGACGTAGCCGTCCAGAGCCGCGAGATAGGCCGCTCGGCCGAGTTCCGCGTGACCGACCTCCGCCGGACAGATGGACTTCGGGTCCAGGCCGCTGCCGACCAGGACGATGCGTTCTGCCGCGCGCGCCACCAGGCCGTTGTGGGAGGTGAAGGGTCTCAGGGCGATCAGTTCACCGTGGACGACGGCGGCGGTGACCAGTGCGGGGGCCGAGCCACCCGCGATGATGAGCTGCGAAAGGCCCTCGAGACGACCGGCGACCTCGTTCGCGTCGGGCAGCGGCAGCTCCACCAGGGGCTCGTCCACCTGCTCCCCGCCCTGCCGCGGCCGGCCGACCTCGTCACTCCGATCGGCCGCCGCCACCAGGTGCAACCGGGCCAGCACGCGGAGGGGCGACTGCCGCCAGATGGACAGAAGTTGGCCCGCCTCGGCGGTCAGCCGCAGGGCGGCTCCGACCGTGCGGCCCTCGTCGTCCGCGCTGAAGTCGGTGCGCCGGCGCACCTCTTCAAGGGCCCAGTCGGCACCGGACAGCGCCGCGGAACCGCGGGCCCCGCGCAGCGCCGCCTCGGACGTGATCTCGTTGCCGCGACGCCGCATGATCCGGTGCCCGTAGACCCGGTCCACGGCCTTGCGGACGGATTCCACGGATTCGGCCACCCCGGGAAGCGAACCCAGGGCCGCGAGCGGATCGGCGGTCGCACCTGTCGTACTCATGAGTACGACATTACGCACCCAGAGACCGCGCCCCCCGAAGGAGTGGTCTTCTTCACGCGCCGCGAGCACCCAGAGCTACAGTCGCACTACCCTTGGTGAACATGAAAATTGCTTTCGTTGGGAAGGGCGGCAGTGGCAAGACCACTCTGTCGTCACTCTTCATCCGCCACCTCGCCGCCTCGGGGGCGCCGGTCGTCGCCGTGGACGCCGACATCAACCAGCACCTGGGGGCCGCGCTCGGGCTCGAAGAGACGGAAGCCGCCGCACTGCCCGCCATGGGCGAGCGGCTGCCGCTCATCAAGGACTACCTCCGCGGCTCCAATCCACGCATCACGTCCGCCGAGACGATGATCAAGACGACCCCGCCCGGTGAGGGCTCACGACTGCTGCGCGTCGATGAGGCCAACCCTGTGTACGACGCCTGCGCCCGGCCGGTGGAACTGGACGGCGGCGCCGTCCGTTTGATGGTCACCGGCCCGTTCACCGAGGCCGATTTGGGAGTGGCTTGCTACCACTCCAAGACCGGTGCAGTGGAGCTCTGCCTGAACCATCTCGTCGACGGCCGGAGCGAGTACGTCGTCGTCGACATGACGGCGGGCTCCGATTCCTTCGCGTCCGGCTTGTTCACCCGCTTCGACATCACGTTCCTCGTCGCCGAGCCGACCCGGAAGGGAGTCTCCGTCTATCGCCAGTACAAGGAGTACGCCCGCGACTTCGGCGTCGCCCTGAAGGTCGTCGGCAACAAGGTGCAGGGCCAGGACGACATCGACTTCCTGCGGGCGGAAGTCGGCGACGACCTCCTGCTCACCGTCGGGCACTCGGACTGGGTGCGCGCCATGGAGAAGGGCCGCCCTCCCCGGTTCGAGCTCCTGGAGGAGGCGAACCGGCGCTCTCTGCACGCCTTGCGGACCGCCGCCGACGCCACGTACGAACTGCGCGACTGGGAGCGGTACACGAGCCAGATGGTGCAGTTCCATCTGAAGAACGCCACCAGTTGGGGCAACACCAAGACCGGGGCGGACCTCGCGGAACAGGTCGACCCCGGTTTCGTACTCGGCGAGAGTCCGATGGCAACGGCGTGAGCGGTCGCCCGGCCCGAAGCACCACTACCGCATGAGCGACACGCCGGCCCGGGGCACCGCTACGGCTTGGCCGCCGGCGCCCCGGGGACGCCCTTCGGGGCCGGGGCCGGACGGCCCGAGAGGAAGGACGCCCATCCCTGCTTCGGCGCCTCGCCGACCTCGAGGCCGCGAAGCCTGTCGAGGGTGGCCGGGTCCTGGGCGTCGAGCCAGTCGGCGAGCTGCCTGAAGGAGACACAGCGCACGTCGGCCTTGGTGCAGACGCGTTCGACGACCTCGTCGACGGCACGCATGTAGTTGCCGCCGTTCCAGGACTCGAAGTGGTTGCCGATGATCAGCGGAGCGCGGTTGCCGTTGTAGGCGCGGTCGAAGCCCTGGAGCAGGCCGTCACGCATCTGATCGCCCCAGAACCGCTGCTTGCCGGGGTCGCCCTGGGTCCGGGTGCCCGACTGGTTGATCATGAAGTTGTAGTCCATGGTGAGCTGCTCATAGGAGTGTCCGGGGAAGGGCACGAGCTGCATCGACAGGTCCCACAGGCCCTTCTCCTTCTTCGGCCAGAGCTGGTTGCCGACGCCGCTGGTGTCGTAGCGGAAGCCCAGCTGGTGGGCCGCCTTCATGAAGTTCTGCCGGCCCTCCAGACAGGGGGTGCGGGCTCCGATGAGTTCCTTGTCGTAGTCGAAGGGCAGCGATGCCGCCTTCGTCAGGCCCGCGTTGGTCTTCCAGGACTTCACGAACCACTTCGCCTGGGCGATCTCGCTCTTCCAGTCCGCGACCGACCACTGGCCGACCCCGCCCTCCGTACCGCAGAAGTGGCCGTTGAAGTGCGTGCCGATCTCGTTGCCCTCCAGCCACGCGCCACGCAGCTGCTTCACGGTGTCCCTGATGCCCTGATCGTCATTGAAGCCGATCTCCGAGCTGCCGGGCGAGTGCTGCGGCGGCCGGTACAGGTCGCGCTTGTCCTCCGGCAGCATGTACACGCCGCTCAGGAAGTACGTCATCGTCGCCTTGTTGGCCTTGGAGAGCTTCCGGAAGTGGGAGAAGAGCTTCTGGCTGTCCTCGCCGGCACCGTCCCAGGAGAAGACCACGAACTGCGGGGGCTTCTGACCAGGCTTCAGCTGTTCGGGCCGGGGCAGATGCGGCTGCGCCCCGGTGTACGAGGTGGAACCGTCACCGATCAGGCGGACCGCGGCCTTGGGCACCACAGGGGCCCCCGCCGCCTTCCTCGCACCGTGCGCGCCTTCCCGGGAAGTGGTGGTACCGCCCGCGCAACCGGCGAGCGCCGTGGCGCAGGCCGCGGCGAGTGCTACACCCGCGGCGATCCTCTGAGTGGCGGCCATCTTCCGCCCTCCTCTTTCTCGGTCGGGTCAACGCCGATTAGGGCGCTATCGCGGTTTTGTACAGCTATGCACCGACAGCGCCGTCAAGGTTTCACGGGACCGAGAAGTAATAAATACGACAAGCCGATCAAAAGCCCACGTCACCCTGAAGAGTGATTCAATGCCCCATTTGCTCCTATATTCGACATGAACCCTTTACCCTGCATTACGATCCGTTTACCGAGCGTTGAAAATCCCGCCACTGCACGCCGTGACCCACGGCCGCGACCCGCCCCCCGCCGATTCGGACGGGGGACCACCTGTTCCGCGACCGCGCTGCCCCGGAGGAGACGGGAACCATGTCTGCCTGCGTCCCCACCCGCGCCGCCGACTCGACTCGGCCCGCGCACGTCCACCCACCCCACAGCCCCCCGCCGATCCCGCCCCGCCGCTTCCGTATCGCCGGCGCGGATCTGTCGGCCTCGATCGCCGTCTTCCTGATCGCCCTCCCGCTGTCCCTCGGCATCGCCCTCGCCACCGGCGCGCCGCTCCAGGCCGGCCTCGTCGCCGCGGCCGTCGGCGGACTCGTCGTCGGACGCCTCGGCGGCTCGCCGCTCCAGGTGAGCGGACCCGCCGCCGGGCTCACGGTCGTCACGGCCGAGCTCATCCATCACTACGGCTGGCGCGCGACCTGTGCCATCACCGTGCTCGCCGGAATCACCCAAATCGGCCTCGGCTGCCTGCGCGTGGCCCGTACGGCCCTGGCCGTCAGCCCCGCGATCGTGCACGGCATGCTCGCCGGAATCGGCGTGACCATCGCCGTCGCCCAGCTGCACATCGTGCTGGGAGGCATCCCTCAGAGCTCCGTTCCGGACAACCTCGTCGCCCTGCCGGACCAGGTGGCGCGCATGCACCCCGCGGCGGTGTCGATGAGCGCGCTGACACTGGTGCTGCTCTTCGCCTGGCCGCGCATCCCCGGGCGCGCCGGGCGGATGTTGCGCAAGGTCCCCGCCGCGCTGGTCGCCGTCGCCGGAGCCACCACGACCGCCTCCCTCGCCGGACTGACGCTGCCCAGAGTCGACCTGCCGTCCTGGAGCAGCCACGCGCTGGCCGGACTGCCCGAGGGCCCGGTGCTCGGCGTCGCCGCCGCCGTCCTCACCGTGACGCTGGTGTGCAGCGTGCAGTCACTGCTCGGCGCCGTCGCGGTGGACAAGCTGGTGAGCGGCCGCCCGGAACTCCAAGCACACGTGGGCCGTTCCGGACTCGACCGGGAACTGCTCGGGCAGGGCGCCGCCAATATCGTGTCCGGCGCGCTTGGCGGACTGCCGGTCGCCGGCGTCGCCGTACGCAGTTCCGCAAATGTGCAAGCAGGTGCCATCAGCCGGAACTCCACGATGCTGCATGGCGTTTTCGTAGTAGTTGCCGCGCTGCTGATGGTCCCGATCCTCGAGCTGATCCCCCTCGCATCGCTCGCCGCCCTGGTGATGGCCGTCGGCATCCAGATGGTGTCCCTGCACCACATCCGCACGGTCACCCGCCACCGCGAAGTGCTGGTGTACGCCGTCACCACGCTCGGCGTCGTGTTCCTCGGAGTTCTCGAGGGCGTGGCGCTGGGGGTCTCCGTGGCCGTCGGTGTCGCCCTGCACCGACTCGGACGCACCCGCATCACCCACGACGAGAAGGAAGGAGTCCATCACGTACACGTACGAGGGCAGTTGACATTTCTCGCGGTGCCTCGACTCAGCCGCGCCCTGCATCTCGTGCCCCGAGGTGCGGACACCGTCGTGGAGTTGGACGGCTCGTTCATGGACCACGCGGCGTACGAGTCACTGCATGACTGGCAGAGCACGCACACCGCCCAGGGCGGCACGGTCGAGCTGACCGGCCGGACCGGAACGCGGATCGCCGAGCCCGCGAATTCCACGCACTGCCGCTGCCGGCCCTGGACGCCCTGGCGGAACCACCAGTGCGAGGCCTCCGGCATCGCGGGGTCCGCTTCCTCGGACGTCCCTTCGGCCGGGCAGGACGCGGGGACCGGCGAGGCCAGACCGAGCGGACACCAACTGGCACGCGGCATCAGCGCGTTCCAGCGCAACACCGCACCCCTGGTGCGCGATGAGCTGGCCCGGCTCGCACGGGAGGGGCAACGGCCGTCCCAGCTGTTCCTGACCTGTGCCGACTCCCGGCTCGTCACCTCGATGATCACCTCCAGTGGTCCGGGAGACCTCTTCGTCGTACGGAATGTGGGCAACCTCGTGCCGTTGCCCGGAAGGGAGAGCGGGGACGACTCGGTGGCCGCGGCCATCGAGTACGCGGTGGACGTGCTGAAGGTGCGGTCCATCACGGTGTGCGGGCACTCCGGGTGCGGAGCCATGCAGGCCCTGCTGGCCTCGGAGCCCGGAGGGGCGCTCACGCCGCTCAAGCGGTGGCTGCGGCACGGCCAGCCGAGCCTCGACCGGATGGCGGCCAAGGACAGGCCGTGGGCGCGGCTCGCCGGACGGGCACCCGCCGACTCGGTGGAGCAGCTCTGTCTGACCAATGTGGTGCAGCAGTTGGAGCACCTGCGGGCGCACGAGTCCGTGGCGCGGGCCCTGCGGGAGGGCGTGCTCGAGCTGCACGGAATGTACTTCCACGTGGGTGAGGCCCAGGCGTATCTGCTGGCCGACGCCGACGGGGCCGAGCTGTTCGATCATGTGGGCGCGGCGGAGGATCTGCGGCATCCTGCGTGATCGGACGGTGGTGCGCGGCCCCGGTCGGCAGGGCCGCGCACCACGTACAACCCGCGCTCTCGTCGCTCCGGCCCCCGCCGGCTACGGCGGCTACGGCGGCTACGGCGGCTACGGCGGCTACGGCGGCTACGGCGGCTACGGCGAGGGAATCGTCGACCCGCCCGGCCGCGAAACGGGTGCGGGAGGGGCGGCGGGGCGGGGGTGGGGAGGGGGGAGAAGTCCTCGGCCAGCAAGGGAAGACATATCCGGCGTGCAGCAGGGCGAAGTGCTCGGCGTGTGGCGGGTTTCGCCTGCGCGGTGGGAGGAGCGACCCCTCTCCGTTCCTCGGGGCAGTCGGCCCAGCGGACACGGTCGATGTGCGTGGTCGAAGTGAACCCGGTGGCCGGAACGTACGTGCCTCAGAGTGCGGACTTCGCGTGTTCTCGTGAGCGGCGAGGGGCCGTGTCGCGGGGCTAGGACGTGCCGCGCGGACCGAAGGCCACGGCCGACGACCCAGGATAGGTCTAAACCAATTTCGGATCGGGCCTTGTCACCGAGCCCCCCGGTCTGATGAGCTGTGGCCTGGGACACAACGGACACCCTGGGAAAGGGAGATGTCGTGAGCAACGAAAGCCTGGCCAACCTGCTGAAGGAAGAGCGCAGGTTCGCGCCGCCCGCCGACCTGGCGGCGAACGCCAATGTCACCGCGGAGGCGTATGAGCAGGCCAAGGCTGACAGGCTCGGCTTCTGGGCCGAGCAGGCCCGCCGCCTGACCTGGGCCACCGAACCGACCGAGACGCTGGACTGGTCGAACCCTCCGTTCGCGAAGTGGTTCGCCGACGGAAAGCTGAACGTCGCGTACAACTGCGTGGACCGGCATGTCGAGGCCGGGAACGGCGACCGCGTCGCCATCCACTTCGAGGGTGAGCCGGGCGACAGCCGGACCATCACCTACGCCGAGCTCAAGGACGAGGTGTCGAAGGCCGCGAACGCCCTCACCGAGCTGGGCGTGGGCAAGGGCGATCGGGTGGCCGTCTATCTGCCCATGATTCCCGAGGCCGTCGTCGCGATGCTGGCATGCGCCCGTATCGGCGCCGCGCACTCGGTGGTCTTCGGCGGGTTCTCCGCGGACGCGATCGCCACCCGTATCCAGGATGCGGACGCCAAGCTGGTCATCACCTCCGACGGCGGCTACCGGCGCGGCAAGCCGTCCGCGCTGAAGCCGGCCGTCGACGACGCGGTGAGCCGGGTCGACGGGGTCGACAAGGTGCTGGTCGTGCGTCGTACCGGCGAGGACGTCGCCTGGACCGAGGGCCGCGACGTGTGGTGGCACGACATCGTCGGACGGCAGTCGGCCGAGCACACGCCGGAGGCGTTCGACGCCGAGCACCCGCTGTTCATCCTCTACACCTCCGGGACCACCGGGAAGCCGAAGGGCATCCTGCACACCTCGGGCGGCTACCTCACACAGGCCTCGTACACCCACCACGCCGTCTTCGACCTCAAGCCGGAGACCGACGTGTACTGGTGCACGGCCGACATCGGCTGGGTCACCGGGCACTCGTACATCACGTACGGACCGCTCTCGAACGGCGCGACACAGGTGATGTACGAGGGGACGCCGGACACGCCGCACCAGGGCCGGTTCTGGGAGATCATCCAGAAGTACGGGGTGACGATCCTCTACACGGCGCCCACGGCCATCCGTACGTTCATGAAGTGGGGCGACGACATCCCCGCGAAGTTCGATCTGTCGTCGCTGCGGGTGCTCGGGTCGGTCGGCGAGCCGATCAACCCCGAGGCGTGGATCTGGTACCGCAAGCACATCGGCGGGGACCGTACGCCGATCGTCGACACCTGGTGGCAGACCGAGACCGGCGCGATGATGATCTCGCCGCTGCCCGGAGTCACCGAGACGAAGCCGGGGTCGGCACAGCGGGCCCTGCCCGGCATCGCGGCGACGGTGATCGACGACGAGGCGAACGAGGTGCCCGACGGCGGTGGCGGTTACCTCGTGCTGACCGAGCCGTGGCCGTCCATGCTGCGCACGATCTGGGGTGACGACCAGCGGTTCCTCGACACGTACTGGTCACGCTTCGAGGGGAAGTACTTCGCCGGGGACGGGGCCAAGAAGGACGACGACGGCGACATCTGGCTTCTCGGGCGCGTCGACGACGTGATGCTCGTGTCCGGGCACAACATCTCGACGACCGAGGTCGAGTCGGCCCTCGTCTCCCACCCGGCGGTCGCCGAGGCGGCGGTCGTGGGCGCGGCGGACGAGACGACCGGGCAGGCGATCGTGGCCTTCGTCATCCTGCGCGGCACGGCTTCCGCCGAGGACGCCGGACTGGTGGCGGACCTGCGCAACCACGTGGGCACCACGCTCGGTCCGATCGCCAAGCCGAAGCGGGTCCTGCCGGTGGCCGAGCTGCCGAAGACCCGGTCGGGGAAGATCATGCGCCGCCTGCTGCGCGACGTGGCGGAGAACCGCGAGCTCGGTGACGTCACGACGCTCACCGACTCGACGGTGATGGACCTGATCCAGGCGAAGCTGCCGGCCGCGCCCAGCGAGGACTGACGCGGGCTCACCCCCGCCCGGCCCTGAGGGGTGTGGGAGCACTGGGTGCTCCCACACCCCTCGCGCCGTTCCGGAAGGCCGCCGCCGTGCCGCCGGAGTGCCCCCTCAGCTCAACCGACAGCTCCCTGCGCCCGGTTTCGCCGTAATGTGAGGATCCCGCACCGACCCGGCCGCATCTTAGGTAAAGTAAGCAAAGCGTCAGAGATGCAACAAGATCGTTCATGGTGTGCCGGGAAGTCTGGTCGGCGAGTGCTTCGTCCTGCCTGCTCGACCGGAGGTCCTCCCCGTGGCCGCGCCCCCTTCCACCACCCGTAAGTTCTTCGGCCGGATGTCCCTGCCCGAGCGGAACTTCGTGGCGGACGCGCTGCGCGCCGAGACCGTGGGCGGGGTGCTGCTGCTGCTCGCGGCGATCGCGGCGCTGATCTGGGCGAACACCCTGCCGGACAGCTACGAGACCGTCTCGCACTACCACTTCGGGCCGGCCGCGCTCGGGCTCGATCTCTCCGTGGAGCACTGGGCGGCCGACGGACTGCTCGCCGTGTTCTTCTTCGTCGCCGGGATCGAACTCAAGCGCGAGCTGGTGGCCGGGGATCTGCGGGACCCGAAGGCCGCGGTGCTGCCCGTGGTCGCCGCGGTCTGCGGCATGGCCGTTCCCGCGATCGTCTACGTCCTGACCAACGTGTTCGGCAACGGCTCGCTCGAAGGGTGGGCCGTCCCCACCGCCACCGACATCGCCTTCGCGCTCGCCGTGCTGGCCGTCATCGGGACGTCGTTGCCGTCCGCCCTGCGCGCCTTCCTGCTCACCCTCGCGGTCGTCGACGACCTGTTCGCGATCCTGATCATCGCGGTCTTCTTCACCGACTCCATCGACTTCGCCGCGCTCGGCGGGGCGGTCGTGGGCCTCGGCGTCTTCTGGCTGCTGCTCCGCAAGGGCGTACGCGGCTGGTACGTGTACGTCCCGCTCGCGCTGGTCATCTGGGGCCTGATGTACAACAGCGGCATCCACGCCACCATCGCCGGTGTCGCGATGGGCCTGATGCTCCGCTGCCACCCGCACGAAGGCGAGGAGCACTCCCCCGGCGAGCACATCGAACATCTGGTGCGCCCGGTGTCCGCGGGACTCGCCGTGCCGCTGTTCGCCCTGTTCAGTGCGGGCGTCTCGATCTCCGGCGGAGCGGTCGGCGATGTGTTCACCCGGCCCGAGACACTCGGCGTGGTGCTCGGACTCGTCATCGGCAAGGCGGTCGGCATCTTCGGCGGTACGTGGCTGACGGCCCGGTTCACCCGGGCCTCGCTCAGCGACGACCTGGAATGGGCGGACGTCGCCGCCGTCGCCACCCTCGCCGGAATCGGCTTCACCGTCTCCCTGCTCATCGGCGAACTCGCCTTCGAAGGCGATACGAGCCTCACCGACGAGACCAAGGCCGCCGTCCTGATCGGCTCGTTCATCGCGGCCGTGCTCGCCACGGCGCTGCTGAAGATACGCAACGCCAAGTACCGCGCGATGTGCGAGGACGAGGAGCGCGACGAGGACCTCGACGGCATCCCGGACATCTACGAGCAGGACAACCCGGCGTACCACCTGCGCATGGCCGCCATCTACGAACGGAAGGCCGCGGAGCACCGCAGGCTTGCCGAAGTGGCGGGTGGGGCAAGCGAGGGGAACGACGGTCCGGCATGATCTGACAGGACCGTACAAACACATGCAGAAGAGGGAGATCGCGATGAGCGCACCCGACGGCAGCCCGGTCGGCGCCGAACGCAGCATCGGCCAACTGGTCGCCTCGGCGACGACCGAGATGTCCGCACTGGTGCACGACGAAATCGCCCTGGCGAAGGCGCAGCTCAAGCAGGACGTCAAGCGCGGCGCGGTCAGTGGCGGCGCGTTCTCGGCGGCCATCGGCGTGCTGATCTTCTCCCTGCCGATGCTCAGCTTCGCCCTCGCCTACGGCATCCGGACCTGGAGCGACTGGAATCTCGCGATCTGCTTCCTGCTGTCGTTCGCGGCGAACGTGCTGGTCGCGGTCGTACTCGCGCTGATCGGCCTGATCTTCGCGAAGAAGGTCAAGAAGAGCCAGGGCCCGCAGAAGGTGGCCGCTTCCATGAAGGAGACGGCGGCTGTTCTGCCGAACGCCAAGCCGCACCCCCGGCCCGAACCGGTCGAGGACGTCGTCAAGGCTGTGGCACGCTCATCCTCATGACGGACCCCGCCACACCTTCGGCGCAACCCATCTCGGCCGTACGGATCGACCTTCCCGGCGGACGCAAAGTGATCCACCGGGACGTGGCCGCCAACGGCGCGCGCTTCCACATCGCCGAACTCGGCGATGGGCCGCTCGTCCTGCTGCTGCACGGCTTCCCGCAGTTCTGGTGGACCTGGCGGCACCAGCTCGTCGCGCTCGCCGACGCCGGGTTCCGGGCCGTGGCCATGGACCTGCGGGGCGTCGGCGGCAGCGACCGCACTCCGCGCGGTTACGACCCCGCGAACCTCGCGCTCGACATCACCGGGGTCGTACGGTCCCTCGGCGAGCCCGACGCCGCGCTGGTCGGTCACGATCTCGGCGGCTATCTGGCCTGGACGGCGGCCGTCATGCGGCCCAAGCTCGTCCGCCGGCTCGCGGTGTCGTCCATGCCGCATCCGCGGCGCTGGCGTTCCGCCATGCTCTCCGACGTCAAGCAGACCGCGGCAGGCTCGTACATCTGGGGATTCCAGCGCCCCTGGATCCCGGAGCGCCAACTCGTCGCGGACGAAGGCGCTCTGGTGGGCCGTCTGGTACGGGGCTGGTCGGGGCCGCTGCAGCCGGACAACGACACCGTGGAGACGTACCGCCGCGCCATGTGCATCCCCTCGACCGCGCACTGCGCCATCGAGCCGTACCGGTGGATGGTGCGGTCCATGGCGCGCCCGGACGGCATCCAGTTCAACCGGCGCATGAAGCGGCCGGTGCGGGTGCCGACGCTGCATCTGCACGGCTCGCTCGATCCCGTGATGCGGACGCGGAGCGCGGCGGGCTCCGGGGAGTACGTCGAAGCGCCGTACCGCTGGCGGCTGTTCGACGGGCTGGGGCACTTCCCCCACGAGGAGGATCCGGTCGCCTTCTCCACCGAACTGGTCAACTGGCTGAAGGATCCGGAACCCGACCGGTGACACCCGGCCAGCCTTGCGTGACCGCCCGAACGCGCCCGGTGTACCGCACGGAATGCGGACGGTGAACGCCTGTTCTTCGAACGGCCACTTGCCTCGCGCATAGGCCAATTGAGGGGCCGGGGCGAGGTTATCGACCTTGGGGCGGGGGCAGACGTCGGGGTATGGGCTGGACGCACGACTACAGTGACGCAGGACGCAATCGCCGCTCGGCCACGGGTCTGAGCTCCCATCAGAGGGGCACCCCGCAGCTGACGGGCACGGATCCCCGCGTGGGGATTCCGCACATTCTGCGCCGCAGGGCCCGCTGGGTCTCGATGCGGCTGCGCCATCCACGCGGCTGAGGCCCTGCCCGCCGGTCAGAGCGCGCAGCTGTCGCTGTCCACCTGCTGGTTGGCCGTGCGCCCCTTGACGATGTCCTCCTGGATCTCGTCCGCGGTGAGCGCGTAGCCGGTGTCGGCGTCGTCGAGCGACTTCGCGAAGACCACGCCGTAGACCTTGCCGTCTGGTGTCAGCAGCGGTCCGCCGGAGTTGCCCTGACGGACCGTCGCGTACAGCGAGTAGACATCGCGGCGCACCGTCTTGCGGTGGTAGATGTCCGGACCGTTCGCCGTGATGCGGCCGCGCACGCGTGCGGGCTGGACGTTGTACGAGCCGTTCTGCGGGAAGCCCGCGACGATCGCGCTGTCGCCGCTGCTCGCGTCCTTCGTGCTGAACCGCAGCGCGGGCGCCTTCAGGTCCGGTACGTCGAGTACGGCGATGTCGCGCTCCCAGTCGTACAGGACGACCGTGGCGTCGTACTTCTTGCCCTCGCCGCCTATCTGGACGGTGGGCTCGTCGACCCCGCCGACCACGTGCGCGTTGGTCATCACCCGGCGGTCGCCGAAGACGAAGCCGGTGCCTTCGAGGACCTTGCCGCAGCTCTGGGCGGTGCCCATGACCTTGACGATGGAATTCTGCGAGCGGGTGGCTACGGGACTGCCGGCGAGCGCCGGGTCGGGCGGCTTGACCTCGGTGATGGGCTCGTTGGCGAACGGGCTGAAGACCTGCGGGAAGCCGTTCTGGGCGAGGACCGAGGAGAAGTCGGCGAACCAGGTGTTGGCCTGGGAGGGCAGCGCGCGGGACACGCCGAGCAGCACCTTGGAGCTGCGGACCTCTTTGCCGAGCGTCGGCAGCGTCGTGCCGGCGAGGGCCGAGCCGATCAGCCAGGCGACGAGCAGCATCGCCACGACGTTCACCAGGGCGCCGCCGGTCGCGTCCAGGGCTCTGGCGGGGGACCAGGTGATGTACCGGCGCAGCTTGTTGCCGAGGTGGGTGGTGAGGGCCTGGCCGACGGAGGCGCAGACGATCACGACGACCACCGCGACGACGGCCGCGGTCGTGCTCACCTCGCTGTCCTCGGTCGCCCAGCCCCAGATGACCGGGAGCAGGTAGACGGCGACGAGACCACCGCCCAGGAAGCCGATCACCGACAGGATGCCGACGACGAAGCCCTGGCGATAGCCCACGATCGCGAACCACACAGCGGCGACCAGCAACAGGATGTCCAGCACATTCACGGAGGTCACCTTGTCATGCGCGCCAGTCGAGCGGGACCTGCTTATCGCGGTCCCACGGGCGCTCCCAGCCCGCGAAGTGCAGGATCTTGTCGATCACCCCGGCGGTAAAACCCCAGACCAGGGCCGATTCGACCAGAAATGCCGGACCCCGGTGACCGCTGGGATGCACGGTGGTCGCGCGGTTCGCCGGGTCCGTGAGATCCGCCACGGGGACGGTGAAGACGCGGGCCGTCTCGCCCGGGTCGACGACGCCGACCGGCGTCGGGCGGCGCCACCATCCAAGGACCGGGGTGACCACGAAGCCGCTGACCGGGATGTACAGCTTGGGCAGCACGCCGAAGAGCTGGACGCCGCTCGGGTCGAGACCGGTCTCTTCCTCGGCCTCGCGCAGGGCGGCCCGCAGCGGTCCGTCGGCCTTGGGGTCGCCGTCCTCGGGGTCGAGCGCGCCTCCGGGGAAGGACGGCTGCCCGGCGTGCGATCTGAGGGTGCCGGCGCGCTCCATGAGCAGCAGCTCGGGGCCGCGGCCGCCCTCTCCGAAGAGGATGAGCACCGCGGACTGACGGCCCGTGCCGTTCGCCGGCGGCAGGAAGCGGCTCAGTTGGAGCGGCTCCACCGTCTCCGCGGCGTGCGCGACCGGGCCCAGCCAGTCGGGCAGACCGTCCTTGCTGAGGACCACCGGCCCACCCTGCGTGTTGCTTGCGTCCTGTGTGTTGCCTGCGCGCTTCATCGCCACCCCCGTTCTGCTCTTCCCAACGCCCGCCGGGGCCGTGTTCGTTCCGTCATCCGGCGCCCAGTGGGGGTGCGGGGATGCCGCCCGCGTCCAGATAGGACTGCGGAGGGTTGAGCCGCTGGCCGGGGAAGCCGCCCTTCTCGTACTTCAGGAGCTTCTTCGCCTTCTCGGGGTCGGTCTCGCCCTCCCCGTACGCCGGGCAGAGCGGGGCGATGGGACAGGCGCCGCAGGCGGGCTTGCGGGCGTGGCAGATCCGGCGGCCGTGGAAGATCACGTGGTGCGACAGCATGGTCCACTCGCTCTTGGGGAAGAGCCCGCCGACGGCCGCCTCGATCTTGTCCGGGTCGGTCTCGGCCGTCCACTGCCAGCGTCGCACGAGCCGCTGGAAGTGGGTGTCCACGGTGATCCCGGGCCGCCCGAAGGCGTTGCCGAGCACGACGAAGGCGGTCTTGCGGCCCACTCCGGGCAGCTTGACGAGGTCTTCGAGGCGGCCGGGCACCTCGCCGCCGAAGTCGTCCCGCAGGGCCCTGGAGAGCCCTATGACCGACTTGGTCTTGGCCCGGAAGAACCCGGTCGGGCGCAGGATCTCCTCGACCTCCTCCGGGTTGGCCTCGGCGAGGTCCTCGGGGGTGGGGTACTTGGAGAAGAGCGCCGGCGTCGTCTGGTTCACCCGCAGGTCGGTGGTCTGGGCGGACAGGACCGTGGCGACGAGCAGCTGGAAGGGGTTCTGGAAGTCCAGCTCCGGGTGGGCGTACGGGTACACCTCGGCGAGCTCACGGTTGATGCGGCGGGCCCGGCGGACGAGAGCCGTGTGCGACTCGTTCCGCGGCGGCTCGGGGGCGGCGTGCGGCACGGGCGCCGCCTTCTTGGCGGCGGCTCCGGCGGGCACGGCCTTCGCGGAGGCCGCCTTCGCCGACACGGCCTTCTTGGCGACCGCCTTCTTGGCGACCGCCTTCGTCGGCGTCACCTTCTTGGCGGCCGTTTTCGCGGGTGCCGCCTTTTTGGCGGTCTGACGGGCGGTGTTCTTCTCGCTCTCCCCCGCGGCCACCTTCGATGCCGCCCTCCGTGGCGTCTTCACCGGCGTCGCCCCTGTCGCTTTTGTCGTTTCTTTGGTTCCGTCGGGGGCCTGTTCGCCCACAGCGGAATCGCGACGTACAGCCACCCGCCCAGCCCCCTTGGCCTGTGCTCTCACCGGCGATTTGGACACCCGGCCAGCCTAGAGCCCGGCACCGACATCCGCCCCGGACCCTGAAGATCGGCCCCCAATTGGCCCCCTGCCGCACTCGTTGGGACGCCAGTGCGGCAGACTTGTGACTGATCACACTGTTTGGACCGTCCGGCAAGATGGGGAACACGGTCCCCTGGTACCAAGGGGGAGCAAGATCCCCTGAGCAGGTCGACAAGGAGAGAACTCGTGGACGACGTTCTGCGGCGCGCCCCGCTCTTCGCGGCGCTCGATGACGAGCAGGCCGCGGAGCTCCGCGCCTCCATGAGTGAGGTGACCCTCGCGCGAGGCGATGCTCTCTTCCATGAGGGCGACCCCGGCGACCGCCTCTATGTGGTCACCGAGGGCAAGGTGAAGCTCCACCGCACCTCCCCCGACGGGCGCGAGAACATGCTGGCCGTCCTCGGCCCCGGTGAGCTGATCGGCGAGCTGTCGCTGTTCGACCCGGGCCCGCGCACGGCGACCGCCACCGCGCTCACCGAGGTCAAGCTGCTCGGCCTCGGCCACGGCGACCTCCAGCCGTGGCTGAACGCGCGGCCCGAGGTGGCCGCCGCACTGCTGCGCGCCGTCGCACGGCGCCTGCGCAAGACCAACGACCAGATGTCCGACCTGGTCTTCTCCGACGTGCCCGGCCGTGTCGCTCGCGCCCTGCTCGACCTGTCGCGCCGCTTCGGCGTGCAGTCCGAAGAGGGCATCCACGTCGTGCACGACCTGACACAGGAGGAGTTGGCCCAGCTGGTCGGCGCCTCCCGCGAGACCGTCAACAAGGCGCTCGCCGACTTCGCGGGCCGCGGCTGGCTCCGCCTGGAGGCTCGCGCGGTGATCCTCCTGGACGTGGAGCGGCTCGCCAAGCGCTCGCGCTGACACCTTCGGCCGTACGTCGACGGGGTCCCGCCTTCTACCGAGGCGGGACCCCGTCGTCGTCGCCCGTGCTCCTCCGCGGCGGAACCCCGCCGACCCCGCCGCAGTCACCCACGCCCTCCGGGTCCCCCGGCCCGAGCAGGCGTAAATGACCTGCTCCAGGACGGCCCGCCCGGGCACAGTGGGCGCATGGCCGCTCAGGGGAACCGCAGAGGACTCGACACGCAGGGGTACATCCGGCGCGAGGGATCGCTCGCGCGTGTCCCGTCCGCCTTCGCGCCGGTCGTCGCGGCGGCCCGCGACCGCCTCCCGGACGTCTTCGGGGCCCGGCTGGACGGCGCGTACCTCTACGGCTCGATCCCGCGCGGCACCGCGCGCGTGGGGCGCTCCGACCTCGACCTGCTGCTCTCCCTGCGCGACGAGCCGACGGACGCGGACCGTGCCGACGCCCGCGCGCTCGAGGCGGCGCTCGACGAGGAGTTCACCGGGATCGACGGCGTGGGAACGCTCCTGTTCAGCCGTACGCGGCTGCTGAGCGACCTGGAGAGGTACGACCTCGGCTGGTTCGTCGACTGCCTCTGTACACCCCTCCTGGGCGCGGATCTGGCCGAATACCTGCCCCCCTACCGCCCCGACGCGCTGCTCGCCCGTGAGACGAACGGCGACCTCGCCCTGCTGCTGCCGCGCTGGCGCGAGCGGATCGACGGCGCGGCGGACACCGACGAGGCCCGGCGCCCGCTGGTCCGCTCCATGTCCCGGCACCTCGTGCGCACCGGTTTCACACTCGTCATGCCGCGCTGGAACGGCTGGACCAGCGACCTCGGGGAGATGGCCGAGGCGTTCGGCGCGTACTACCCGGAGCGGGCCGCCGGCATGCGCGAGGCAGCTGTCCGCGGATACGAGCCGACCGGCGAACCGGCCGTGCTCCGCTCGTACGCGGACGACCTCGGGCCATGGCTCGCCGGGGAGTACGCGCGCGTGCACGGCATCAAGGCGTCCCGCCCCTGAAGGCCTTCTCCGGGAGGCCGGAAAACGCCGCCCCGGCCCGCCGGCCCCAGGACCCGTCCTAGATGAGCCCGTGCTCCCGCAGATAGTCCATCTGCGCCCGTACCGACAACTCGGCCGCGGGCCACAGCGACCGGTCCACGTCCGCGTAGACGCGGGCGACGACCTGGTCCGGCGACCGGTAGCCGTTCTCGACGGCGGTCTCCACCTGGGCGAGCCGGTGGGCGCGATGGGCGAGGTAGAACTCGACCGCGCCCTGGGCGTCCTCGAGGACGGGGCCGTGGCCGGGCAGCACGGTGTGGACGCCGTCGTCGACCGTCAGGGAGCGGAGCCGGCGCAGGGAGTCGAGATAGTCGCCCAGACGGCCGTCGGGATGGGCCACCACGGTCGTTCCGCGCCCCAGGATGGTGTCCCCGGTCAGCACGGCCCGATCGGCCGGGAGATGGAAGCACAACGAGTCGGCGGTGTGCCCCGGGGTCGGCACGACGCGCAGTTCGAGCCCGCCGAGGCTGATCACGTCTCCCGCGGCCAGCCCCTCGTCCCCCAGCCGCAGCGCCGGATCCAGGGCCCGCACCTTTGTCCCCGTCAGCTCGGCGAACCGCGCCGCGCCCTCCGCGTGATCGGGATGCCCGTGCGTCAGCAGGGTCAGCGCGACACGCTTCCCGGCCTTCTCGGCCGTATCCAGCACACTCCGCAGATGTACGTCGTCCAGGGGCCCCGGGTCGATGACGACCGCGAGCTCGGAGTCCGGCTCGGCCACGATCCACGTGTTCGTGCCGTCCAGGGTCATCGCGGAGGCGTTGGGGGCGAGGACGTTCACCGCGCGCGCGGTGGCGGGGCCGGAGAGGACCGCGCCTCGCGGCTGGCCGGGGAGGGCTGCTGCGTCGGTCATGCGGAGGCTCCACCGGTCGGGATGTGCTTGGTGAACTCGTCGTGTCCGGGCCAGGCGAGGACGACCTCCCCGTCCTCCAGGCTGGCCTTGGCCAGGACGGGGGTGAGATCACGCCCCGGCGCGGCGGCGAGGGCGTCGGCGGCGGTCTCGTACGCCACGATCCCGCGCAGGGTCGCGATGGTGGGCGGCATCATCAGCAGCTCGCCCTTGTCGTACCCGGCCGCCGCGTCGGCCGGACGGATCCAGACCGTGCGGTCGGCCTCCGTGGAGGCGTTCCGCGTGCGCTGGCCCTCGGGCAGGACGGCCACGAAGAACCAGGTGTCGTAGCGGCGGGACTCGAACTCCGGGGTGATCCAGCGGGCCCAGGCCCCGAGCAGGTCCGAGCGGAGCACGAGTCCCCTGCGGTCGAGGAACTCCGCGAAGGACAGGTCCCTGGAGACCAGGGCCGCCCGGTCCGCCTCCCAGTCCTCCCCGGTCGTGTCACCGACCACGGTGTCCGGGCCGGGCCCGGCGAGCAGGACGCCCGCCTCCTCGTACGTCTCCCGTACGGCCGCGCAGACGATGGCCTGGGCGGAGGTCTCGTCCACGCCGAGCCTCTCCGCCCACCACGCGCGCGTGGGCCCCGCCCAGCGGATCTGCTGCTCGTCGTCACGCGGGTCCACGCCGCCGCCCGGATACGCGTACGCGCCTCCGGCGAAGGCCATGGAGGTCCGTCTGCGCAGCATGTGGACCACGGGGCCGGCCTGGGTGTCCTTGACCAGCATCACGGTGGCCGCGCGCCGGGGCGTGACCGGCGTCAGCGTGCCCTCGGCAAGCGCCCGAATCCGCTCCGGCCACTCCGCCGGAAACCATTGCCCATTCCCCATGGCCGGAGGCTATCCCGAGCCGGGCGGATGTTCGAGGCCCCACCGGCCCCGCAGGCGTCTCCCGCTTCCGCCACCCCTGCCCGTCCCACCCTGGCGCTCCGCCCCGGACCCCGCTCCTGAGACGCCTGAGGGGCTGAGATCTTCGGCCCCCGAAGGCTGGCATCCTGCACCATGCAATGCAAGGGACCGTGCCGGTACATCCCGACTGTCCGTCGCTCACGTTCGGATCGAGCAGCGGCTCCCCTGGGAACTCACGTCTGATCCAGCGGCGACGGACTGAGATGTACCGGCACGGCCCCGACCCACAACGAAACCGAACCCGGAACACGCCCGGAGGGCTACGCGTGGGTGAGTTCCACCTGGATCTCGACCTCGACCGGCGCGTCCAGCGGCAGCACGGCCACACCGACCGCGCTCCGGGCGTGCACGCCCTTGTCGCCCAGCACCGCACCCAGCAGCTCACTCGCGCCGTTCAGCACACCGGGCTGCCCGGTGAAGTCCGACGCCGAGGCCACGAAGCCCACGACCTTGACGACACGCGCGATGCGATCGAGGTCGCCCACGACCGACTTCACGGCCGCCAGCGCGTTCAGCGCGCAGGTACGGGCCAGCTCCTTGGCCTCCTCGGCCGTGACCTCCGCCCCCACCTTCCCGGTGACCGGAAGCTTTCCGTCCACCATCGGAAGCTGCCCGGCGGTGTACACGTACACGCCCGACTGCACGGCGGGCTGGTACGCGGCGAGCGGCGGAACCACACCCGGAAGGTTCAGGCCGAGCTCGGCGAGCTTCGCCTCGACCGCCCCGCTCATGCGGACCTCTCGCGCTTCAGGTAGGCCACCAGCTGCTCGGGGTTGTTCGGCCCGGGCACGACCTGGACGAGCTCCCAGCCGTCCTCGCCCCAGGTGTCCAGAATCTGCTTCGTGGCATGGACGAGCAGCGGCACGGTTGCGTATTCCCACTTGGTCATGTGGCCGACTGTAGCCGCTGCCGACCACCGCCTCCCGCCCGAGCCACCCCCTCCCTCCCGCCTCACCGCCACCCGCGCCCACCGACCACATCCGGCCACATCGCCCCGCCCCGAGCCCACCTTGTCCACAGCCTCCTGCTTAGTCCGGCGGCGGACTGGTTAGGCTCGAATACGTGAGCAGGCTCCAGGTCGTCAGCGGCAAGGGCGGTACCGGCAAGACCACGGTGGCCGCCGCCCTCGCGCTCGCCCTCGCGACCGAGGGCAAGCGTGCCCTCCTCGTCGAGGTCGAGGGCAGACAGGGCATCGCGCAGCTCTTCGAGACAGAAGCGCTGCCCTACGAGGAGCGGAAGATCGCCGTCGCTCCAGGTGGCGGGGAGGTGTTCGCCCTCGCCATCGACCCCGAACTGGCGCTGCTGGACTACCTCCAGATGTTCTACAAACTGGGCGGTGCCGGCCGCGCCCTCAAAAAGCTCGGCGCGATCGACTTCGCGACCACCATCGCGCCCGGACTGCGGGACGTCCTGCTGACCGGCAAGGCGTGCGAGGCGGTGCGGCGCAAGGAGAAGAGCGGGCGCTTCACGTACGACTACGTGGTGATGGACGCGCCCCCGACGGGCCGGATCACCCGCTTCCTGAACGTCAACGACGAGGTCGCCGGCCTCGCGAAGATCGGCCCGATACACAATCAGGCCCAGGCCGTCATGCGCGTCCTCAAGTCCCCGGAGACGGCGGTCCACTTGGTGACGCTGCTGGAGGAGATGCCCGTACAGGAGACCGCGGACGGGATCGCCGAGCTGCGCGCGGCGAAGCTTCCCGTGGGCCGGATCATCGTGAACATGGTCCGCCCGGCACTCCTCGACGGCACCGACCTGGCACTCGCGGAGGCCGCTCCCCGTACGGCGATCGCCAAGTCGCTCTCGGCGGCCGGCCTCGGCGGCGCGCGGCGCGGCGGACTCGCCGAACGGCTGGTGGAGCCACTCCTCCAGCAGGCCGAGGAGTACGCCGAGCGGTACACCCTGGAGACCGAGCAGCGGAGCGTCCTGGCCGAGCTGGGCCTGCCGCTGCACGAACTCCCGTTGCTCGCCGAGGGCATGGATCTGGCGGGCCTCTACCAACTGGCCGCACAGCTGCGTAAGCAAGGGATGTCATGAGTCTGGACCCCGCCCGCGTCCTCGACCTCGACCCGCTGCTCGACGACCCGAAGACCCGCATCGTGGTGTGCTGCGGCTCGGGCGGCGTCGGCAAGACGACCACGGCCGCGGCCCTCGGGCTGCGCGCCGCGGAGCGCGGCCGCAAGGTGGTCGTGCTCACCATCGACCCCGCGCGCAGACTGGCGCAGTCCATGGGCATCGACTCCCTCGACAACACCCCGCGCCGGGTGAAGGGCGTCGAGGGGAGCGGTGAGCTGCACGCCATGATGCTCGACATGAAGCGCACGTTCGACGAGATCGTCGAGGCGCACGCGGACGGCGAGCGAGCCGCCGTCATCCTCAACAACCCCTTCTACCAGTCGCTTTCGGCGGGCTTCGCGGGCACGCAGGAGTACATGGCGATGGAGAAGCTTGGCCAGTTGCGGGCGCGCGACGAGTGGGACCTGATCGTGGTCGACACTCCGCCGTCCCGCTCGGCACTGGACTTCCTGGACGCCCCGAAGCGGCTCGGGTCCTTCCTCGACGGGCGGCTGATCCGGCTGCTGACGGCTCCGGCGAAGCTGGGCGGCCGGGCGGGCATGAAGTTCCTGAACGTCGGGATGTCGATGATGACCGGCACCCTGGGCAAGCTGCTCGGGGGCCAACTCCTCAAGGACGTGCAGACGTTCGTCGCGGCCATGGACACGACCTTCGGCGGTTTCCGCACACGGGCCGACGCCACGTACAAGCTGCTCCAGGCGCCCGGCACGGCGTTCCTCGTGGTGGCCGCACCGGAGCGGGACGCGCTGCGCGAGGCCGCGTACTTCGTGGAGCGGCTGGCCGCGGAGAACATGCCGTTCGCCGGGCTGGTGCTCAACCGGGTGCACGGCAGCGGGGCCACCCAGCTGTCCGCCGAGCGGGCGCTCGCCGCGGCGGAAGACCTCGATTCCGCCGTCGCGGAAGATCTTGAATCCGGCGTCGCAGAAAATCTTGACGAGGCCCGCATTGTGGATCAGGGGGACGGGAAAGCTGGACTTCGTAACTCTCCCGACACGTACGGCAGTTCAGAATCTCCGGCTTCCGAGACATCAGCTCCTGACGAAGGCTCCCCCGCCGCCACGGACAGGACGGCCGCCCCGGACAGCACCACCGCCACGGACAGGACCGCCGCCACGGACCCCGAGCGATCCGTCGACCAGCTCACCGCAGGACTCTTGAGGCTCCACGCCGAGCGCATGCAACTGCTCTCCCGCGAGCAGCGCACGCGTGACCGCTTCGCCGCGCGCCACCCGGAGGTGCCGGTGGCCGAAGTGGCCGCGCTGCCCGGTGACGTTCACGATCTCGTGGGGCTGCGGGACATCGGGAACCGGCTCGCGGCCCATCGGCCTGAGCTGCCCGAAAGCTGAGCCTGCGAGAGAAGCCCGAGGGGACGCCTCAGCCCCTGCCGGCCCCCGCGACACCGGACGGGCCCTGGAAGGACCCGGACGGGCTTGAGGGGCCCGGGGATGGCGTCCTTGCCCCGAAGGGCAGACCCCCTCAGCCCACGGCCGCGTAGCGCTCGTACACCTCTTCCTCGTCGAGGGGCAGCAGGCCCGCGCCGCGCTCGTACTCCGTGCGCGCGGTCTCGAGCAGGCGTCGCCACGAGGTGACGGTCGGTCGCCGGCGCAGCAACGCACGGCGCTCGCGCTCGGTCATGCCACCCCACACGCCGAATTCGACGCGGTTGTCGAGCGCATCGGCGAGGCACTCCGTGCGAACCGGACATCCGGTGCACACTGCCTTGGCCCTGTTCTGCGCTGCTCCTTGAACGAACAGTTCATCCGGATCGGTAGTGCGGCAGGCCGCCTGCGCACTCCAGTCGGTTACCCAGCCCATACCGGCGCCGTCCTCTCCCGAATCGAGGCTCCCCCACGGCGGCAGCGGCATATTCACCGCCGCCAGTTGAGGACGTTACGGAAGGTGGGCACAGCGCAACACCCCCTTCGGGCCCAATCTTGAATGGCCCGAACGGACTATGCGTAAGCGGCAGATCACCCGGGGGAGTGAGCCGAGGACATGCGCGACTATCCCGGCATACCGGGACAGTTCAGTTGAGTCACAACGGACGCCGAGTGACACACAAGGCTGATTCGGACACACGCTCCACGAGAGCGCGGAACCTCCGGAACGATTCGGGGTCGCCGGACGTATTGATACGTGGCCGCACTGCTGTGACAGTTGAGAGCAGCTTAGGCCAAGGCATATACGCGTGTCCGGCGAATGAGAACGTAGGCTGCCCTCATGCCAAAGAAGCGCTCGGGTGGTGGTCTGTCCCCTACGCAGCAGGCCGCCAAGTTCCTCGGTGTCAGCGTGCTCGCGGGCGCCGTCATGGCCGGAATCGCGCTGCCCGCCGCGGGCGCGCTCGGTCTCGCGGCCAAGGGTTCGGTCCAGGGATTCGACGACATTCCGGACAATTTGAAGAGCCCGTCGCTGAGCCAGCGGACCACGATCCTGGACAGCAAGGGCGGCCAGATCGCCACGGTCTACTCGCGCGACCGCACGGTGGTCGACATCAAGGACATCTCGCCCTCCATGCAGAAGGCGATCGTCGCGATCGAGGACTCGCGCTTCTACGAGCACGGCGCGGTCGACCTGAAGGGCATCCTGCGCGCGGTCAACCAGAACGCGCAGAACGGCGGCGTGGCCCAGGGCGCCTCCACGCTGACCCAGCAGCTGGTGAAGAACTACTTCGTGGAAGAGGCCGGCGACGACCCGACGAAGGTCGCCCAGGCCACCCAGCAGACCATCGGCCGCAAGATCCGTGAGCTCAAGTACGCGATCCAGCTGGAAGAGAAGCTGGGCAAGAAGAAGATCCTCGAGAACTACCTGAACATCACGTTCTTCGGGGAGCAGGCCTACGGCGTCGAGGCCGCCGCCCAGCGCTACTTCTCCAAGCCCGCCAAAAACCTGAACCTCCAGGAGTCGGCGCTGCTCGCGGGCATCGTCCAGTCGCCGAGCCGGTACGACCCGGTCAACGACGAGGAAGAGGCCACCAAGCGCCGCAACACCGTCCTGCAGCGCATGGCCGAGGTGCACGACATCTCCCAGGAGCAGGCCGACACCGCCAAGGCGGCGAAGCTCGGACTGCACGTCAGCAAGCCGAAGAACGGCTGCATCACGGCGGTCAAGGGAGCCAGCTTCTTCTGCAAGTACGTGGAGAACGTCTTCCTGAGCGACCCGGTCTTCGGCAAGACCAAGGAAGCCCGGGCGAAGGTCTGGAACCGGGGCGGCCTGACGATCCGCACGACGCTCGAACCGCAGTCCCAGGCATCGATCCAGGCGTCGCTGAAGGATCACGTCAACAAGTCCGACAAGGTGGCCGCTGCGGCCACCCTGGTCGAGCCCGGCACCGGCAAGATCCTCGGCATGGGCCAGTCGAAGCCGTACGGCTACGGGAAGAACGAGACGGAGATCAACTACTCCGTCAACTACGGCATGGGCGGCTCGAACTACGGCTTCCCGACCGGTTCGACCTTCAAGCCGTTCGTGGCCGCGGCCGCGCTGGAGCAGGGCCGGCCGGCGACCCAGGAATACTCCTCGCCGAACAAGATGCCGTACCCCAGCCCCGTACAGACCTGCGGCAGCAAGGCGTGGACGAACCAGGCCAACGAGCAGGTCCCGAACGAGAGCGCGGACGAGAAGGGCCCGTACCAGCTGAAGGAGGCCATGGCCAAGTCGGTCAACACCTACTTCGTGCAGATGATCTCCGACATCGGCCTCTGCCCGGTGATGGACCAGATCGGCAAGCTCGGCGTGGTCCAGGGCAACGGCGACAAGCTCCCCCAGGTGCCCTCCATCGCTCTGGGCGCCAAGGGCATCTCTCCGCTCACCATGGCCACGGCCTACGCCGCCTTCGCCTCCCGCGGCATGTACTGCACCCCGGTCGCCATCGAGTCGATCAGCCAGCAGATCGGTGAACGCGAGAAGTCCCTGGACGTGCCCAAGTCGACGTGCTCGCGGGCCATGTCCGAGAAGACCGCGGACACCGTCAACAGCCTGCTGAGCGGCGTGATCGACTCCGGTACGGGCCAGCAGGCCGGTCTCACCGACCGCGCCAACGCCGGTAAGACGGGTACCACCGACGAGCGCAAGAACGCCTGGTTCGTCGGCTACACGCCGAACATGTCCGGTGCGGTCTGGGTCGGCAGCGCCTCCCAGCGGGTCCACATGGTGGGCATCCAGATCGGCGGCGTCTACCACGACAAGGTGTACGGCGGTCAGGTCCCCGGCCCGATCTGGCGGGACCTGATGACGGGCGCCCTCGTGGGCAAGGACTCCCCGTCCTTCAACCTGGTCAACATTCCCGACCCGCGGAAGGACAAGGACAAGGACGAGGACCGGGGCCGCGACGACGGGAACAACGGCCGTCACGGCGGCAACGGGAACGGCGGCACCACCAACGGGAACACCATCAGCGGCCTGACCGACGGCGGTCTCACCGACGGCGGAGTGGTGATCCCGACGCCTTCCTTCTCCATCCCCGAGGGATGGATCCAGGGGAACGACAACGGCGGCAACGACAACGGCGGTCAGCGCAACTGACCCGCACGCCGGAAACGGGCGCCTGAACGCCTGAACGCCCCGTGGACCAGGATCGACTCCTGGTCCACGGGGCGTTCAGTGTGAAGGCACACGGGGGGGTTCAGTGTGAGGCGTCAGCCCGCGAGCAGCTGCTTCACGACGGCGGCGACGCGGCCGCCCTCGGCCTGGCCGGCCACCTTCGGGTTCACGATCTTCATGACCTGGCCCATGGCACGTGGTCCCTCGGCGCCCGCCGCCTTCGCCTCCTCGACGGCCTGGGCGACGATCAGCTGAAGCTCCTCGTCGGACAGCTGCTTGGGCAGGTACGCGGCGAGCAGCTCGCCCTCCGCCCGCTCCCGCTCGGCCGACTCGGCGCGCCCGCCCTGTTCGAAGGCTTCGGCAGCCTCACGACGCTTCTTCGCCTCGCGGGCGATCACCTTCTGCACTTCGTCGTCGGAGAGTTCGCGCTTGGTGGTACCCGCGACCTCTTCCTTGGTGATCGCGGTGAGGGTCAGCCGGAGCGTCGAGGAGCGGAGCTCGTCGCGCCCCTTGATCGCGGCGTTGAGGTCTTCCTGCAACTTCGACTTGAGCGTGGTCATGGTTTATTCATAGCCTTTTGTCATGGACCCGGTCAACGAGATATCGCAGGTCACAAGCGACTCGGCACGCCTCCGCAAGTTGGCCCGGATGACCGAAACTCAAAAGGCCCGACGACGCGGACGTACCGACTGGACGGGAGAACCGGCGGCGATCTACTGCCGGATCTCCCACGTGAACGATGACGACCAAACGGGCGTCGACCGACAAGAGCGTATCTGCCGTGACATCGCGGAGCGGCTTGGTGTCACCGTCACCCACGACATGATCTACGTGGACAACAACCGATCGGCGTGGCAGCGGAACCGAAAGCGCGGGGGTTGGGACGAGCTGCTGGAGGCCGCACGGTCCGGCCACGTCCGCCACATCCTGACGTATCACCCCGACCGTCTGATGCGTCAGCCCCGCGACCTTGAAGAGCTGCTACAGATCGCGGACGACCACAACATCACGCTTCACGGCGAGGCGAACCAGCGCGATCTAGCTGACCCCGATGACCGATTCTTTCTCCGCATCGAGGTAGCGCACGCCTGTCGTTCCAGCGATGACACCTCCCGACGGCTCAAGGACGCGTTGATCGAGCGCGCCCAGGACGGCAAGCCGCACACCGGAAAACGCCGGTACGGATACGACAAGAGCGGCACAGCCATCATCGAGGCCGAGGCCAAGATCGTGCGCGCGATTTTCGTCCGCTACCTCAACGGCGACTCGACCACGGCACTCGCTGTCGATCTCAACCGCAGGCAGGAGCGGACAGCCCTCGGCCTGGAGTGGAACACGTACAACGTAGAGGCGATCCTCCGCAGCCGGCACGTCGCGGGCATCCGCGTCTTCCGCGGCGAGGAGATCGGCCAGGGCGACTGGCCCGCGATCATCGAGCGTGGCATGTGGGACGAGGCCCAGGAACGTATGAGCTACCGCGCCGCCGCCAGCCGGGGAAGGTTCGTCCCGAAGCACCCGTACATCCTTCGGGGACTCGTGATCTGCAAGGGCTGCGGGAATCGCATGGGCGGCAGCGGGGGCAAGTACATGTGCAACCGCCAGCGACGGAACGACTCCCAGCGCTGTTACCGCACGGCGAGCGGCGCGCCCCTCGAAGGGTTCGTCACCGACGCCGCGATCAAGCTCCTCGAAGAGCTGGACGTATCGAGCGACGGGAACGCGTCTGTCCTCTCCGCAGAGGATCAGGCTTCCATCGAGGCCGACCGCGAAGAGCTCTCCGAGTTGCGCGACATGTGGAACAAGCGGGAGCTGAAGACCAGCGAGTACAGGGCGATGAAGAAGACGGTCGAGGCCAGGATCTCCAAGGTCGAAAAGAAGCTGGTCGTACGGCCAGCCGCGGAAGTCCTACACGGCCTGATCGGGCCCGACGCGCGGAAGAGCTGGGACCTCTTGGAGGAGGCCGAGGACTACGCACGCATGAACGCGGTTCTGCGCTTCCTCTTCGCCGCCGTGATCATCGAGGCGGGGTCGACCAAGGGCAGGTACTTCGACTTCGGGCGGGTGGAGATCGAGCCGAACCCTTTGGCGGCGACATAAGCCCGTTTCGAGCCTCCCTGGCCGAACTAACTATGGAAAAGCGGATGAGCTCTCATGCAACCGTGAAATGGCAACTATTGCCGGAATCAATCAGTCCACTCTCAAAACTCCCTCAATTCCATTGAGCGATGCACCGTGTAGCCACTAGGTTCTTACTCGTTCGCCAGAACGAGAACGCAGACCGAGACCTAGGGGGAACCATGAATCGCACAGCGGGGATTGGCACGCTCATCGGTGCAGTAGCCGTGAGTATGGGCTTAGCGGTTACTCCGGCCGCAGCCCAGGATGAAACAAAGACTCCCAATGCAAGTCCCGTCACTCAATTCTTTGATCCTGGAGCCGAGATACCCGACAACCTCTCCAAGCCTGGGGCCAGGTTGATCATCAAGCACAATGCCGATTATGCGCGGTCGCTCTCAACCGTTTCACCTCGGTCGGTATCAAATCTCGGCGAGTCGTGCAGCACACAAGTAATTTCGAAGACTTCCGGAAGCGGTAAGACCACCCTGGTGCTGTCCGTCAGCAAGGAGCGGTCGGTCCAGCTCAGCGGGAGCGCTGGAGTCGCTAAAGGTCTAATCTCTGCCAATGTAGGCTTTGATGTGACAAACAGCTATAAAGTTACGGATGAAACTCGCTACGAGGTGCCCAGAGGCAAGCACGGGAACATCGAAGCGTACACTCTCTTCCAGCACTACTTTGTCAAGTTCAGGGACATGCACAGCATCCCCCGCGAAGTCGATGTATATAAGCCTATTGGCGTATGCTTCAATCAGTGGCTAGACTAGTCAGTCTAAATTTTCAGTGTGAAAGGGTGGCCCTATGGCGCAGGTTTTTCGAAGGCTAGCCTTAGGGGCCACCCTTCCGCTCTTGTGTGTCGCATGCACTTCAGGAAGCGGAGATGGGGCTACGCACGAACCATCGGCTGCCCAATTCACACATCTAAGTCGACTTGATTCGATCGATGAGACTGAAGAAAAGATCATCGCGGCGGGTGAGTTCCCTTCAAATTCCCACACCCCCAAGGTGATAGGTGAGGTCCGAAAGGATTCTTTCCGCCTGATCGCGTATATCCAGGGAGACTCCTGTGGCCTTCGGGTGACCGACGCGATGAACCCAAAGCGATCGTTTCTTCACATTACTTCAGCATGGCCTGAGAATGATTCAAGCGGGAGCGCAAAATACCCCGCCGGCCCATACCATTTCGCTTCGGCACAAGGTGCAAGTGGATCTGCGATGTGGGCTTCGCTTGGCTGCAGCAAGTCGGCGATGGTGATCGATTACTCGTCTCGGGCTCGCGGATCTGCATCTGATCAGCGTGGTAACGTTTCCGTCAAAGAGCACTCCAAGAATCCGGAGGCTCTCACTGTGGTAATCGGTCCGCGAGAAGTTCGCGAAGAAATCCTGCCACAGGCCTAACAACGACTATCGGCAGCTGCTGCAAGCGGGCTGTGGGATGGCCTTGAGTTCGAGCACGCGTGATCATGGCCCCGTGAAGGCCTTCAGCCAAGAGCTCGGCTTCTTCGCTAACAGCACCAGTGACCAGGGCATCGGCGACCCGGTATTCCACGCTTGTCTTCCATGCCCGACACGCAAAAGTTGCATGCGTCACATTACGGACGACGGGTCTCGCGTCGGAGCGAGTAGAGCCGCCAGACGCCGCGCCTTCTCCGGAGCAATCTTCCTCGGAAAGCGTGAGCAGACCCTCTCCAGGTGAAACGCTCGCTCAGCGTCAAGGTCGCGTCTGTGTGGCACGGGCCCTCCCCCACGACCCGATCTCTTCGCGGGCAATGACCCTCAACCGGGCAAGATCTTCTGCAATCCCCGCCGCGATTTCCGCCTCTCCCGGTGTGTAGCCAGAGCCGACGTAGCGCCAAGCAACCTCGCTCACACCAGGCTCAGGAAGCCGCTCACCACCCCTCTGGTGATCAGCTCGCTCGGTCCGCAGAACGGCATACGTGGTCGAGTAGCGGCGGGACTTCGTGAGGACGTGTCCCCGATAGCCCAACGTGTGGGCCCAGGCCCGTAGCGAGAGCCGATCGAGTTCGGCGAGCCGTCCGAGGCGCCAGCACGTACCCATGAGGGCCCGTGTGTGCGCCGAGACGCGGAGAAGGTTCAGTTCCTCGTACGAGGTGATCGGGCGGTCCGCTCCGCCCACGTCGCCGACGCTCTTGGACACGTACTTCGCCACGTACGCGGCTACGGCCTGATCAGTGACGGGCCCGTCGTCCAGCGCCCGGCGTATCGGATGCACGTCGAGTTGAGCACCCCACTGAAAGACCCGCTCCCCAAGCGCAGCCGCGTACGGCATAGAGACCTCAACTGCCAGCACAGCGGCCTGCACAGCGCCTTCAAGGACGTCCGCCGTCGCCCAGTCGGGTGGAGCCGTCTCAGGCCCGTCAGGTCCATCGACGCGAACGACCGCGTGGAAGTGGACGGCTCCCCTGCGTTGGTACTCAGCGACCTTGGCGAAACTCAGTCTCAGGTGTTCGCCGATCCGGGATTGCGTGATGCCAGCCGTTGTGGCGAGGTGGCGGCGAATTGCCCGCGTGGTCCGATTCCAGAGTTCGCCCGCGTGCGCGTGCCAGAGCACATGCCCTGTGTAGTCGTAGCACTCCGGGCAGAGCGGCTGGCCGACCGCGCTCTCGTCGGGAGCGTGGGCAGCGCCGCAGGAGAGTGGACGCCCGTGCTCGCACCGTGTGCCGACTGCGCGAGGACGGCAGGGCTCACTGCCGTCAGAAAACCGATGCACTGGCCCAAAGGACGGCGCCGTGAGAGTGACGAAGAGCCGCGGGTGGGCAGCAACGGCCGCGGGAACCCCCTTGCCGCCAACAAGGCCCGAGCGCACCAGGTGGAAGGTGTCGCCGGAGTGGAGACGGGAGCACGGCCCACAGCGGGTCTCACGCCGGTTGCGGCACCGCACCGGTAGGCGCCCGCCAGGTTCGTCGTCGGTGTCGTAGTGGCGCAGCACCTGCCCCGTGTCCGGATGGAACACGGTCGTATGGCCGGCCAGGTAGATCGGGTGGGCGCATCCTCCGGTGGCTTTGATCTGTTCGAGCCAGCGATGGAAACCGGGCTCGTTGGCGAGGCGTATCAGGTCTCGTTCTGTCTCGGAGAGTCTGCGCAGACGCTCCGCCCGGTGAAGGACGGAGCGCCGCGCGTCAGCGGTCGTGAGCAGCATGCAGGGGCGGTGACCTTTCTGTGCGGGTGATCGAACGCGCTACACGGGCGCGGCTGCGCGGGTGGCGTTGCACGGTGCTCCTCAAGAAGTCGGATCGGGGAGGGTCAGGCGTGCCCGGAGCACGTACCGACCAGAACGCCCAGGAGGGCGATGAGAACAAGGAAAGTCAGGAACCGGGGCACGTAGCGAGACCTCCCCTCAGGCCACGGCGTACGGGGCATTCAGTCCTTGCGCCGCCTGCGGTCGCGGCAGCATTGGCACCGCCGCAGATGTCCCCCGCGGGTACGCAGTCGGACACGGCGGCAGTACGGACAACGGATGTACCTGTGAGGCATCGGCACCACCTACCGGGACGAGGCCAGTCAGAGCGAGAACCGGGCGAACACCCAGGCCACGAACTCAGAAATCATGAAGTAGGCCGGGGTCTGGGCGAGGTAGAACCCGAAGAGGCCGATCAGTACGGCGACCCACCACGGCACTTCTCGTGACCGGACGAGCAGTACGGTGATCACGCCGAAGAAGGCGATGTAGGAGAACGCCTGACCATCAGTCATGAGGCCTCCACCCCGCTTTCACGGCTGAGGTCAGATCGGGAAGGTCCGGGCGCCGGTCGGCGTTGAGCGCGGCATAGTGACGCACTTCTTCGGGCGAGAGCAGGAGCGAGCGAGCCCGGACCCAGTGGCCGCCGATGGTCGTCACCGCCACGCCCTTCTCGTCCTCCGTGATCGCTTGGGCTACCGCGATCGCGTCCGGAGAGAGATCACCCAATGCCATCTCGGCCGAGGCCTCATCGTTGACCCGATGACAGATCCGACCGCCGAGCTGCGCTCGTAGCGCCGTGGCACCGGGGCCGAGTTCGGAGCCGAACCTCTGAGCCGCCACCACGAGGTGAAGCCCGAGAGCCGCGCCAAGTTGGGCCAGCCGCAGGAGCGCGGTCGAGCACTCCACGGCTTCCTTACGGCCCGCCAGCGTCGCGCCCGACAGGTACAGCTCCGCGATCTCGTCGACCAGGACGACGATGGGCACAGGGCGTTGATCGTCGGAGAGGTCCCAGATGGATCGAGCCCCAGCCGCGCGGCACATCGCCATGCGTGACTCGGCCTCCGCGATCAGGGCATTGAGCAGCCCGATGGCCTCACGCCGATCGGTCGCCAGGGCCGAGAGCCGCTTGGCGAACAGAGAGAACTCCATACCGCCCTTGCAGTCGATCCCCACGAGGGCGACCGGCTGTGCGCCCAGGTGCGTCACGAAGGCAGCGAGAAGCGTGGACTTCCCGGACTGCGTCGCGCCAACGACCAGCCAGTGAGGGACCTTGCGCAGATCGATGGTCCAAGCCGAGCTGTCACCGGTACGGCCGACGACCGCGGCCATGAATCGTGGCGCGGGATACAACCGCTTCACCGGATCTCCGGCAAGAGGATCACGTGCCGTCGCGACGATCAGGACCTCCCCGCGCTCCGGTGAGATCACCCGCACCGAGTGGACACGCCAGGCATGCACGATCGCTTCCGTTACGGCGATGAACTGCGCCGGAGTCTGACCGGGATGCAGCCGGACCCTCACCGACAGGCCAGCGCCAAGGCGGTTGATCTTCGGCAGTCCCAGACGCGGCGGCACCGGCCGCAGAGCCGTCCCTCTGACCATCGCATCTCGCCCGACCAGCGTGTAGCGAGGGCGCCGGACCACCGCAAGATCAGTGTTCTGACAGAGCCGCCGCCAGGTGAACCACATTCGGCATGCCGTGATCGGGAACCCGACGAAGTACCAGCCCCAGGGAACCCCTCCGATGCGCCGACGCACCCGCGGCTCCCAATACGGCTGCGTCAGAAGCCCCGCACAAAGCAAGGCTGTGACCGTCCAGACGACCAGCGTGGCCGACATCAGCGCTCACCGCCCTGGCTCTTCTGCCCCATACGGTCGAGCGCCTTGAGGACCTGACGGCCGTTGTCCGCCGCCGAATCCGCATGGGTGATCACCAGGGCGAGGACGTCCCTGACCATCTCTCTGCCGCGGAGCGCCGACAGCAGCGAGTCGCAGCCGGCCAGCACACGGAGATCTCGCATCAGCCCCCTCACCGCGTCGTCGTCTCGGAGCGCCACCAGTCCTCACCCCCTCGCTCACGGGCGAGAACGAAGCGCGCCATCTCGGAGGCTTCCGCCGTGTCCTTGGCGAGCCGTTCCAGCGAAATCAGCCGCGTACTGCCGCTGGGACGCATGGAGTCGATGAGGTGGGCGACTGTCGCCAGGCTCAACAAGCGGTCGTGCAACGCTTCCCAGTCCCAATCCGGGGATAAGGCCATCAGCCCTCACCCCCAGAGGACTTGCCTCGCGCTGAAGTCATCCCACCCGGGGCAGACACCCCGCTTGGCGTGACCGACGAAGCCCGGAACGAAGTCCCCTTGCGTCCCTCGATTTCCCAGGCAACCGCGACCAGGTCCGCCACATGGACGCGAGTCCCTTCCTCGATCCCCATCGGCTCGTTGGGCACGGCGACTTCGATCACGTCCGCACGCCGGTTGTCCCGCTGCCGGACCGATATCCCAACGACATAGATCGTGTTGCCGTCGCGATCCTTCCGGACCTCACCTGTCTCCTGATTGACTCTCGGTTCGGGCGGGACCACGCACATCAACGCGCCCAATCGCCCCACGTCAACCGGGATGTTCTGCATAGGCACTCACGCCTCTCAGCTTGATCCCACAAGTCCGCAATATTTGCAATCGCATACTCATTCTGATGAGTAGTGAGCATGACTCACGGTCGCCTCACTTGGCAAGCACTTAAGCTGACGAGTACGGGCCAGGGTGCCCTAAAGTGCAGCGCAGACCGCAGGCCGGCGGAACGCCGTAGGGAGAACAGAGCATGCCCGGGGACATCGTTCGACCGAGCGCCATGTACAAGCAGTTGGCTGATCGACTTGCTGAAGCAATCGCCGGGGGTGAATACCTGCCGGGCAGCATGCTCCCGAGCGAGACACAGCTCATGGAGCGCTACGGAGTTTCGCGACCCACGGTGCGCTCAGCCATCGCGGAACTTCGTTCCATGGGCTTGGTGGAGAGCCAGCACGGCAAGGGATCTTTTGTACGCACTCACGGGCTCCCCGCCGCCGTCATCGATCGGACGATCACGCGCAGCGGAAAGGCTTTCGCCCTCGGATGGCCGGCCGACGAGGCGGACCCACCCTCCGTCGCTCGCGGACAGGCAACCGGCGTCGCAGCCACGCTCTTGGGCCGCGAAGAAGAGGCCGTGTTCATCGCGGACCGCATCCTGTCCGATCCCGGAACGGGTGTCCGCGCGGCCCATCGCACGCTGATCCCCTTCGACGTGGCCGAGCAGGTACCCGAGTTGGCCAAGCACCCGGACGCCGAACCGAGCCACATCTACGCTGCGCTGACCTCCGCGGGACATGAACTCATCTGGACCGAGACCGTCACAGCTCGGAGCGCTCTCCCCGACGAGCGGGCCGACCTGCGCATGACCGACGGCGCGCCGATCCTGATCACCTATCGAGTCACCGCCACTGCGGACGCCCGCCCGCTGATCCTCGAAGAGCTACGCGTCAGCGCGGAGCGCGCACAACTCGCGTTCCGCCTCAGCACCAGGTGACCCGCACGGATCGGTCTAACGCGTCTCTACTTACTCAAGGGCGCGCCTGCGGCGCGCCGGGCAGCCCGGCCGCCTCGGCCGGGCATGCGGCGTGGCCGCCGATCCCGCCCGGTCGCCCGACTGCCCGCACCACGGCACACCCGAGAGGACAAGGCGCCGACCGCTCGCGTCGCTGATTGCTGTACGCGTCAGCTCTCGACCTGCGCGGCAGCGTCGATCTCGGCGATCAGGGCCTGGATGCGGACCTTGATCCCGAGAGCAGACGGCCAAGACCGCGACCAGATCGGGGGCCCGATCGCGGCCCCGCCAGCTCTACCTCTTCAACAATTTGCGCGATCAGCACATTTGACCATCGCGCAAGATCGATGATGGTCAGGTGTTCAAAACTGCGCTAACGCTGGTCAGCATCGCGGTACAAGTTGGTGGTTTGGCTACGGCGGCTGTTGGCCTGTCGCACACGTTCAAGGACATCGCAGCTCCGGGCGAACGCTTCTTCGCCACTGTTCTGGCGACCCTGCTTGGGGTAGTCCGACGACTTTGGGCCGACCTCAAAAGCCTTTGCCGTCGCCTTCTTGGACGCCCGCGACCGACAGTGGTTTATGGTCTCGGCGCGGCCATGGAGGGTGGCCTTGTGGGAAGCGCTCGGGGCATCGTCCAGTTCGGTCCCTTGCCTGACCCTGCACAGAACGCCGACGCCTTCAAGGCTGCGGTAGAGGAACGCCTGAACCGTGTCTTCAAACTGGCCCAGGACGTGCAGTACGGCCTCGGGCAAGAGACGAAAGCGCGAGAGAAGGAAGACCAGAAGATCGGCAGTGACCTCCAGGCTCGCATCACCGCTCGCGATGAGGAGTCGAAGCGGGCGACGATTCGTGGTTTGCGGGAACAGACGCTCGGCTTCTTCTTCGTTGCCTTCGGGCTTGTAGCGCAGAGCTACCTTGATCTGGCCTATTGACCTCTGGCCAAAGGCGCTACCTCACCCAGATCGCAGGCACTCAGCGCACGCAGACGTCAGCGTGCTGACGAGCCGCGAACTTGGCGGGCGACAGCCCCGGTGTGTACTCGTCCAAGCGGCAGCCCGAACACGTCACCCACTGACGACCGTTCGCGTCTTCCTCCACACGCACGACACCACGCCCGCGGGTGCGCAACGGCCGTCCGATCGCTTTCCGCGCCATTGGGACGCTCCTCTGTGTCTGCAAGCCGTGCAGGACAAAAGCGTACGGTTCAAGACTCGTCGGCCGGGGGCGGCCAGCAAAAGGGCTTTAGACAGCCACCATGGGGCGAGCCTCGAAGATCATGGCCCCACTTCGGGCTATTGCGGGCAGGCCGGGAGCCAGCCCGAATCGCGGCCAGCGTAAGGGGCCATGATCACTCGCCCCATGGCGGCTCCCGTCCAAAGCCCTTCCGCCACCCGCGTGCCCTGGTGCGGGAGCCATGTCACCCAGGTTCAAGCCACGTTGCGCTTCAGCACCTGCGCCGCAAGACGAATCCCCGCTGGCGTGCCCTTGAGGCGCACCAGGCCGCCCCCTCCCCCATCCGTGTGCGCTGTAGCCCACACGTCTTCCCTGGTGAGACCCAACTCCCGGAACGCCGAGTTCAACTCCTCGGCCGCATCGCGCGCTTCCGCCCAGCCCTGCACATAGTCCAGCCCCCGAACCCAAGTCGTCGTGTCGTCGTCGCGTAACTCGCCCGAAGAAGCCTCCGCGGCCATGGCGAACACCCCTCACCCATCAAGCACATTCGACCCACGAAGCTATTGCAGAAGCAAACTCTAGCGCGTTGGGATGCGACTGGGGAGGTTCCTGCTGAACCCGCGTTGAACCCTGACGACGGCATTTGCAGCGCTCCCCAAGGCGTACGGATGCTCTCGCCCCACGCTCCCCGCTGGGCGCCCACACAGGGCAGACGCGTCGCGTCCCTCTCCCCGACCGAGAAGAGGGACGCTGTACCGAAGTCACCATCGGGGGCGCCTCCCGAGGCTTTCAGGACCTACCGAAGGTAGGCCTTGTACACGTACCCGAACGTGAGCCGCGCGAGCCCGCCCCTGCTTCGCTGCTTCAGCACGACGCCGACCCAGTTCGGGTTGTAGGACGAGGCGAAGGTCTCTCGGACGAAGACCCGATCCCCTCGATAGAGCAGCCCCTTGACGTAGCCGTTATATCCGGGCTTGGAGCGCAGCCGAAGCCCGTTGACCCCGACGGTCTTGGTTGATCCAGCCGTGACGGACCGTCCGACAGACCCCGCGTCGGCAGGGGCGGCGGAAGCCAGTGATGCCCCCAGAGCTGCCAGACCAAGCACGGCGACAACCGCAGCCAGCATCAGACCCAGCCTCTTGCGAGATATCCCGATCCTTCTCATTCGTACCCTTCCTGTCGCCGGACGACGAGTGCCATTCACGCACTCGTCCTGATGAGTAATGAGCATCTATGTTTGCGATAGGAAACGTCAAGGGGTATGCGGGAAGGCCGCCGAACTGGCCGACCGCATCCAGAGAAGCGGAAAGTTCACAGGCGGGAACGTGCCATCGAGGGTGACCGTTCACCCGCTGCACCCGGGCCGATGACAGAGCAGGCGCCACAGGTCCAATTGATCGTGCCGACAGAAGCAGCAGCGTCTCCGAGACCCCACCAGTTCGCGCCGGATGATGAACGGCAGGAACCCCGCACAAGGGCACTCCCGCCCCATACCCTGACAATGTCGAGTCCGTCAGAGAGGGGCAAGGCCGTGCCGTCTGAAGATGCCAGCCCGAACCCGTACGCCGATTCGCTGGTGTTCGGCCAGCGCCTTCAAATCCTGCGCACGCGACGGGGTATGACCCGCGATCAACTCGGGGGTTTGGTCGGGAAGACTGCGTCATGGGTGAAGGGCATCGAGACGGGCCGCCTGAAGACGCCCAAGCTGGAGACGATCCTCCGCATCGCCGAACTCCTCCGCGTTCGTGACCTGTCGGAGTTGGTCGGCGATCAGTCCGGTCCCGTGGATCTGTTCGCCGGTCCGGGGCATCCCCGGCTCGCCGCGGTGAAGGCAGCGATTGACGTCTTTCCACTGACCACGCAGCGGGAGGCGCCGCCGGCCGCCCACCTCGAGGCGCGGCTTGCCAGAGCTTGGAGCGCCCGCCATTCCGCACCCAACCACCGCGAGGTGATCGGGGAGTTGCTGCCGGATCTGATCCGTGACGCTCAGCTCGCCGTACGGCAGGCCGAGACAGCCCCGAACCGCAGGGCAGCTCTGGCCGTGCTCTCCGAGGTCTACTCGCTGTGTCAGTTCTTCGTGGCGTACCAGCCTGACGCGGCGCTGCTGTGGCGCGTCTCGGAGCGAGGGCTCATCGCAGCCCAGGAATCGGAAGACGCCCACACCATCGGGGTAGCGGCTTGGCTGGCCGCTCAGGCGCATCGTGACGCGGGCATGGGTCACTTCGAGGCCGCCGACGCCGTGAACCTTGAGACGCTGGCCTATCTGGAGCCGTTGCTGCCGGATGCTTCCGACAATGTGCTCGCGATCGCGGGGGCGCTCACGTTCGAGGCTGGCTACACCGCGGCACGTAGAGCCGACACCGGCACGGCTTGGCGCTACTGGGACCAGGCCCGCATTTTGGCGCAGCGGCTTCCCCAGGACTACTACCACCCGGTCACGTCATTCTCACGCGCGATCATGGGCGCCCACGCGGTCACCGTCGCCGTGGAACTGCGCCAGGGTGGTGAGTCCGTACGGCAGGCCGCGCGCGCCGACGCCGTAACGATCCCGTCTAGGCCGCGCAGAGCCCGGCACCGCATCGAAGAAGCTCGCGGCTTCCACCTCGATGGGCAACCAGACGTAGCGCTCGCCATGTTGGAGAAGGCGCACGAGGCCGCCCCGGAGACGATCAAGTACAACGGCTACGCGAAGCGGATCGTCCTTGAGGAAGCCGATGCCAAGGCTCAGGCCCGCCGCCGCCGCGCTTCGGAACTCGCCGTGAAGATCGGCCTGTTGGCCGCATGACGTAGGGGCACATTTTGTGCCCCTGGTTCCCTCTGTCCGCTCCTACGGTCGTAGACCACGAAGACCCCGGCGACCGCTCGCGACGGCCCCGGGGCGTGGCCAACGCTGACAAGGAGCGCCGACCCATGCAAACTACAGCCCACCAGCCATCGACCGAAGAGGCCGGCGGATGCCTGCCCGACATCGCAACGATGCGTTCCAGCGTGCGACGCTTCCTCGCCGAGGATGCCCTCCCACCGAGCGCACACGAGCTGGAAACGCTCACGCTGCGGCTGAGGGGTCACATGCAGCTCCTCATTCCTGAGGTCGAGCAAGTCATCGCCAGCCTTCCGAAGGACGACGTACCGCGCTACTGCGCGCTTGCCTGCATCGGCGAGGCGCGGCGAAAGTTGGACATCACCCCGCAGCCCGGCGTCAGTTCCGGCGTCGGTCACGCCCGTCGCTTGGCACGCTCGCTGAACGCGTTATGCGACCACTACGAGAACTTCACCGGCGAGCGCTCGTGACGCTCGCGCTGCACGTCTGCCGCTACTGCGACAGGTTGATCACTGACCCCTATGACGCGGTCCCGGTGGGAATCGAGCTGGGCATATCAGGACCCGGCTGGACGGTATGGGCGCACCGCGAACATGCCGTGTTCGTCGAGCCAGACCCCACCCCCATGAACATCCTGTCCCGCATCCTGATCACGCGCGCCTTGCTGTCGGACGACTGATCCGAACACCCCGCCCCGGTGAGATGGGGCCCCACGGCAACCGCAGGGTCAGGGTTGCGACCGACACCCGCCCGCTCTCCCCTCATCCCCCGGGAGAGCGGGCGGGCCCTTGCGTGCTGTAAGTGCCAAGTTCGGCAGTCCCGCAGCCAATAGGTATCTCAAGAAGCCTTGACTGTGGTCATGCCGTCAAGTGTCGCAGGTGCGGTGATGCGGCCGCCTGTTGATTTCGCCGCGCGCCGGACGGACGGGCAGACACCGCCAGGGGTCGTTCGGCGGCTCTCGCGCGTTTCGTGCCGGGTTGTCCACAGGGGGGGGCACGCGGGCTCGTCGGGGTCTGACACGATGGACGTATGCGTGCGCGATACGGAGTACCCCTGGGAATCACGGCGGTGGGCGCCGCCGGTCTGCTGTACTCGGCGGGGTTCGAGGCCCGTTCCTTCCGCCTCAGGCGGGTGACGGTCCCCGTCCTGCCGCCCGGGATGCGACCGCTGCGCGTCCTGCAGGTCTCGGACATCCACATGGTGGGCGGCCAGCGCAAGAAGCAGCGCTGGCTGCGCTCCCTGGCCGGCCTGCGCCCCGACTTCGTGATCAACACCGGGGACAACCTGTCGGATCCGGCGGGCGTGCCCGAGGTGCTGGACGCGCTCGGCCCCCTGATGGAGCTCCCGGGCGCGTACGTCTTCGGCTCGAACGACTACTACGGCCCCACACTCCGCAACCCCGCCCGGTACTTGTTCGAGAAGACGCAGGGCCGTCATGGGCTGAACGGCAACAAGCCGGTCGTGGGCGCCGTCCACAACCCGTGGGAGGACCTGCGCGACGGCTTCGACACCGCGGGCTGGCTGAACCTGACGAACACCCGGGGGACGCTGAAGATCGAGGGCGCGGAGATAGAGCTGACCGGCCTCGACGACCCGCACATCAAGCGCGACCGCTACGCACGCGTGGCCGGCGGCCCGTCCGAGTCGGCCGACTTCTCGATGGGTGTGGTGCACGCGCCGTACCTGCGCAGCCTGGACGCGTTCACGGCCGACGGCTACCCCCTGATCCTGGCGGGCCACACGCACGGCGGCCAGATCTGCCTCCCCTTCTACGGCGCCTTCGTCACCAACTGCGACCTGGACACGGACCGCGTCAAGGGCCTCTCCACGCATACGGCGGAAGGCCGGACGTCATACATGCACGTCTCCGCCGGCTGCGGAACGAGCCGCTACACCCCGGTCCGGTTCGCCTGCCCGCCGGAGGCGTCACTGCTGACGCTGGTGGAACGGACGTAGCAAGTTAGCCCCTCCGGGC
>NZ_JBSFYW010000012.1:0-119536 GCF_053599975.1 Streptomyces sp. NPDC005141 | reverse complement strand
GCTTCCGGGCTTCCGGGCTTCCGGGCTTCCGGGCTTCCGGGCTTCCGGGCTTCCGGGCTTCCGGGCTTCCGGGCTTCCGGGCTTCCGGGCTTCCGGGCTTCCGGCGGATCATCGCTCAGGCGCGCGGGATGTGCGAGTCGGAGGCGGCTCGGCGCGTCGGGGGCGCGAGACGACGGAGGCGGTGCGAAGTGCCGGCGACGCGAACCTGGCCGCCGAACCGTGCTGGGTCCGGCCGCACCGGTCGGCGCTGATGCCGGAGTAACCCACCCAGTCGTCTCATATCGCCCGAAACGTCCCACCCGCTTAGCGTGGGGCCATGATCAACCCCATACCCAGGGACATACCCGACCTCCCCGCGATACCGGGTATCGGCTCGTCGACCCACTACTCCTTCGTCCCCGCGACGGCGGTGGTGGCTCCCACGCGCCGCCCGGCCACGGCGGCCTACCGCGTCCTGGTGGGCCTCGCGGCGGCAGCGGGCGTGGCCATCGACCTGAAGCTGGGCGCCCCGGCCCGGGTGCTGAGCTACTTCACGATCCAGACCAACCTGCTCGTCGCCGTGGTCTTCGCGGCGTCCGCCCGCCGGGCCTGGTCTGCCCGCCGACCCCTACCCGGAGTGCTGACGGGCGGCACGCTGATCTACATCTCGATCACGGGCCTGGTCTACCACCTGATCCTGGCGAACGAGTCGACCCCGTTCTCCATGACAGGAGACATCACCACACTCTCCGGCTGGCACACGGTCGCCAACCAGCTCCTCCACACGGTCACGCCGATCGCCGTGGTCCTCGACTGGCTGCTGCTGACCCGCCCCACCCCGCTGGCGCTCCGCAACGCGGCGACCTGGCTTCTCTACCCCCTCGCCTACCTGGCCTTCTGCCTGGCCCGCGGCGCGACGCTGTCGCCCGGGACCCCGGCGCGCTACCTCTACCCCTTCGTCGACGTGGACCGCCACGGCTACGGAGGCGTCCTCGGCAACACCGCCGTCCTCGGCGTCGCCTTCTACGCCCTGGCCCTCCTCATCGTCGCCCTCGACCACGTGCGCCCCGACCCGGTCCGACGCCGCGTGCGACGCCCCGAAAACCGGATTTCGTCTCCGGCCACCAGTGGGCTAAAGTAAACGACGTCGCAGCGAGAGCAACGACAATCGGGGTGTAGCGCAGCTTGGCAGCGCGCTTCGTTCGGGACGAAGAGGTCGTGGGTTCAAATCCCGCCACCCCGACAGCTAAATAGCAGTTCAGAGGGCCCTTACCGAATCGGTAAGGGCCCTCTGGCGTTGCTGCGTGTCCAACTGCGTGACTATTGATTCCTGAGTTCCTAGGACCCGCGTCGGCCGGAGCCGAAGATGCCGGTCTGGGCCGTCTCTGGGCCGTCTCTGGGCCGTCTCTGGGCCGTCCGACGCTGCTCGGCAGTGGCCAACGACGACCAATGACGACCACTGAGAAGCGCGGGAGTACCGCCCACACCTGCGGAAACGCAGCTCACCAAGATCCCCGACAAGACCCAGGGCAAGAAGTCACCTCAGGTTGCGGCCCGTGGCGGATCCGGCAGGTTGTACACGCGCCGCATTCCCCGGCGCAGTACAGCGTCCGCCTGCGGGTGTCCGCGATGCTGAAGAGGGCGACGGGCAGGCGGAAGGACTTGGTGAGTTCGTAGGCCGGAAGTGTGTCCATCCCGACGCGCCACTTCGTGAGCGTCACCGCCGGCGTACGAGTGGGGCGGATGCCGGAACGCGCGATGCTCCGGTACGTCCTCCTCGCGGGCGCGAGCCTGTCCGCTGAACAGCACCAGTGCGGACGGCGGTTGTCCACGTTCCAGGGAAGGCTCAGCGTTCTGCGGGCCGGTGGTGAACAAGAGCACGCTTCGCAAACCTGGAACCGTCCCAGGCCTATTGGCGTGCAGATATGGGGGAGCGCCTGGGATGCCGTGCCCCATCGGGACAGGCCTGCACGGGCCGACAAATGGATACGAGTACGGACTACATGGATTCGATCCACGACGATGTAGCGGAGTTCGCGTTACTGCTGACGCGACTGAAGGAGCGCAGCGACCGCAGCTACGCGGCACTGGCCCGCCGACTGGGCGTGCACGCCTCCACCCTGCACCGATACTGCTCCGGAGAAGCAGTCCCGCAGGACTTCGCTGGAATCGAGCGGTTCGCCGCACTCTGCGGCGCCTCCCCCGAAGAACGCACGGAGCTGCACCGCCGGTGGATCATGGCCGCAGCCGCGCGTCGACGACCACGCCCATCCGATACGCGGCAGGCACCAGCGCCCCACACCACCACGAGCGCAGCGGCATCAATCGCCCCCGTGATCGATGCCGCATCGGCCGTCTCTGCGAGCGGCAGCAGCCCGGTCGTGGAGGCGCCCAGGCCAATCTCACCGGCCGACCAGCGCCCCGAGCCAACCTCATCGCCCTGGCCGCGGCTCCATGGCGGGCGCCCCCGACGACGACCCGTGCGGTCGATGGCGCTGGCGGCCTCGCTCGTCGCCGCGCTCCTCGGCCTCACCTCATCCGCCGCCGGACCCCCCTCCGCGTCGGCCACACACAACGGCAACTCCAAGCCGAACCAGGCAAGCGCCGGCACGGCCCCACCGGTGGCCCCCCTGACCTGGACCGCCAATTCGCACACACTCGGACTCAGCGGTTGCGGCGAAGCCTACGTCGTCGCCAAACCACCGCGGCAGGTCCCGCCGCCGCCACACCCGGAGGACATCGCAGCGTGGGTCGCCTCCCAGCGGGCGGTGCACGGGGGCCCCACCGGCGTGCGGATCACGGTGCAGGGACGCGGTTCCGCCGCCGTCGTCCTGGAGGCCCTGCACGTGCGCGTGGTCAACCGCGTCACCCCCGCCGCCGGCCGGGGCATCGTCTACTCCTTGAGCGACGGCTGCGGCGCCGGCATCATCCCCCGCTTCTTCTCCGTGAACCTTGACGCGCACCAGCCCCTGGCCCGTTCGACGCCCGGCGACAACGCGGCGGGCACGCCGATCCCCGCGATCGACTTCCCCTACCGGGTGTCCCTACAGGAGCCCGAAGTCCTGGTGGTCTCCGCGCTCAACGAGGCCTGCACCTGCGACTGGTACCTCGACCTCGACTGGTCCTCAGAAGGCCGCACCGGCACGGTCCGCATCGACGACCACGGCCGCCCGTTCCGCACCACCAGCACCAATGGACTGCCGGGCTACCGGTACGACCGCGTCTATTACCAACCCGGCCGCTGGGTCCCGATCCCCGCCGCCAACATGGCGGCAACCGGCGACTGACGAAGCGACAGGTCACGCAACCTGCCCGGCAGCACAGCCCGCAGGAGCGGGGCCTTGTCCGGCCCCGCCGACGATGGGATCCGGGCGAGGCCGGGGAGGGGCCGCACACCTCGCGCGTCTGTCCGGCTTCAATCCCCCAGCGCAGACACCACCGTTGTCCGCTGCCCGTGCCGATCTGGCAAGTTGCCAAACCCGCTCTACCGCGGCCACCCCCAGCACCCCGGGCACCCTCAGCACCCCGGGCACCCTCAGCACCCCGGGCACCCCGGGCACCACCGACATGTCACAACGCAGTCGGCCGGTACTGCCACCCGGGGTAGGCGACTACGCGCACGACAACCGTCCAGCGTCTGCGCGGCCGGCCCAGGTCCTCCCCGTCGACGCTGTCTGCGGTGGCCTCGCCGGTATCCGGCTGCTGCTCCACGCCCGCCTCCGCCCTGCCGGGCGACCGCCCTCGGCCCACCACACCCCACCAGCGTGCCGGTCCCACCCCCGGCCGAAGCCGGAAGCGGACCAGGCGGAGCGGCTGCGTCGTCAGCGGGCGCTCGTGGTGCGGATGTCGGTGACGTCGCCGAACACCGGCTCCAGCTCCACGACGAGGTTGGTCCTCACCGTCGGCGACTCCCCGCCGCCGAAAGCGTGGGTGACGACGATCTCACGGCTGTTGCGACCCTCGCTCACCGTCCAGTCCACCGGAACGTTCTGGGCACGCAGGACACCGTCCGCCTTGTTCTTCTTCTCCCAGGCCTTCAGCTGCTTGGCGAAGGCGGGCGTCAGGTAGTGCGCGCGCAGCGCCGTGGACAGTGCGGTGTCCGGGCCCGCAGCGTCGTCCTTCGCGTCGACGTACGCGCCGTAGAAGTCGGCGACCTGGGTCACCGAGTCACCGGTCCTGCCACTGACCGACCGCACCGTGGCGGACGCCTTCGCGGATGCCTTCGCGGGGGCGATGCTCGTGGTGCGGATGTCGGTGATGTGGCCGGTCGGCTCCTGCTTCACGACGAGCCGGGTCGTCGTCGTCGGCGACTCCCCGCCGCCGAAGGTCAGGGTGACGACGACCTCGAGGCCGTTGCCGCCCTCGCTCACCGTCCACTCCACCGGGACGTTCTGGGCACGCAGGAGACCGTCCGCCTCGTTCTTCTTCTCCCATGCTTCCAGCTTCTTGGCGAAGGCGGGCGTCAGGTAGTGCGCGCGCAGCGCCGTGGACAGTGCGGTGTCCGGGCCCGCAGCGTCGTCCTTCGCGTCGATGTACGCGCCGTAGAAGTCGGCGACCTGGGTCACCACGTCGCCGTTGAAGCCACTGACCGACCGCAGCGCGGCGGACGCCTTCGCGGATGCCTTGGCGGGGGCGGGGACGGCGGCCTGTGCCGCCCCCTGCGTCGACACACCGAGCCCGACGGCCAGGACGAGACCGGCGGCGAAGGCCGCACGGCGGCCCGGACGACGACGTGTGTGGGTGTTCCTGCTCATGTCGTGTCTTCCTTCTTGGTTAGTGGTCCGTAGGGGGTCGCTCCCGGCCCGCGCCGGCTCTCCCACCAAGCGCGCCCGCTGACGTCTCGCCACCCGTCCGCGTCCGATCCGAGGACATGACGGCCTGACTGCCCGAGAGGGCAGGAACCGGCCGGATGTCCTCCGCCCCCAAGATCGCGGGGCGGCGGGCGCCGCTGGACGCCGAACGCCGCACGTCGGGCACCCGGGCATACGGATGCCCGGTACGCAGGCACAAGGCGGGAGTCGTCACCATGCTGCTACCGGGGCCCTCAATCCACCCCGGCCGGTGCGACACCCACAGCTTCGAAGACACCGAGGCCCCACCGCAACCACCACCGCCCAACCCGCAACGACGCAACCATCCCACCCACCCTGAGCTGCGCAAACAAGCACTGCCTGAGACGCCGTCCTGGGATGCGGAGACGACCTCTTGCCTTCTCGGCCGCCCCCTGGACACGGCCGACACAGCACAGAACCGCGATCCCATCCATTGCGGCTCCCAGCCCTTCCCGCCGCGGCCAGGGCCGGCCAAACAGCAGTTCAGAGGGCCCTTACCGAATCGGTAAGGGCCCTCTGGCGTTCTGCGTATCTGAGCGCGTGATCGTCGATTCTGTTGGCCCGCCGCGTGTGCACGACCGGTGCGGGCCGGTGTCCTCGAATTCGTCGATCGCCTGGCGGAAGGCCCGGCGAAGGTCGGCCGCGTCGAGCGGCTTGCGCGGGACCGAGGAGAAGACCAGACCGTGTTCCTCCCGGGCATCATCAGCCGCGCGCCGATTCCTGTCCGGGCATTGTCAGCCGCGCGCCGATCCCAGGCCTGGTCCTCGGACGTCCGAACCGACGAACGGCCACCGCCCGGGCATGCGTGCCCGGGCGGTGGCCTTCGACGGGAGTCCGGCTAGTTGGAGAAGTACAGGTACTTCCACGAGCCGTACGTCGTCGAGTTGACGTTGTCGCCAGAGGAGTTGTTGATGTACGACGAGCGGATGCGCACCTTGATGCCGGACTCGCCGGGGGCCTCCAGGCTCACGGCCGACTTGCCGTTCGAGGCGAGCTTGAAGTACTGCGGGCTGCCGTCGGCGGTGTACCAGTGGCCGGCGTAGTAGACCTGCAGGTCCACGCGCTGCTTGCGGCCCGAGTAGTACGTCATGGTCGTGGTGAGCAGCGGGTTGGTGCTCTTGTGGAACCAGTAGTACGACGTCGAGCCGATCTTGGCCGTCTTGTAGTGCTTCGACACGGCGGTGGAGTTCTTCACCTTGGCGTAGCCCGTGGACTTGACGGTCTTGGACTTGTAGCGGGCGTCGCCCTTGAAGACCGCGGTGACGTCGGTGTCGCGGGTCATGTCGATCGTGGCGGAGATGTTGCCGCTGGAGTTGACGGTCCCGGTCTTGATCAGCTTGTTGGGCTTGTCGCCGCCGTAGGGGTTGGCCCAGATCTCGACCGTACGGTTCTTGTACGTCGTACCGAGGTGCGCCGTGAACTTCACGTCGGCGCCGTAGGAGTAGACCTTGCCGTTGTTGTTCAGGCTCAGCGAGGCCGAGTCGCGCGAGACGGCCACCTTGTCGCTCGCGGTGACGGCCGAGTGCCCGGCGTCGCCCGCGTACGTCACCTTGTAGGTGACCGTTCCGCCGGCAGGCGGGGTGTCGGAGAAGGAGTACGTGCCGTCCGACTTCACCGTGACGGCGGGCAGCGCCTTGCCGCTCGGGGAGTCCAGGTCGACCCGGGTGACCTGGAGCTTCGCGCCGGCCGGCAGCGGCACCGTCGCGGTCAGTCTGCCGGTCACGGTGAGCTTCCTGGCGCGCGTCGCGCTCGCCGGGGCGTTGACCGTCAGGGTCGGGTTGTTCAGCGCCGTGCCGGTGAGCACCTTGAGGCCATAGCCGCCGTCCGTGCCGACGAGCGCGAAGACCCGGGAGTCGTCCGGCGCCCAGGCGAGGTCGGCCGTCTGGGCCGTGCCCTGGTCGTAGGTGTGCAACGGCAGCGTGGCGTTGGGCTGGTACGTGAGGATCTTGGAGCCGTTGACCTGGGCGAGGAACCCGTTGGAGGCGACGTCCGCGAGCTGGCCGTTGGGGTAGGAGCCCGCCGCCTTGAACTTGCCGTCGGCGTAGGCGTCCCGGTCCTTGCCGTTGACCAGCACCTGCTTGCCGCCGGGCACCAGGTCGATGTCGGTGATGCCGCTGTTCAGCGAGTAGTCGCCGAAGTGCCAGGCGACCAGAGCGGCCTTCCCGCTGGAGACGTCGAGCACGGCCATCGAGTCCGAGGACGAGTGGGTCTGGCCGACGGCGAGGACGCCGGGCTGGTTCGGGTCGGTGTCCAGCAGAGCCTGGTTCCAGAGGCCGACCGAGGTGCCCTCGGACGGGAACTGCTCCAGCGTCACCGGGTCGGTGCCGCTCTCCGGGTCCACCGTCGGGTCGACGGAGCCGAGGTCGCCGTCCCACTGGTCGCCGTAGGAGAACCACACCTTGCCGCCGCTGAAGGCGACATGGCGCGGACCGGTGTTGGTGGAGACGGTGTAGCGGGCCTTGACGTCGAGGGTGCTCGCGTCGATGGCCCAGATCTCGTGGATCTCGGGGGCGGCCGCGTACACGGTCGACCCGTCGTCCGAGACCGCGAGGTCGCTGACGCCGGTGACTCCGCCGACCGAACCGAGGACGGTACCGGAGTAGTCGGTGGCCACGACGGTGCCGTTGGTGCTGTCACCGACGAACACCCGCTTCACCGCGCCGTCCACCACGAGGCCGCCGGGCGAGGTGACACGGGCGGCCGGAGCGGCCGAGGCGGTGCCGACCGTTCCGAGGCTCAGCGCCGCCGAACCGAAGAGGACCGCCAGAGCTGTCGCGGTCGAGATGCTGCGCGTACGCACAGTGCTGTTACCCCCACAAGGAAACCCGGTGCGCGACCGGGGAGATGAGTGCGCCGCGCAGCACCCGGACACGACCGCTGGACTGCGGTGATGCGCGGGGCGCGGCTGCTGGAAGCAGGGTATGGCATGCCTGTGACAATTGAGGAGTGAGTTTCGGGGGTGCGGAGATCGGCTGCGCACTCTCAGCGGAGATCCGCTGCGCACGCTCGATTTCTCAGCCGTCGTCCTCGGTCGCGCGCGAGCACCGTGACCCGGTGGACGTTGCGGGTCGCGATACGCGGGTCGGCGGCCTGTTTCGGCAGGCTCAAGCCGGATGCGCTGTGCGTCGCGGCTTCCTGCGGGGTTCGGGCGCCTCACGGGATGCGCCGGGCTTCCCCACTGGAACCACCCGCATCGGTGCGGCAGTCTTCTTCCTCGTGGGAAATCTTCCGTCTCAGAGTGCGTCGAGTGACGCCGGTGCGCACATGGTGGTGGCCGGGGACGACGCCCTGGCGCATCGGCTGGCCGCCGAGTTGCGTGGGGTGTACGGCGAGCGGGTGACCCTCGTGGTGCCGCCCGCCCAGCACGGTGTACGGCCGCCGGTCGTCGGGCGGACGCGGGCCACCGCCTTGTTCGACCGGGTGTCCGCGGCGGTGAACCGGGCCTCCGGGAACGGAGGCGGGGCCGGGGCCGGGAGTGGTGAGGCCGGGGGTGTCCGGGCAGGTGAGACGCCGGGTTCCGAGCGGGTGCTGGAGGCCGCCGAACTGACCGAGAGCGTGCTCGCCTACGCGGGCGTCGAGCGGGCCGCCGCGCTCGCGCTCGTCTACGACGACGACGAGACCAACATCCGTGCCGCGCTCACCGCCCGGCGGCTCAACCCGCGGATCCGGCTGGTCCTGCGGCTCTACAACCGGCGCCTCGGACAGCACATCGAGGCCCTCCTCGACCAGGCCTCGGCTCTGGCCAACGCCGCGGCCATGGCCGCGGCCGACAGCGCGCTCGCTGCCGGCGCCGGGGCCTCGCACAACGCCGGAGCCGCTTCAGGGCCCGATGCCTCGCGGGCGGACGGGAGCGCCGAGGCCTTCGACGCGTCCACCACCGTGCTGTCCGACGCCGACACCGCCGCGCCCGCGCTGGCCGCTACCGCCGTGGCCGGTACCAGCAAGGTCGTCCAGACCGACGGGCTGATGCTGCGCGCGGTGGAGCGGCCGCCGCCCGGTCCTGGCGAAGTCGCCGATCCCGGGCTGTGCACGCTGGCGCTTCTCTCCGCCACGACCAACGACCCGGCCGGCGCGGACGGTTCGGAAAGCAGCGGAGCGCAGGGTCCCCAACTCCTGCCCGACGAGAGGGCGGTGGCCGCCGCGACCGGACGTGGCACCGTCGTCCTGGAGAACGTGTCGTACTCCGGTCCCGAACTGTCCTCCGGACGGGGCGTCGTCCCCTGGTTCGGTTCCCTGCTGTCGCGGCGGCTGCGCTGGTCGTTCGCGGGGCTCGTCGCGTGTGTGATCGGGCTCGCGGTGGCGTCGATGCTGGTCACCAGTGAGCCTCCGCTCCAGGCGACGTATCTGACTCTGCTCGATCTCTTCGCCATCAACGATCCGGCCATCGGTCAGCCACTCGGGCGGCAGATCCTCCAACTCTGCTCCGGAGTGGTCGGGTTGCTGCTGCTCCCGGTGCTTCTCGCCGCCGTACTGGAGGCGCTGGGCACCTTCCGCAGCGGGTCCGCCCTGCGTAAGCCGCCGCGCGGACTGTCCGGGCACGTGGTGCTGCTCGGGGTCGGCAAGATCGGTACACGGGTGCTGGCCCGGCTGCGGGAGCTGCGCATTCCCGTCGTGTGCGTCGAGGCCGATCCCGAGGCGCGGGGACTGGCGCTGGCCCGGCGGCTGCGGGTGCCCGTGGTGCTGGGGGACGTGACACAGGAAGGCGTGCTGGAGGCCGCCAAGATCCATCGGGCGCACGCGCTGCTGGCGTTGACGAGCGCGGACACGATGAACCTGGAGGCCGTGCTGTACGCACGGACCCTGCGGCCCGACCTGCGGGTCGTACTGCGCCTGTACGACGACGACTTCGCGACCGCCGTGTACCGCACCCTGCGGGCCGCGCATCCCGACGCGCTGACCCGGAGCCGCAGCGTGTCCCATCTGGCCGCGCCCGCGTTCGCGGGGTCGATGATGGGGCGCCAGATCCTCGGGGCGATTCCCGTCGAGCGGCGGGTGCTGCTGTTCGCCGCGGTGGATGTGGGCGGGCATCCGCAGTTGGAGGGGCGCACGGTCGGGGAGGCGTTTCGGGCGGGGGCGTGGCGGGTGCTCGCGCTGGACACGGCGGCGCCCGGGGAACGCCGGGCGGCCCCGGCGTCCGCCTCGCGCGGCCCCGGTCTGGTGTGGGACCTGCCCTCCACGTACGTGCTGCGGGCCGAGGACCGCGTGGTGCTCGCCGCGACGCGGCGGGGGCTCGCGGAACTGCTCGGCCGACGGCCTCGGCAACGGGCCGGGGCCTAGGCCCCGGCCCGTGTCGGGCACAAGCCCGACGTGGGCCCGGCGCAGGCCCCGGGAGGGTTCTGGAACCTCGCGGAGGGACGACGCGGCGCATGGAGGGGACTTGGGGCCTTCCCGGCCCTCCCGTCCCCCGTCTCCCATCCCTCTCATCCCTCCCCTCCCTCCCTCCCAGAGGGACGCGGGGTCCGCACGAGGGGGCTTGGCCCTCCCGGATCGGGACCGTGCAGCCGGGAAGGGGCTCGGACCCCGGACGGACCCGGGTGGAGGGTGCCGGGCTACTTCCCCAAGTGGCGCTCCGCGAAGTCCAGTTCCAGACGGACCTGCTTGATGCGTTCGTCGACCACCAGGGAGCCGTGGCCCGCGTCGTAGCGGTAGACCTCGTGGACGGCTTCGCGGGCGGCGAGGCGGTGGACGTAGTTGTCGATCTGGCGGATGGGGCAGCGGGGGTCGTTGACACCGGCCGAGATGTACACGGGGGCCTTGACCGCGTCGACGTAGGTCAGCGGAGAGGATGCCTCGAAGCGTTCGGGCACCTCTTCCGGAGTGCCGCCGAGCAGCGTGCGGTCCATGGCCTTCAGCGCCTCCATCTCGTCGTGGTACGCCGTGACGTAGTCGGCGACCGGGACGGCGGCGATGCCTAGGGCCCATGCGTCGGGCTGGGTGCCGAGGCCGAGGAGGGTGAGATAGCCGCCCCAGGAACCGCCGGTGAGGATCAGGCGGTCGGGGTCGGCCAGACCGGACGTCACCGCCCACTCGCGGACCGCCGCGATGTCCTCCAGCTCGATGAGCCCGACGCGGTGCTTGAGCGCGTCGGTCCAGGCGCGGCCGTAGCCCGTGGAACCTCGGTAGTTGACCCGGACCACCGCGTACCCGTGGTCGATCCAGGCCGCCGGGCCCGCCGCGAACGAGTCGCTGTCGTGCCAGGTCGGGCCGCCGTGGATCTCGAAGACGGTGGGCAACGGGCCGGTGGTGCCCGCCGGCTTCTGGATCAGGGCGTGGACGCGGCCGCCGGGCCCCTCGACCCAGACGTCCTCCACGGGGACCGATCCCGGGGACTTCAGGCCGGGCGGGTCCAGTACGATCTCGCCGTTCGTCGAACGGACGGCCGACGGTTCGGCCGCCGACGACCACAGGAATTCCACGGTCCCGTCCGGGCGGGCCGTCGCCCCGGAGACCGTGCCGGGCGGGGTCGCGACCGGGGTCAGCTCGCCGGAGGCGAGGTCGTAGCGCCAGAGGTCGCTGCGTGCCTCGAAGCTGTGGGCGATGAGGAGGGCCGAGCCGTCCGGATACCACTCGGCGGCCACGTCACCGGGGAGCTCGAGGCGCAGGTCCGTCTCCGCGCCGGTCGTCACCTCCCACACCAGGGGTTCCCAGCGGCCGCGCCGCTGGTGCCCGATGAGCAGCCGGCTGTCCCCGTCGACGGGGGCGAAGCCCAGCACCTCGAGGCCCAGCTCGACCGTGCCGCCCTCGGTGTCGTCGAGCTCGGCGACCGCCGAACCGTCCGGGCGCAGCACCCGCAGCGCCGAGTGCATCGCGTCGCCGTGCTCGGTGTGCTCGACGGCGATCAGCGAGCCGTCGTGCGAGAGGTCGCCGACCCCGGCCGACTCGCGGTGCCGGTAGATCTCCACCGGGGCCTCGCCCGCGCGGGCCAGGTGGATCGTCGAGCCGTCGTCGTCCGTCGAGCGGCCCACGACGGACGTACGCCCGTCGCGGCAGATGGCCAGGCCCGCCGGGTAGGAGGGGTCGAGACCGGGGACCGCCGGCTCGTCGGTCTCTCCGTCGACGAGGGGGGCCTCGAAGGAGCGGCGCCGCCAGACGCCGAACTCGTCGCCGTCCTTGTCGTCGAACCACCAGATCCACTCGCCGTCGGGCGAGAGCACCCCGTCCGTCGTGCCGTTCGCCCGGTGGGTGACCTGGCGCTGCTCTCCCGTCGCGCGGTCCCACGCGTACAGCTCGTACGTCCCTGTCGCGTTCGAGACGAACAGGGAGCGGTGCGGGGCGTCCTCCGCCCAGTCCGGCAGGGACACCCGCGGTGCCCGGAAGCGCTTCTCCCAGTCGGGCATGTCTGCCTGCTGCTGCTCGATGGACCTGGTGCTCTCAGTCATGGCCCCATAGTGCCTGGCCCGTCCGGCCCGTGCCGACGAGGTCCCCGGCCTGTGGACAACTTCGCGGCGCCCCGGGCACTCCGCCGCCCTCCGACCGGCGCGCGGAACGGAGCCGGCGGTCGGGGAAGACGGGCGGGGGCCGGTGTGGCCGTGGAGGCAGATGCGCAGGTCAGGGCCGATGTCAGTGCCGGGGTGCAGACTTTTCGCATGACCGATCTGCGCAAGACCGTCGAGAGTTACTGGGCCACCGCCAACGCCCGGGAGTGGGTCGCGTTCGCGGACCTGCTGGCCGAGGACGTCGTCTACACCCTGCCGCAGACACGGGAGCGCATCAGCGGCAGAGCGCGGTACGTCGAGTTCAACCGCGAGTATCCGGGGGACTGGCAGGCCCGGATCGAGCGGGTCATGACCGAGCCCGGTCAGGCCGTCACCTGGACCCTCGTCACCGTGGGTCTGGAGAAGCTGCACGCGATCACGTTCTTCACGGCGGACGACGAGGGCCGTATCGCCACGGTGACCGACTTCTGGCCCGAGCCGTACGAGCCGCCGGCGGGCCGGGGGCATCTGGCCGAGCGTTACTGAGCGGGACCCACGGCCGAGTCCCGCACGGCGGCCCCGTACCGTGGAAGGCGTGTACCGGTTCCTGCTGACGCCCCGCTGGTGGGGGATCAACGTCTTCGTGCTGTTGGCCATCCCCTTCTGCGTGTTCATGGGGTCGTGGCAGTTGGGGCGCTTCGAGGACCGGGTGCAGGACCACCGGACGGCGGACCGGGCGGCCTCGGCGGCCAAGACGGACGCGGCCCGACCGCTGGCCGAGATGCTGCCCGTGACCACGGAGACGTCCGGAAGGCAGACCACCGCGAAGGGCCGGTACGGCAAGCAGCTCCTCGTGCCCGGCCGCGAACTGGACGGCAGGCGCGGGTACTACGTGCTGACGCTCCTGCGGGTCGACGGCGGCAAGGCGCTACCGGTCGTCCGGGGCTGGCTCCCCGGTGACGCCGACCCGGCGAAGGCCCCGGCCGCGCCCGGCGGCGAGGTCACCGTCACGGGTGCCCTCCAGGCGTCCGAGAGCCCCGGGTCGAACGGTGTCAGCACGGCCGGGGGGCTTCCCCCGGGGCAGACCGCCGCGGTCAGTTCCGCGTCGCTGGTGAACCTCGTGCCGTACGCCCCGTACGACGCGTGGATCACGCTGGCCGAGGCCGACGCCGGGATGAAGGCGGTGCCTCCGACCGCGCCGCAGAACACGGGCCTGGACCTCAAGGCGTTCCAGAACCTCGGCTACACCGGCGAGTGGTTCGTCTTCGCGGGCTTCGTCGTCTTCATGTGGTTCCGGCTGCTGCGCCGCGAGGTGGAGTTCGCCCGCGACGCCGAACTGGGGCTGCTCCCGGACCCGCCCGAGAGGCAGCCGGGGAACGACGACGCCACCACCGCGGTGCCGCCGTCCGCCACGGCCTGACACCACCACCGTCCGCCGCAGCCACTGCCTGCCCGCACGGCCGGGGCGAGCCCGAGCTCCAGGCACCGCCCCCGGCCCACGCGTCGCGCACGGGTCGGCCGGCGTGGCACGCACCGGTCAGGACGCCGCCAGGATCCCTGTGCGATAGACCGTGCCCGCGCAGGCGTTGGCGATGTTCACCGATGCCGCCGCGCCGCCCGTCGCCGCCGTGCTGGAGACGACGACACTGCCGTCCTGCACACCGTCCTCGACGAGGAGCTGGGCCACGGTGGCGCTTCCCGACTCGGTCCCGGTGCCGCCGGTGTCGGTGGCGCCTTCCGTGGGACTCGGGTCCGGTGAGGGTTCCACGGTCGGGCACGTCTCCGAGGGCACCCAGGCGAACTTCACCAGATACGAGGCGCCCGGCTGGAGCACCAGGGAGGCGACCTCCGTGGAGGGGTCGGGCAGCCCGGTGGCCGCGTCGCCCGCCACATGCGTCGCCACACCTACCTTGCCGCCGTCCGCCGCGCCCTGGGCGGCCACGTTGACGGTGCCGGCGCCGGTGACCGTGCAGGCGGTCGTGGAGACGTTCGAGACGGTGAAGGAGCCGTAGACCGCGCCGGTGGAGTCCGGGCCGGCGGCGACACCGGAGGCTCCGCCGAGCTGGTTGATCGCGCAGGCGGTGGCGGCCGCGACCGAGGCCGAGGGATCGGCACCGCCGGTGGCGGCCCCGCCCGGACCCGTGCCCTTGCCGTCCGGCGTCTTCGTCCTGTCGTCCGTGCCCTTGCCCTTGGACGTGCCGGCGGAGCCGCCCGCGTCCTTGCCGCCGTCCGAGCCCTTGCCCTGGCTCGCGCCGCCCTGGGCCTCCGCCGTGTTGCCCACCATGGACGGATCGGCGTTCGACCCGGAGGAGTTGGAGACGTGGACGAACGCCGGGATCGCCGTGCCGATGAAGAGCGCCGCGGCGGCCATGCCGACCACGGCCTGGCGCTTGCGGGCCCGTCGGGCCGGTACCGCGCGGCGCAGATGGTCCAGGGTGCCGTCGGCGGGTTCGATCTCCTCGACGGCCTGGTGCAGCAGCCGGCGCAGTGCCAGCTCGTCGGAGCCGAGGTCTTCGGGTCCCAGTCCGTCCGTGCCCTGTGTGTCGGGCTGTTCGTCGGGGCCGTGGTTCACAGTTCCGTTCCCAGCGTGCGATTGCTTGTGCTCGTGTTCAGGGGGTCCCTGTTCCTCGGGGCGTCGCCGTTCGTCGTACCCGCTCATGCCGAGGCCCCCATGGCGACACGGAGCGCGGCGATACCGCGCGAGCCGTACGCCTTCACCGAACCCAGGGAGATGCCGAGCGTCTCGGCGACCTGGGCCTCGGTCATGTCCGCGAAGTAGCGCAGGACCAGGACCTCGCGCTGGCGGCGCTGGAGCCCCTTCATCGCCTTGATCAGCGCGTCGCGCTCCAACAGGTCGTACGCGCCTTCCTCGGCGCTCGCCATGTCGGGCATCGGCTTCGAGAGGAGCTTGAGGCCGAGGATGCGCCGGCGCAGGGCCGAGCGCGAGAGGTTGACGACGGTCTGGCGCAGATAGGCGAGCGTCTTCTCAGGGTCCCGAACGCGTTTGCGCGCCGAGTGCACCCGGATGAAGGCCTCCTGGACGACGTCCTCGCAGGAGGCGGTGTCGTCGAGCAGGAGCGCCGCGAGGCCGAGAAGCGACCGGTAGTGCGCCCGGTAGGTCTCGGTGAGATGGTCGACGGTGGTTCCCGCCGCCAGGGTGTCCTCGGCGCCGTCGCGCTGATTCGGGATGCGGGCGGGCCGCGCTGCGGGCATGGGCGCGATCACCGGCATGCCGCCGGGCACGCCGGGGCTGCGGAGTCGGCGGGGTGGACGCAGGGCCGTGCCCCTTGTCTGTACCGCGGTGAATTCGAGTACCTCTGCCACGCCTGTTGGACACACGTCCCCCCTGCAGGGTTGTACGCGACAGGCATCACATTCGCGTCGGGGGGCACATTGGCCGGAACCCTGTCCGCGGGAACGCCGCCCGGACGGCCCGTCGGTACGCCGTACAGCGAGCGCGACAGTGCACCAAATGCCCTCATGCGTAACAGCTCTTCCCTTATGCCCAATGCCCTGTCGCCCCCCGGAGCCGCTGAATGGCGACCGCAAAGACGCTCCCCGCCCTCCGCGCGGTTGCGGAGAACGGGGAGCAAAATCTTCGAACACCCACAGGGGTCCGTTCAAGTGGTCCGGACCATTAAATTGATCACTGGACCAACGCAGATCCTACAAACCAATCACCCGAAGAGCACCGAGATTCCTGTCGGCACGTGCCGGGAGCGCAGAACCTGTGGATCCGGTGCGCATCCTTCAGACCGGTCCTAGGGGGTCCTGATGATCTCCGCCGCCACCAACTCCGCGATCTGGGCGGTGTTCAGGGCAGCACCCTTGCGCAAGTTGTCCCCGCACACGAACAGTTCGAGAGCCGTCGAATCGTCCAGGGCCCGGCGGACCCGGCCCACCCAGGTCGGATCGGTGCCCACCACGTCCGCGGGCGTGGGGAACTCACCGGCGGCCGGGTTGTCGAAGAGCACGACGCCAGGCGCGGTGGCCAGAATCTCCCGGGCCTTGTCGACGGTCACCTCGTCCTGGAAGCGGGCGTGCACGGTCAGGGAGTGCGTGGTGACCACGGGGACGCGGACGCAGGTCACGGCGACCTTCAGATGGGGCAGCCCGAGGATCTTGCGGGTCTCGTTGCGTACCTTCATCTCCTCCGAGGACCAGCCGTCCTCGGCGAGCGACCCGGCCCACGGCACCACGTTCAGGGCGACCGGCTCCGGGAACGGGCCCGTGTCGTCACCCACCGCCCGGCGTACGTCACCGGGGCTGGTCCCCAGTTCCGTACCGGCGACGAGGGACATCTGCCGGCGCAGGGTGTCGACGCCGGCCCTGCCCGCGCCGCTGACCGCCTGGTAGGAGGAGACGACGAGTTCGCGCAGCCCGAACTCGGCGTGCAGGGCGCCGAGAGCCACGATCATGGACAGGGTCGTGCAGTTCGGGTTGGAGACGATCCCGCGCGGACGCACGCGCGCGGCGTGCGGATTGACCTCGGGGACGACGAGCGGCACTTCCGGGTCCATCCGGAAGGCGCCGGAGTTGTCGACGACGACCGCGCCCTTGGCGGCGGCGATCGGCGCCCACTGGGCGGCCACCTCGTCCGGTACGTCGAACATGGCGACGTCGATCCCGTCGAAGGCCTCCTCCGACAGGGCCACCACCTCGACCTCGACACCGCGCACGGCCAGCTTGCGGCCGGCCGAGCGCGGCGAGGCGATCAGACGGATCTCGCCCCAGATGTCCGCGTGCTGGGACAGGATCTGGAGCATGACCGTGCCGACGGCCCCGGTCGCTCCCACGACCGCGAGCGTCGGTCGTCCGGTCATCGCCCGGTGCCTCCGTAGACAACGGCCTCGTCGCTGTCGGAGTCGAGTCCGAAGGCGCTGTGCACGGCGCGCACCGCGCCGTTGACGTCGTCGGCGCGGGTGACGACGGAGATGCGGATCTCGGAGGTCGAGATCAGCTCGATGTTGACCCCGGCGTCGGTGAGCGCCTCGAAGAAGCCAGCCGTCACACCCGGGTTCGTCTTCATACCGGCACCGACGAGCGAGATCTTGCCGATCTGGTCGTCGTAGCGCAGCGACTCGAAGCCGATCACGCCCTTCGCCTTCTCCAGGGCGTCGATGGCCTTGCGGCCCTCGGTCTTCGGGAGGGTGAAGGAGATGTCCGTCAGGCCCGTGGTGGCCGCCGACACGTTCTGCACGATCATGTCGATGTTGATCTCGGCGTCGGCGATGGCGCGGAAGATCGAGGCGGCCTCGCCCGGCTTGTCCGGGACACCGACGACCGTGACCTTGGCCTCGGAGGTGTCGTGAGCGACACCGGAAATGATGGCCTGCTCCACCTTCTGGTCCCCTTGCTGCTGTGTCTTTTGAACGAGTGGTGCGCTGCTGACCCAGGTGCCCTGAAGCCCGCTGAAGGACGAGCGCACATGGATCGGGATGTTGTAGCGGCGGGCGTATTCCACACAGCGGTGGAGCAGCACCTTGGAGCCGGAGGCGGCGAGCTCCAGCATGTCCTCGAAGGCGATCCAGTCGATCTTCTTCGCCTTCGTCACCACCCGCGGGTCGGCGGTGAACACGCCGTCCACGTCGGTGTAGATCTCGCACACCTCGGCGTCGAGCGCCGCGGCGAGCGCGACGGCCGTGGTGTCGGACCCTCCGCGCCCCAGCGTGGTGATGTCCTTCTTGTCCTGCGAGACGCCCTGGAACCCGGCGACGATGGCGATGTTGCCCTCGTCGAGCGCCGTACGGATACGGCCCGGGGTGACGTCGATGATCCGCGCTTTGTTGTGGACCGAGTCGGTGATGACACCTGCCTGGCTGCCGGTGAAGCTCTGGGCGCTGTGGCCCAGGTTCTTGATCGCCATCGCCAGCAGCGCCATGGAGATCCGCTCTCCGGCGGTCAGCAGCATGTCGAACTCTCGTCCGCTGGGCATCGGAGATACCTGCTCGGCGAGATCGATCAGCTCGTCCGTCGTGTCGCCCATCGCGGAAACGACCACGACCACTTGGTGGCCGTTCTTCTTCGCTTCCACGATTCGCTTGGCGACGCGCTTGATGCCCTCGGCATCGGCTACGGAGGAACCTCCGTACTTCTGCACGACAAGGCCCACGTGCGCTCCTCGCTCAATCCGTCTCTGCACCGCACTACTGCGGTCGGCTCAGTCTAACGAGCGGCCGGATTTCCCTTCCGAGGTATCGCATCGTGAGATGTCCCGCTCACGACGTGATCTCTCGGGATGTCAGGTCAGCAGGGACATCCGGCCGCTCCGAGACGGCACCTGCCCCTGCCGGGGCCCCGGCACTCCGAAAGTGCCCCGAGTCACACCGCGAACCCCGTCCGGAGCACTGTCGGCCGTGTCGCGGACCTCGGCCGGAGCACGGTCGGCTACTTGACCGTGCGCAGGCCGAGCGGCCCGGCGATCTCCTCCGCCATCACCTTGCCAGCCTCCTCCGCGAGGGCCTCCTCGCCGATCTCCTGGTCGGTGTCGAGGCCGTCGAGCTCCTCCAGGGGCTGGTTCAGCCGGACGTGGGCCACCACGGACTGCAGGGCGCGCAGGGTCGCGGAAGCGGTGGAGCCCCAGTTGGAGAAGTAGGAGAACTGCCACCACCACAGGGCTTCCGTGGTGCGGCCCGCGCGGTAGTGGGCCATGCCGTGGCGGAGGTCGGCCATGACGTCGGCCAGGTCGTCGGAGATACGGGCCGGGACGGGGGCCTTGCGCGGCTCGTAGGGGTCGAAGACCTCGGAGTAGACGTCGATCGGCTCGAGCATCACCGCGAGACGCTCGCGGAGTTCGTCCACATCCGCCTCCGGGCCGAGGTCCGGCTCGTAGCGCTCGTCGGGGACGATGTCCTCGTGCGCGCCGAGACGGCCGCCGGCCAGGAGGAGCTGGGAGACCTCCAGGAGGAGGAAGGGCACGGCCGAGTCCGGCTCGTCGCCCTTGGCCACCTCGGTGACGGCGACCAGGAAGCTCTCTACCTGGTCCGCGATCTGGACCACGAAGTCGTCGGGGTCCGGGCTGGTCGCGTGCAGCGTGGCGTCAGACATCTAGGAGTCGTCTCCCCTCGAAGGCGCGGCCGAGCGTGACCTCGTCCGCGTATTCCAGGTCGCCACCCACCGGGAGGCCGCTGGCCAGGCGGGTGACCTTGAGGCCCATGGGCTTGATCATGCGGGCGAGATACGTGGCCGTGGCCTCGCCCTCCAGGTTCGGGTCCGTGGCCAGGATGAGCTCGGTGACCGCGCCGTCGGCGAGACGGGTCAGGAGTTCCCTTATCCGCAGGTCGTCCGGTCCGACGCCCTCGATCGGGCTGATCGCGCCGCCGAGCACGTGGTACTTGCCCCGGAACTCACGCGTCCGCTCGACCGCGACGACGTCCTTCGGCTCTTCCACCACACAGATCACCGAGAGGTCGCGGCGCGGGTCGCGGCAGATGTTGCACAGCTCCTCCTGCGCCACGTTGCCGCAGGTCGCGCAGAAGCGGACCTTCGCCTTGACCTCCAGGAGGGTCTGCGCGAGCCGGCGGACGTCCGTCGGCTCCGCCTGCAGGATGTGGAAGGCGATCCGCTGCGCGCTCTTGGGACCGACGCCGGGGAGCCGCCCCAGTTCGTCGATGAGGTCCTGAACTACGCCTTCGTACAACGGATCGCCTTTCCGAGTGCCCTGGTACCGCCTGGTTCCGTCTTACGTTTCTTCCTGGTGCGTACGGTAGTTGGCCGCCACCGGTCTTAGAAGGGCAGACCGGGGATACCGCTGCCGCCGCCGAGCCCCTGGGTGAGCGGGCCGAGCGTCTGCTGCTGGAGCGCCTGCGCGTTCTCGTTCGCCGCCTGGACGGCCGCGACGATCAGGTCGGCGAGCGTCTCGGTGTCCTCGGGGTCGACCGCCTTCGGGTCGATCACCAGGCCGCGAAGCTCTCCGGAGCCTGTCACGGTCGCCTTCACCAGGCCGCCGCCCGACTGGCCCCCGACCTCCGTCCGCGCCAGCTCCTCCTGCGCGTTCGCGAGGTCCTGCTGCATCTTCTGGGCCTGCTGCAACAACTGCTGCATATTGGGCTGGCCACCACCGGGAATCACGATCAGCTCCTGGTTTCGAGTACGGCTGTCCGGACCGTTTTTCCTGTCCAGCATGAGCCTACGTGGTCGACGGGCCCGTCGCCCAAGCACTCTTTCGAGTGACACCGTCACGCCGCCTATACCTGATCAAGACCCTCTTCCGGGCGGAAAGACGTTGAAACCAGGTCCATCGCCACCCATTGGGCGGTAGGAAGGGGGCGGCGCATTCGCACCACGCGTCACAAGGCGTCACGCAACGTCAGTTTCATGACCGTCGTCCGTCATCACCGTCGTCAGTTAGGGAGTGCCGGGTGAGTCAGCCGGAGATGCAGCCCGAGGGGCCGCCCCAGGACGGGCGGAGCGAGGGGGCGGCGGGGCTGCGGCCGGGCGACCTGACCGGTCGGCCGTTCCCGCTCGGCGACTGGGGGGAGCCCGCCGAGCGGCTCCATGAGCTCTACCGGTGGGTGGAGCAGGGGGCGCTCGACACGGCGGCCTGGTACCTCTCCGACCGTATGTGGAAGCGGTGGGGGGCCCGTCTGCTGCGGTGCGGTGCCGCGCTGGGTGCCGTCGCCGGGGCCGCGCTGCCGTTGCTCGACCTCACCGGGTCCGTGCGCGGTGCCGCCCCGTGGGGGTATCTGGCGCTGCTGTCCGCGGTCGCCTGCGTCGCCGTCGACCGGTTCTTCGGAGTGACCTCCGGATGGATAAGGGATGTGGCCACGGCGCAGGCCGTGCAGCGGCGGCTTCAGGTACTTCAGTTCGACTGGGCGTCCGAGAGCGTCCGGGAGGTCCTCGGGCCCGCGGACGGGACGGCCAGCGAGGCGGCCGACCGGTGCCTCGGGGTGCTGCGGAGGTTCTCGGAGGACATCACGGAGCTGGTGCGCACCGAGACAGTGGACTGGATGGTGGAGTTCCGCACGGGACCGGCGCCGCTCGGGATCCAGTCGTCGTCGGCGGGAGTGCCCCGGGTCGACGGGTCGCCCCTGAACGGACGCGTGCCGCTGCCGCCGGGAACCCGCCCGAACATGCCCCGCCAGCGCCCGCCGGAGCCCCGGTAGCGGTCCCGGGGCGCCGTCACCCGGCGCCGCAGAGCTTCAGCCCGACCGGCGTCCCGCACGGCAGATGGCCGTGGGTACGGACGACGTCCTGGCCGCTGCCTCGGCTGATGTAGGAGAGGAAGCTGGAGGCGAGGGAGTCGGCGGGCGGCTGTCCGTAGGTGTAGGCGTACTCGATCTCGCGGTACGGGTAGTCCGAGGTGCCGTGCTCCAGATCCTCGACGGAGGCGTCGTGACCGTCGAGGCCGATCCTGTGCAGACCTTTGTGGCCGCCCGCGCTGTTGAGTTCGCTGTAGCCGATCGCGCCGGGCAGCTCGGAGACCGTGTTCAGCACCTGCTCGGTGGAGTCGAGCTCGCAGCGCACGAGCGGTGCCGTCGCGTCGTCCTTGTGGACGCAGTCCAGTGAGGAGTTGGCGATCTCGCCGCGGCCGAGCACCCGCCGCTGGAACACCTGCCGGGTACCGGAGTTGGCGTCCCGGCTGACGAGCAGGACGGTCCTGTCGAGTCCGCCGAGCTGCTTCCAGTTCCGGATCTCACCGCGGTAGAGACGTCGTACGTCGGTCAGCGACAGGTTCTTCACCGGTACGCCGTCGTTGACGACCAGCGCGAAGACCGACACCGCGATCCGGTTCTCCCTCAACCGCGGGAAGTCGCCCGGCTTGGGGCCGTCGGAGAGGGCGACGACGGCCGGGGACCCGTTCTTCGACTCCTTCCCCGCCGCGTCGAGTTCGCGCACACCGGCCGTGCTGCCGTGGGCGTCCACCGTGATGGCGGAGCCCTCGCAGTCCTGCTCGTACTTCTCGGCCAGTTCGCGCATCACGGGCTCGAACGCGGTCGAGCCCGTGACGGTCAGGGAGCCCTGCGCACAGCCGATCGGCGGTCGCGAGTCGTCGCGCAGGACGACGAGCAGGGCGAGCGTCACGACGCACACCGTCAGCAGCACGGTGATCAGCCGGGCCGCGCGGCTGAACAGCGGTGGCTGGTCGTCCGGTGTCGTGCTGCGGTTGGGCCGGACCTCGCCGTCCCGGATGCCGCCGACGATCCGTATCGGACACCCCACGTCGCCGCCCGACAGCAGGACGAGCAGCTTGAAGTGCTCGCCCCGGTTGAGCGGGACCCGCGGGATGCGCAGCGTGCCGTCCTCGTAGCCGATGCCCGCGGCCGGGGTGAAGTGGTCCATCAGATGGTCGGTGCCGGGCGGCTGGGTCACGGACACACCGCGGATCGTGCGGTCGGTGAACACCGCGGTCAGACCGTGCCGTTCACGGCTCGTGTAGTCGTCCCCGGCGATGCTCTGCGAACCGTCGTTCTCGATCCGCAGCAGCACGAGGGTCGCGTCGGACATGCCGGGCGCCTCGTCGAACAGCCCGAGCCGTACGTTCGCGCGTCCCGAGTGGACGTCGTCCCCTATCGGGTTGTCCATCTGGACCCGGTAGCCCAGGCGTTTGCGGCGCGGCACCCTGCGCTCGTACCAGACCATCACGGCGGAGGCGACGACACCGATGACGGCGGTCCCGACGGCCACGACGTTCTCCGCGCTCAGCCACTCCACTGTGAGCCACTCCCCCGAGCACTGCGGTGCGGTGCGGTCACCGTACGGCGCGAGCCGGAAACTGCCCACATACGGGAGGTGAACTTCGACAGCCCCGGGCGGCACGACGGTCGGCGCGTTCGCCCGAGGGGCCCCTCGGGCCACTGCCCGCGGGGCCCCTCGGGCGGAGTCCCTGGCTCAGCCGCTCTTCGTGTAGGTCAGCTCGGCCTCGGCCGCCGAGCCGGTCTTCGCCCGCCGCAGCCGGCCGTCCGGCAGGAGGGCGACCTCTGAGGCGTCACCCGCCTTGCAGGACGGCGGTTCACCGACGGTGACCTGGGAGGGACCGATCTCCAGCGGCCCGTCGGACCCCGGGGCCGCGGCGAGGGCGGCCTGGAAGACACAGTGGTAGTCACTGCCGTCCGCGATGACCGTCAGGACCGTGTCGCCGACCTCGCCCTGCTGGATGGTCAGCCGACGGGTGTGGTGGCCGCTGGTGTTGTCGATGACCGCGTCCCAGGTGCCGAGGAAAGCCGCGGGGACGGTGCCGCCCTGGGTCGCCGAGGCGCTGGGCGACCCGGAGCCGGTGTTCGGTACCTGCGGCGCGCTCTGCCCCGGTGTCGTCGGCGCGCTGGAGGTGGAGGCGGACGCCTTGGGGTCGTCCTGACCGCCCCCGCCCACTCCGCCGTTCATCAGCGCGTACACGCTGCCGCCCGCGCCGAGCGCGACGACCAGGGCCACGACGACGAGAAGAGCGGTGGACCGGCCGCTCCTGCGCTGGGGTTCGGGGCCGAGCGGGGCGGCGGCGCCGTACGGAGGGGTCGGGCCGTACGGCGGGGTGACGCCGCCGGGGCCGTACGGGCCCGTGGCGACGCCCGGTCCGTAGGGCGGCGTCGAGCCGTACGGCGGCTGCTGGGGCGAGCCCCAGCCGGCCTGCGGGTAGCCGTACGCGGGGTGGGCCGGGCCCTGGCCGGAGGGCTGCGGGTGCTGCTGCGGATAGCCGTAGGCCGGGTGCGGGGTGGCCGGTGCCGCCGGGGGAGGCGTCTGGCCCGAGCCCGCGACGAGGGTGGGGAGATGGTTCACGGGCCCGGGCTGCCCGGGCGGAGGCGGGGTGGCGCCCCCCTCGGCCGGCGTGGGCGCGTGCTCCGGGGAGGCCTCGGCGGACGCGGCGGGCGTCGAGGAGGAGGCGGACGGCGTCGAGGAGGCGGGCGAGGCGGACGGCGGCTTGGAGAGGTCCGGGGCGGGGACCTGCGGTACGGGAGCCGGAGGCAGGGCGGGCAGCGCCGGCACGGGAGCGGCACCGGGCGCCGGGGCGCCGGCCCGGGGCTGCGCCTGCCCCTCGTCGGGGTTCTCCGTGTCGAGCAACTTCACGGCGTGGCGGCCCAGTTGGGCGACCAGCGCGGCGGGCAGCCACGGATCGAGAGCGCGCCCGTCCAAGACGGTGTCCTCCGCGCCCGTGCGCGCCAGGATCTGGTCGAGGCCGGGCCGGGCTTCGGGGTCCTTGCGCAGGCAGGCGCGCACGAGATCGGCGAGGCCCTCGGGCACCCCCGTCAGGTCGGGGTCCTCCTGCGCGATGCGGAACATCATGGCGTGCACACCGCTGTTGGCCGCCCCGAACGGAAGCGTGCCGGTGGCGGCGTACGACAGGACCGAGCCCAGGCAGAAGATGTCGCACGCCGACGTGACGCGGTCACCGCGCACCTGCTCGGGGGCCATGAATCCGGGCGAGCCGACGAGCGCCCCGGTGCGGGTCAGCCCGCCGTCGATCACCGTCTCCAGGGCGCGCGCGATGCCGAAGTCGATGACCCGGGGGCCGTCGATGGTGACGAGGACGTTGGAGGGCTTGAGGTCGCGGTGGATGAGGCCGGCGGCGTGGATGTCCTTGAGCGCGTGCGCGAGGCCCGCGGCGAGGATGCGCACGGAACGCTCGGGCAGTGCGCCGTGGTCGCGTCCCACGACGGCCTGCAGCGAGGGTCCCGCGACATAGCCCGTGGCCACCCACGGAATCCCGGCCTCGGTGTCCGCGTCCAGGACGGGTGCGGTCCAGAGCCCGCCGACCCGGCGCGCGGCCTGCACCTCCTGGCGGAAGCGCGCCCGGAACTCCTCCTGCTCGGCGAGCTCCTCGCGGACGAGTTTGACGGCGACGGTACGTCCGCGGTCGGAGCGCGCGAGATAGACGTGGCCCATCCCGCCGGCACCGAGCCGCGCAAGCAGTCGGTACGCCCCGATCCGCTGCGGATCCCCTGCCCCCAGCTTCTCCATGGCTGCGCCCACCCTCCCCCATATGTGTGCAACAGACCGAGGATAGTGCGCCTCACGGGGAGGTGGACGGGGCGGTGTCTACGGTTCCGTCACGGCTGGTGCCATTTTCGTAACAGGTGCCGCCGATTCCGTGGCGTCCGGCGCCGCCAGATCGTCGAGGACGGACGACAGCCGCTCCAGGACGCGGACGGTCTCGGCGAGCCCGTCCGCGCCGAGCGCCTCGGCGAGGCGGTCGGCGAAGGCGGCGTGGCCGGGGCCGATCTCCGCGACGGCGGCGCGGCCCCGCTCGGTCGGGGCGAGGAGTTTGGCGCGGCGGTGGGCGGGGTTGGGCAGGTACTCGGCGAGGCCTCTGTCCACGAGCAGGTCGGCGACGCGCTGCACGCTCTGCCGGGTGATGCCCATGACGCGGGCGATCCCGGAGACGGGCAGGGGTTCGCCGAGAACGGCGCCGAGCACCTGCCACCAGGCGGCGGTGATCCCGGCGGGCCGGGCCAGTTCCTCGGCCACGGAGAGGTACTGGCCGTTCAGCCGGAAGACCGCGAGGGCACTGCGGCTGAACAGGTCCTGTCGCCGCCGGCTCACCCGCCCGCCCTCTCCAGTACGGCATACGCCTCGGCGTCGGAGTCGTGGAAGAGCCGGTACCAGGCGTCCAGGACCTCGCCCTCGTAGACCCCGAGCAGCCGGAAGACCTCGCGGGCGAAGGCGACGGGTTCGGTGGGCCCCGCGGTGACGAGCCCGCCGTCGGTGACGGCGTCGGCGTCGATGTACCGCTCGCCGCCCCGGTACCCCGTGGCGGCCAGGTAGAAGGAGACGGCGCTGGTGTGGTCCCGGTCGTCGAGCAGTCCCTCGCGGGCGAGGCCGGCCGTCGCCCCGCAGATCGCGGCGACGGGGACACCCGCGTCGAGGAACGCGCGGGCGGTACGGGCGAAGGGGGCCAGGTCCTCGGAGGTGTCCCAGAGGTCGGCGCCGGTGAGGACGAGCAGCGAACTGTCCTCGGGGCGGAGCTCGTCGAGCGCGAGGTCGGGCTGGACGCGCAGCCCTCCGATGGTGGTGACCGGCTCCCGGCCGGGGCCGACCGTGCGGATCGGGTATCCGGCGCGGGCGAGATGGGCCGTCGTGTGCCCCGTCTCCCAGTCGGCGAAGGTGTCGTAGACGGCGAGGTGGACGGGCTTGCGGGGTGCGGAACCTGTGCCGGCGTCTGCGGTGGCGTTCATGACTCCTCCTCGGGCGGGCGGAAGTGCTTATGTAAGCATGCTGTCAATAAGACAGGATGCTGTCAAGCACTCGACGTGCACCCGCCGACCGCAGGTGGCCCGTGGGCCGGACGAAGGCAGTCCGGGCGTCGGGCCGAGAACCCGTGGTGCCGACCGTGGGCATCCCGCGCCCCTCCGCCAAGCCCGACAGACTGTCGCGGAAAGGCCCCGACCACAGACAGGACGCCGATACCGCGCCCGGTCCGTGGGCATTTACGCTTCGCCGCATGACCCCTCAGCCCAACCCCCAGGCCGGCGCCGCCGTGAAGGCCGCGGACCGTGCGCACGTGTTCCACTCCTGGTCCGCGCAGGAGCTCATCGACCCGCTAGCCGTCGCCGGCGCGGAGGGGTCGTACTTCTGGGACTACGAAGGCAAGCGGTATCTGGACTTCACCAGTGGGCTCGTCTTCACCAACATCGGGTACCAGCACCCGAAGGTCGTCGCCGCGATCCAGGAACAGGCCGCGACCCTGTCCACGTTCGCGCCCGCCTTCGCCGTCGAGGCGCGTTCGGAGGCGGCCCGGCTGATCGCCGAGCGGACCCCGGGCGACCTGGACAAGATCTTCTTCACCAACGGCGGCGCGGAGGCCGTCGAGAACGCCACGCGGATGGCCCGGCTGCACACCGGCCGCCCGAAGGTGCTCTCCGCCTACCGCTCGTACCACGGCGCCACCTCCACCGCGATCAACCTCACCGGTGACCCCCGGCGCTGGCCGAACGACAGCGGCGCGGCCGGTGTCGTCCACTTCTGGGCGCCCTTCCTGTACCGCAGCCCCTTCCACTCCGACAGCGAGCGGCAGGAGTGCGAGCGCGCGCTGCAGCACCTGGAGGACACGATCGCATTCGAGGGGCCCGCGACCATGGCGGCCCTCATCCTGGAGACGATCCCGGGCACCGCGGGGATCATGACGCCGCCGGCCGGCTACCTCGCCGGGGTGCGGGAGATCTGCGACCGGTACGGGATCGTCTTCATCCTGGACGAGGTCATGGCCGGGTTCGGGCGGACCGGCAAGTGGTTCGCCGCCGATCACTACGACGTCACGCCGGACCTGATGACCTTCGCCAAGGGCGTGAACTCCGGCTATGTGCCGCTGGGCGGCGTGGCGATCTCCTCCGCCATCGCCGAGACCTTCGCCAGGCGGCCCTACCCGGGCGGGCTCACCTACTCCGGGCACCCGCTGGCCTGCGCCGCCGCCGTCGCGACGATCAATGTCATGGAGGAGGAAGGGATCGTCGACCAGGCCGCGGCCATCGGCGAGACCGTCCTCGGACCGGGACTGCGCGAGCTGGCCGAGCGGCACCCGAGCATCGGCGAGGTACGCGGCACCGGTGTCTTCTGGGCGCTGGAACTGGTGAAGAACCGGGAGACCCGGGAGCCGCTGGTTCCGTACAACGCCGCGGGCGAGGCGAACGCGCCGATGGCCGCGTTCGGTGCCGCGGCCAAGGCCCGCGGTCTGTGGCCCTTCATCAACATGAACCGCACCCACGTCGTGCCGCCGTGCAACATCACCGAGGCCGAGGCCAAGGAGGGGCTGGCGGCCCTGGACGAGGCGCTGTCGGTGGCGGACGAGCACACGGTGTGAGGCCGTAAGGGAACTCCCCGCCCCCGCGGGGGCCGGTCGCGCGGTTCCCGGCGCCCCACGGGGTGCCGGGAAATCCGCTCGCCGATTCCCCAACGCGTATGGTGGCCTGCTCGACGAGATACGCGAGTAGACACGCGCACCTACCCACGCGATGGGGGAGTGAGACGACCACCATGGCCGGCACCGGCGGCAGGGGCGCCGTAACCCGTAGCACCCTGCGGCAGCAGATCGCGGACGCGCTCCGCGACGAGGTGCTCGGGGGCCGTCTCCGGCCGGGCCAGGAGTTCACGGTGAAGGAGATCGCCGAGCAGTACGGCGTCTCCGCCACCCCCGTCCGCGAGGCCCTGGTCGACCTGTCGGCCCAGGGACTCCTGGACGCGGACCAGCACCGCGGCTTCCGCGTGCACGAGTACTCCGCCGCCGACTACCGCGGCATGATCGAGGCGCGCAGCCTGATCACGGAGGGCATGTTCCAGAGCCTCGTGGCCGACGGTATGCGGCAGGCCGACGATCCCCGCGCGCTCGCCGCCCTCGCGGCCGTCCGGCGCCGCGGCGAGGAGGCCCAGCGCGCGGCCTCCGCAGGCGACCTGAACATCCTCATCGGCTACGACCTGCGCTTCTGGCGCGAACTGAGCAGCCTCTTCGGCAATCCCTACCTCGGCGACTTCCTGCACCGGCTGCGGGTCCAGTCCTGGGTCTGCACGGTCCAGCACCTGCGCCGGGTCGCCGATCTGAAGGGCCAGCTGTGGTCCGGCCACACGGAGCTGGTGGACGCCCTCGCCCGCCGTGACCCCGACACAGCGCGGGCGATCGTGGCGGCGTACAACGAGCACGCGCTCGCCCTCATCGAACGCCTCGACGCCACGTGAGACCCCGGCCGGGGCGCGGATCACCCCGGTCCCGCGTTTGAGGACACCCCCGCCGGGGATCGGGGGGTTGGGGGCGTGGCCCCGAGCGGCGGGCCGGTCCCGGCCCACCCTGGGGACCTACTTGCGTACCGGCCTCTTCACAAGACCGCCACGCGCACTACGCTGCCCTGACCACCCTGCACCCCAAGGAGCAAGAGGAGCCGTCTGTTGGCCTGTGACCTGTGGTTGGTCCCGCTCGTCGACGTGCTGTGCCACACCCCCGACAACCCTTTCGCCGAGGAACTCGCGCTCTACGACAAGGTGCTCGCCGAGGCCGGACTCCCACCGGTGCCGGTGTACGCGTACATGCCGGGCCTCTCGGGTGACGTCGCCCCGGTCGCCGGCTTCGACTACGACGCGCTGCACTTCCTGCGCCGCGCGTACCTGCTCCAGATGTGCGGGCTCGCGGTGACGCCGGTCGACGAACTGGGCGGCGACTACGAGCAGTTGCTGGAGATGTTCGAGACGAACGCCCAGCAGTCGCATCTGGTCTGGCACTACGACCACGCGGGTGCGTACGTACCGGTCGAGTTCCCGCATCCGCTGGCCAACGACGAACTCCTCGCGGGCGGCGGTCCCCTGGGCTCCTCCCAGGCCCTCCTGCGCGAACTCGAGTTCGTGGCCCCCTCGATCGGCATCGACCCGGCCAACCCTCCGGCGGCACCGCAGCCGCCGAACGCTCCCACGGAGCTGGAGGAGCCCGCCGCTCCCGCTCCCTTCGACGCCAGCCCCTTCGCCCGCGAACGTCACGTCTGGCTGGGCCTGCACGCCGCGGCGACCCGGAGTCTCGCCCAGGGCTCCATGATCATCTTCAGTTGATCCGGCCCTCCCGCTGAGGCAGGCTCCCCGGATACGGGTGCGCCCCCGGCTGTCGGCCGGGGGCGCACTCGTGGAAACAACCGCTTCCGCAATCGCTGCGGACACCGCGGCGGATCTCGCTTCGATCACCGCCGCGGATGCCGCTCCGCGCTAGATGAACGAGTTGATCTCGATCGTCTCGTCGCGGCCCGGACCGACACCGATCGCGGAGATCGGCGCGCCGGACATCTCCTCCAGCGCCTTCACGTAGTCCTGCGCGTTCTTCGGGAGATCCGCGAAGGTCTTCGCCTTGGTGATGTCCTCCGACCAGCCGGGGAGGGTCTCGTAGATCGGCTTCGCGTGGTGGAAGTCGGTCTGGGAGTACGGGAGTTCCTCGACGCGCTTGCCGTCGATCTCGTACGCCACGCAGACCGGGATCTCCTCCCAGCCGGTCAGGACGTCCAGCTTGGTGAGGAAGAAGTCGGTCAGACCGTTCACGCGGGTCGCGTAGCGGGCGATGACCGCGTCGAACCAACCGCAGCGCCGGTCACGGCCGGTCGTCACACCGCGCTCGCCGCCGATGCGCCGCAGCGCGTCGCCGTCCGCGTCGAAGAGCTCGGTCGGGAACGGACCCGAGCCGACACGGGTGGTGTACGCCTTGAGGATGCCGATGACCCGGCTGATCCTGGTCGGGCCGACGCCGGCACCCGTGCAGGCGCCGCCCGCGGTCGGGTTCGACGACGTCACGAACGGATACGTGCCGTGGTCGATGTCCAGCAGCGTGCCCTGGCCGCCCTCGAAGAGCACGACCTTGTCCTGCTCGAGCGCCTGGTTGAGGATCAGGACGGTGTCCGCGACGTACGGCTTGAGCCGGTCCGCGTAAGCCAGCAGCTCCTCGACGACCTGGCTCGCCTCGATGGCGCGGCGGTTGTAGAGCTTGGTGAGCAGCTGGTTCTTGACCTCGAGGGCCGCTTCGACCTTCTGGGTGAGGATCGACTCGTCGTAGAGGTCCTGGATGCGGATACCGACGCGGTTGATCTTGTCCGCGTATGTCGGACCGATCCCGCGTCCGGTGGTCCCGATCTTCCGCTTTCCGAGGAAGCGTTCCGTCACCTTGTCGACAGTGACGTTGTAAGGCGTGATGATGTGAGCGTTTCCGCTGATCAGGAGCTTGGAGGTGTCGACGCCGCGCTCGTTCAGTCCGTTCAGCTCGGAGAACAGGACGGACGGGTCGACGACGACTCCGTTGCCGATCACCGGAGTGCACTCCGGCGTGAGGATTCCGGAAGGGAGGAGGTGGAGGGCGTATTTCTGGTCGCCCACGACTACCGTATGGCCGGCGTTGTTGCCGCCCTGGTAGCGCACCACATAGTCCACGGATCCACCGAGCAGGTCGGTGGCCTTTCCCTTGCCTTCGTCACCCCACTGAGCACCGAGCAGCACAAGTGCGGGCACAGGCGTACACCCCTTCCGGGCGGGGCATGTCCAAGGTCGGGGACGTACGCGGCTGGTTTTCGATACGGCTGCGTACGCCGGCGACCACCTTTGGCCGCGACCGTCGGACCGGATGCCCCGGAATAGACGAAGCCCCTGGCGCAATAGCGCAAGGGGCTCTTGCACAAAGATGCTACCCGAGGAAGCGAGGCATGACCGAGGTGGCGGCTTCCGACCAGCTCTTGGTGGTCATCGACCCGGTCGCCCGACGGACGGACGGCGAGTCTGTACGGATCGCGAAAGACGTGCTCAGCGCGGGTGCGGCGACCAAAGTGTGCCTCCCGGAGGGGCCCGAGGAATTCGCCCGCGCGCTGATCCGTCGGGGTGCGCGCCGACCGGTCGTGATCGGTGACGACGGCGCTCTGCTGCGGGCGGTGTCCCTGCTGTACCGGCAGCGGGAACTGGCCGCTTGCGCGCTGTCCTTCGTGCCCGTGGGAGGCCTGCTGTCGCTGTCCCGCTCGCTCGGGGTGCCGATGGGGGCCGTCGCGGCGGCCAGGGCGGTCCTCGACGGGGCCGAACGACGGCTGGACCTGCTCGTGGACGACAGCGACGGCGTGGTGCTCGGCGCACTGCGCATTCCCTCGCTGCCCTCCCGGCCGCCCGCTCCGGTGGGTGCGGGAGCGGCACCCGGGGAGGCCGGCGCGCATCCCTGGATCCGCACCTGCCAGTCCCTGGTCAGGACCCTCGCCTCCCGGCCGTCCCGGCTGGCTCCCGGACCCGGACCGGGGCCCTCGCGGCTGCGGATCGAGGTCGACGGGGTGTGCGTGGTGGATCTGGACCAGCCAGTGGAGACCGTGTCCGTGACGCCCGGGGAGTCGGGAACCGGGGCCGAGATCGAGGTCCGCGCGGTGTCCGTGGGTGCCGAGGCCTCGCCCCTGCGACTGGTGGGACACAAGGTCACCGTCTCCGGCGCCGACTTCCGCTACCGGGCGGACTCCGTGGTCTCCGGCCCGGTCCGCACCCGCACCTGGACGCTGCGGGAGTCGGCCTGGGGCCTGACCCTGCCGACGGCTCGCTGAGGGGGCGGGTGCACGGACGCACCGCCTCTTCTCGTCACCGGGCGTCGAACAGCTTCTCCCGGTGGGCGCGCCAGCGTTCCATCATCGCGGCGATCTCACCGTCGATGAACTCGAAGAACGCGAGGGTCTCGGAGAGCCGGCGCCCGGCGGGGGTCGCCGAACCGAGGGAGTCGACGCCGGCCCGCAGGGCGAGTTCCCAGCGCTTGAGCACCGCGTCGCGGTTGGTCAGCGCCTCGTACCACTGGTTGCTGTGCACGCGGTACCGCTCGCGCCGCGAGCCGGGTTCCCGCTCGCGCGAGACCATGTGCTGCTGCGCGAGGTAGCGCACCGCACCGGAGACGGCGGCCGGGCTGACCTGGAGCTGCTCGCCGAGTTCGGCGGAGGTCATGGCACCGGAGTCGGAGGCCAGCAGCGCCGCGAAGACCCGGGCGGGCATCCGCTGCATCCCGGCCTCGACGAGCTGCGCCGCGAAGCCCTCCACGAACTGGGAGACCGCCTCGGGATCCCGTTCCGCCGCAGTCGGTTCCGCCATCTGTCGATCATCTCCCCTGCTCGCGCATCACCGTCGAGTGTAGCCAGGATTTATACGTTTCCTTAACTTCACAAATTTCTGAAAGAAGCGTACGTTCTGAATCATGACGAAGGCAATCAGCGTCTCCGGACTGCACAAGTCCTTCGGCAGGACGCATGCGCTGGACGGCCTCGACCTGGAGGTCGAGGCCGGTGAGGTGCACGGCTTCCTCGGCCCCAACGGCTCAGGGAAGTCCACCACCATCCGGGTCCTGCTGGGCCTGCTGCGCGCCGACTCGGGAGCGGCACAGATGCTGGGCATGGACCCCTGGGCGGACGCGGTCGAACTGCACCGCCGGGTCGCCTACGTCCCCGGCGACGTGACCCTGTGGCGCAACCTCTCCGGCGGCGAGGTCATCGACCTCTACGGACGGCTGCACAGCGGGGGCCGCGCCCGGCGCGGCGGACGGGCGGGCGGCGGGCGGACCGGCGGCCTCGACCCGGCGCGGCGCGCCGACCTGATCGAGCGCTTCGAGCTCGACCCCACCAAGAAGGGGCGGACCTACTCCAAGGGCAACCGCCAGAAGGTCGCCCTGGTCGCCGCCTTCGCCTCGGACGTCGACGTGCTGATCCTGGACGAGCCGACCTCGGGCCTCGACCCGCTGATGGAGGACGTCTTCCAGCGGTGCGTCCAGGAGGAGCGCGACCGGGGCCGCACGATTCTGCTGTCCTCGCACATCCTGAGCGAGGTCGAGGAACTCTGCGACCGCGTCAGCATCATCCGCAAGGGGCAGACCGTCGAGAGCGGCTCCCTCACCGAACTGCGCCACCTCACCCGCACCAGCGTCACCGCCGAACTCACCGGGCCGCCCAACGGACTGGCATCCCTGCCCGGGGTCCACGACCTCGAAGTGCAGGACACCGGGGTCCGGCCGGACGGAGTCCGCTGCCGGGTCGAACTCCACGTCGACACCGACAAACTGAATGCCGTGCTGCGGTCGCTGACCGACTCCGGCGTACGGTCCCTGACCTCGACCCCGCCGACCCTGGAGGAGCTCTTCCTGCGGCACTACCAGGAGGACGTCCGGGCCAAAGCCGAAGGAGCGACGGCACGATGACCGCCACGACCGCCGGCCCCTTCGCCGCCCGCGTCGGCGGCTCCCACCCGCTGGCCGGCACCGGAACCCTGCTGAGGTTCGCGCTGCGCCGCGACCGCGTGATGATGCCGCTGTGGATCGGCGTGACTGCCCTGATGGTGGTCTCCCTGCCGAGCTCCCTGAAGACCGTCTACAGCACCCCCGCCGAACGCGCCGACGTGGCACGGCAGATGCTCACCAACAGCTCCCTGCGCGCCACCTACGGACCGGTGTTCAGCGACTCGCTCGGCGGACTCACCGCCTGGCGCGTCGGCGGCTACGCCGGAGTCCTCGCCGCCGTCATGAGCCTGATCGTCGTCGTACGGCACACCCGGGACGAGGAGGAGAGCGGACGGCAGGAACTCGTCTCCGCCGCAATGGTCGGGCGGCGGGCCCCGCTGACCGCCGCGCTGCTCGCGGCACTCGTCGCCAACGGCGTCCTCGCCCTGCTCATCGCGGGCGGCCTGGCCGGACAGGGCGGCGCCGGGGCCCTGGCGCTGGGCCTCGCGATCGGCGCGGTCGGGACGGTCTTCGCGACCATGGCGGCGATCGTCGCCCAGCTGACGGAGAGCGCACGGCTCGCCAAGGGGCTGACGGGCGGGCTGATCGGCGCCGCGTTCGTCCTCAAGGCGGCGGGCGACTCGGCGACCGACGACGGCTCGTCGGTGCTGACCTGGCTCTCCCCCGTGGGCTGGCTGGAGAACCTCCGCGCCTTCGCGGACGAACGCTGGTGGGTCCTGCTGCTGTTCGTCGCGGCGACCACCCTGCAGGGCGCCGTCGCCTACGCACTCGCCGGTCGGCGCGATGTCGGCATGAGTTTCCTGCCCACCCGGCCGGGGCCCGCCACCGGCCGCCTCGGCACGGCCGGAGCACTGGCCTGGCGGCTGCAGCGCGGCGCGGTACTCGGCTGGAGCCTGGGCTTCCTCGCCGCCGGCGCCGCGTTCGGCGGGATCACGAAGGGCGCCTCGGACCTGGTCGGCGACAACGCCAAGACCCGCGAGATCATCGAGCGGATGGGCGGACAGGCCGGGATCACCGACGCGTTCCTCGCCACCATGGTGAACATGCTGGGCATGGTCGCCGCCCTCTACATCGTCTCCTCCGTGCTCCGGCTGCACGGCGAGGAGACCTCGCAGCGCGCCGAACCCCTGCTCGCCGCCGCCGTGGGCCGACTGCGCTGGGCCGGCGGACACCTCGTCATCGCCTTCGGCGGCACGGTCCTCGTCATGCTGCTCGGCGGACTCGGCCTCGGTCTCGGCTACGGCTCCGAACTCGGCGCCGTCCTCGGAGCCTGCCTGGTCCAGGTCCCGGCGATCTGGACCCTGGGCGGCCTCACGGTCCTGCTCCACGGCCTCTCGCCCCGCCTCGCCCCCGGCGCCTGGGCCGCGGCCGGCCTCGCCCTCCTCCTCGGCTGGATCGGCCCCGCCCTGGACATCCCCCAGGCCGTCATGGACCTCTCCCCCTTCGGCCATCTCCCGAAGCTGCCGGGCGGCGCCATGGCCTGGACCCCCGTCCTCGTCCTGACCGGGATCACGGCGGCCCTGACGACGGCGGGACTGACCTCCCTGCGGCGGCGCGACCTGACCGTGTGAGCGGCGGCGCCGCCGGGCGGGCGGCGTCCGTCAGACCTCGACCATCAGGCTCTCCAGTCCGCGGATCACGAAGTTCGGCTTGCGGACCGGTTCCTCGGCGAGCCGCAGAGCGGGCGCCCTGGTCAGGAGCGCGCTCATGGACGCCGCCAGTTCGAGCCGGGCCAGCGGAGCGCCGATGCAGTAGTGGATACCCGCGCTGAACGAGATGTGCGGGTTCTCCGCCCGGGACAGGTCCAATGTCTCCGGGGCCGCGAACACCTCGGCGTCACGGTTCGCGGAACCGAAGAGCAGCGCGATCTCCGCACCCCTCGGGACCGTCGCACCGCCGATCTCGATGTCGTCGAGCACCCAGCGCTCGAACAGCTGGAGCGGGGTGTCGTAGCGCATCAGCTCCTCCACCGCCGTGGGGATCAGCGCGTGGTCCGCCCGCAGCGCCGCCAGCTGCCCGGGATTCCGGAACAGGGTCCACCAGCCGGTCACGGTCGAGTTGACCGTCGCCTCGTGCCCCGCGTTCAGCAGCAGCACGCACGTGGAGATCATCTCCTGCTCGGTCAGCCGGTCGCCCTCGTCGTGCGCCGCGATGAGCCCCGAGATCAGATCGTCCGCCGGCTCCTTGCGGCGCGCCTCGATCAGCCCGCGCAGGTACTCGGTGAACTCCACCGACGCGCGCACCGCCTTCCGCGCCACCTCCTCGGGCGGACTCAGCTCGTACATACCGCAGATGTCCGCCGACCAGGGCCGCAACGGCGCACGGTCGGACTCCGGGATACCCAGCATCTCCGCGATCACCGAAACCGGCAGCGGCTCCGCCACATCGGTCAGCAGATCCCCGCCGCCGGCTTCCACCAGGCGGTCGACCAGCTCACCCGCCAGCCCCTCCACATACGGCTTCAGCCGCTCCACCGTCCGCGGCGTGAACGCCTTCGACACCAGCCGCCGGATCCGGGTGTGGTCCGGAGGCTCCAGATCGAGCATCCCGTGATCGTTGAGCACATGGAACGGCTCATGTTCCGGCGGCGGCGCCGTCCGCCCGAAGTCCTCGTGCGTGAACCGGTGCTGGTACGTCCGGCCCAGCCGGCGGTCCCGCAGCAGTGCCGACACGTCCGCGTGGTGCGGCACCAGCCACTGGTTCGTCGGCTCGTAGTAGTGCACCCGGCCCCGCGCGCGCAGCTCCTCGTACGCCGGGTACGGGTCCGCCAAGAACGCCGGATCCCACGGGTCGAAGGCCTGCGAAGTCTCCAAAGCTGCCATGAACGGACGCTAGCCCGACCCACCCCCCGCTGACCAGGGCAGTCCCGAACGGCGACCGCCGCATCCCCCTCCCTGTCACCCGGGCGCGACCGGCGGCGCTCCGTCACTTCGGTGCGGCCGACGGCGCACCGTCACCTCCGTGCGACCGGCCGTGCCCGGCTTCAGTGCGACCGGACGCTCACACTCATCTCGGAGTGACCAGCCGTGCCTCGTACGCGAACACCGCCGCCTGCGTCCGGTCCCGCAGGCCCAGTTTCACCAGAATGCGGCTCACATGGGTCTTGATCGTCGACTCCGCCACCACGAGGCGCTCGGCGATCTCCGCGTTCGACAGACCCTGAGCGATCAGCACCAGCACCTCCGTCTCCCGGTCGGTCAGATCCCCGTACGCCGCATGCGCCGTCGCCGACAGCCGGGGCGCGTCCGCGAGCTTGGAGAACTCCGTGATCAGCCGTCTGGTGACCGAGGGGGCGAGCAGCGCCTCCCCCGCCGAAACCACCCGCACCCCGTCGGCGAGCTGGCGGGCCGAGGCGTCCTTGAGCAGGAAGCCCGACGCCCCCGCCCGCAGCGCCTGATACACGTACTCGTCGAGATCGAACGTCGTCAGCACCAGCACCTTCGCCGCGCCGTCCGCAGCGACGATCTCCCGGGTGGCCTCGATCCCGTTCATCTCCGGCATGCGGATGTCCATCAGCACGACGTCCGGAGCCAGCTCACGGACCCGGTCGACCGCCTCCCGGCCGTTGACCGCCTCACCGACCACCTCGATGTCCGGCATCGCGCCGAGCAGCACGGAGAAGCCCTCGCGGACCATCATCTGGTCGTCGGCGATCAGCACACGGATCGTGCCGCCCGTCATGCGGTCTCCTCCCCCGACGGCACCGGCAGGAACACCGCCACCTCGTACCCTCCGTCGTCCGTGACGCCCGCCGTCATCTCACCGTCCAGCATCGTGACCCGCTCGCGCATACCCGTGATGCCGTGCCCCGCGCCGTGCGTGGACTTCTCCAGGAGCGTCGCCGGCGCGGGACCGTTGACTATGCGCAGGCCGAGCCCGCCGAGGACATAGCCGACCTCGACGCGGGCCGACGCGCCCGGTGCGTGCCGCAGCGTGTTGCTGAGGGCCTCCTGGACTATCCGGTACGCCGACAGTTCCACGCCCTGCGGAAGTTCACGCACCCCGCCGGTGACCGCCTTCTCCACGGTCAGACCCGCGTCCCGCACATTGGCGAGGAGCGCGTCCAGATCGGCGAGGGTGGGCTGCGGAGCGTCCGGGGCCTCGTAGTCCTCGGCCCTGACCACGCCCAGCACACGGCGCAGCTCGGTCAGCGCCGCCACCGCGTTCTCCCGGATCGTGACGAAGGCCTGCTCCAGCTCCGGGGGCGGATTCTCCACCCGGTAGGGCGCCGCCTCCGCCTGGATGGCGACCACCGACATGTGGTGCGCGACCACGTCGTGCAGCTCACGGGCGATCGTCGTGCGCTCTTCGAGCAGCGTGCGCCTGGAACGCTCCTGTGCCGTCTCCGACTGGTGGGCCGTCACCTCCTGCTCGGCCTCCCTGCGGATGTTCAGGACGGTGACGACCAGGAGGGCCAGCGCGGAGACGAAGAGCAGCGGCACTGTGTTGACTCTGTAGTACCCCTCGCCGAAGAGGGTCTCGGCGATCAGGCTGTACGCCGCGGTCAGCAGCCACATCCACGCCGCGACACGGGGGCGTGACCGCAGGGCCACTACCGTCAGCACCGTGACATGCGCGATGAAGCTGCCGGGTGCCCACGGCCAGTCGCTCCAGATGCTGCCGAACATCGCGACGACCGGGGCCGCCGCCATCGAGAACCAGAAGGCGCCGACCGGTCGGACCAGGGTCGCCAGGACCGGGAGCAGGGCGAGGAGCCCGCACAGGGGTCCGAACGTGCCGCCGTCGCCGGCGCTGTAGCCCGCGGCCATCGCCAGCAGACCGGCCGCCGCCACCGCCGCGTGCGGGGTCCAGGCCGCGTATGCGCGCAGGGTCCCGGGGAGGCGGCGGGTGACGGGGCCGTCCGTGCGCATACGGGGGAGGGGGCGGTAGGCGAAGGCGTCGTGGAACATGTCCTGCCGCAGGCCGCGCACGGCGTCCGCGGCGAGGCGGTACTCCGGGCTGCGGGGCTTGGCCCCGGCGCCGCCGGGGAGCTTCCCGGCACCGCCGGGGGGCGGAGGTGTCGTCTGCGTCTGGGTCGTATCGGTCACGTTCAAAACGGTAGGGCCGGGCGGGGGGTGCGGTCGTCACCTGCGAGGAGGGTTCTTGGGGGTCCGTCTCAGGTACTACGGGTGGGGCGGGGTGGGGGCCTGCGGGGTGCCTGTGCGGTTCCCGGCGCGGGCGCGTTCCCAGTGCGGGCGCGCTCCCAGTGCGGGTTTCGTTGTGGGGCGGGGCCGTGCCGGTACATCCCAGTCCGTCGCCGCTGGATCAGACGTGAGTCTTGACGCGAGCCGCTGCTCGATCCGGACGTAAGCGACGGACATTTGGGATGTACCGGCACGGCCCCTCCCGTGCGCTGTCCACTGCGGGTGCGCGGGGGGTTGGGCGCCGCCCCGCTGTTGCGCCTTTTGGCTGCGGGCGCGTTTCCACTTCTCAGCCCCGGCCGGGGGAATTTCCTTTTCGTCCCGGCCGGGGGCAATTTCAGCCCCTCCGGCGTTTGAGGCGCGGGGGGTGGGGCGGAAGCTCCAGGGTCGGTCGGGTAGAGGCGAGGCGGGGCGGAAGTGGGGGGCGGAAGTGGGGGGAAAAGGGGGGCGGAAGTGGGGGGCGGAAGTGGGGGGCGGGGGTGGGGGCCGGTGTGAGGTGCGTGGTTGGGGATTTGTGGTCGTGGGAGGGGCGGGGGTGGGTCAGTAGCCCGTGGGGCGGATCAGGCCCGATTCGTAGGCGAAGACTGCCGCTTGGGTGCGGTCGCGCAGGCCCAGTTTGACGAGGATGCGGCCCACGTGGGTTTTCACGGTCTGCTCGGCCACCACCAGGCGTTGGGCGATCTCGGCGTTGGAGAGGCCCTGGGCGATGTGGGCCAGGACCTCGGTTTCGCGTTCGGTGAGGTCGCCGACGCGTTGCTTCAGGGGTGCGCGCGGGGTGGAGTCGAGGCGGGAGAACTCGGCGATGAGGCGGCGCGTGATGCCGGGGGCGAGGAGCGCGTCACCGGCCGCCACCACACGGACCGCCTCCGCGAGTTGATCCGCCGAGGCGTCTTTGAGGAGGAAGCCGGAGGCGCCGGCGCGGAGGGCTTCGTAGACGTACTCGTCGAGGTCGAACGTGGTGAGCACCAGGACCTTGATGTGCGGAGTGTCCGTGGTGATGCGGCGGGTCGCCTCGATGCCGCCGAGTTCGGGCATGCGGATGTCCATCAGAACGACGTCCGGGGCGAGTTCGGCGACCTGGAGAACCGCGTCGAGTCCGTCGACCGCCTGGCCGATGACGTCGATGTCGGGCTGGGTGTTGAGCAGCACGGTGAATCCCTGCCGGACCATCTGCTGGTCGTCGGCGATCAGTACGCGGATGGTGCCGCTCACGGTCGTCATGGAGTCTCTTCTCCTGGGAGGCCTGCGATGGTGTCGTCGGTCCGGGCGGCATCGAGGGTGGGAGCCGCGCCGTCGGGGGGCGCGATGCCGTTGCGCGGGAGGAAGGCCGCCACCGCGAAGCCGCCGCAGGACGTCTCCGAGGTCACGAGGGTGCCACCGAGCATCGCGACGCGCTCCCGCATACCGAGCAGTCCGTGTCCCGCGCCCGGGGACGGCGGAGCGGGGCGCTCGGGACGCGAGTTGACGACCCTGACCTGGAGGCCGCGCGGGAAGTGCCAGAGCTCCACCTCGACCGCGGAACCCGGCGCGTGCCGCAGGGCGTTGCTCAGCGCTTCCTGGATGATCCGGTACGCCGACAGCTCCACGCCCGGCGCCAGGGGAAGCTGCTCCCCGGTGATCTCCGTGGTCACGTCCAGTCCCGCCGCGCGGGTGTTCTCGACCAGGGCGTCGAGGCGGTCCAGCGTGGGCTGCGGAGCGTCCGGAGCCACGCCCGCGCCCGCACCGAGGCCGTACGGGTCCTCCGGATTCTCCGAACGCAGGACTCCGAGCACACGGCGCAGCTCGGTCAACGCCTCCAGGGCGTTCTGCCGGATGCCCTCCAGGTTCTCCTTCAGTTCCTCCGTCGGGTTCTCGACCAGGTGCGGGGCGACCTGCGCCTGAATGGAGATCACCGACATGTGGTGCGCGACCACGTCGTGCAGCTCGCGCGCGATACGGCTGCGCTCCTCCAGGAGAGTGCGGCGGGCGCGCTCCTCCTCGGTCAGCGAGGCCTGCTCGACCAGCTGGGTGCGCGCCTCGCGGCGACCGCGCAGTGCCGTGCCGAGAAGGACGACGGCGGCGAAGACGACCACCGCCAGCGCACCGGTGGGACGGTACGACGGTCCGGCCAGCAGGCCCGTCGCGCGATAGGACGGTCCGCCCATCAGACCCTGCAGGACATACGTGGCCAGACCGGTCAGGGCCAGTGCGCCGACGGCGACGCGTGCGGGCACCCGCAGGGCGAGCAGGAAGAGCACGAAGGCCTGCGCCGTGATCGCGGACGTGCTCCAGGGCCAGTCCGGTCCCGGGATCGGAATGTCCGCCACCAGGTGCGAGCGGGCGGCGACGGCGGCCACCACGGTGGTGCCCAGCGACAGCCACCAGGCCGGCACGGGACGCCACAGCGCGAGCACGATCGCCGCGCCCAGCGCGATGCCGCTCACCGTGCCCAGCGGAAAACCCAGTCGATAGCCGTCGCTCAGCTCGTCCATGGCCGCCAGTCCGAGGCCGAGCGCGATCCAGCACAGCACGACATGCGGCAGCCGACGCAGCCGGCGGGGGCGGGACAACGGAGGCAGCGGCGCGGCCGTCGGCAACGCGAGCTCGGCCAGGATCCCGCGCAGGAACGCGAAGGGAGCCTGGGCCAGTGCCTGTATGCGGGAAGCGCGGCTGATGGGCGCGGCGGCGAGGGCGGGGGCCTCGCGCGGGCGTGAGCGGTCGTCTGAGAGCACGGCGGGTTCGCTGCTCGGGGGCCGGCGCTCCTCATTGGTCACGTCGTCAACCCTAGGCACGGGGCGCCGCCTTGGGGGTGGCCGGACCGGAGCCTCGGTGGACGCGGACGACTCGGGACGTACGGCCGCCGGGGCGGCGGGGTCCCCGCTCATGGACGCCGAAGGCGCACCAGCACAGGGCGAGGGCGCAGACGAAGACGGGCAGCCAGGCGACTCTCGCGGCCACCCACGTCAGGGTGTCGGGGGTGGTGTGCAGACCGGGGAGCCGGCCCGCGAGCAGACCGAGGGCGGTGACCGCCATCAGGGACGTCTGGTGCCAGAGGAATATCGTCATCGCGGAGAGGTTGGCGAAGGCGATCCCCGCCCAGACCACGGGGCGCCGCATCCCCCGGCGCAGCGGCTCGCGCAGCAGCAGCGCGAGTCCGCACTGAGCCAGGCCGAAGGTGACCGCGGCCAGCGTCGGCGGGTTCAGGTTGGAGACCGCGGCACCCGGTATACCGACCATGGACGCCGGATAGCCGGCCCACGCCACCAGCACCACCGTCGCCACGGCTCCGCCGCCGAGCAGCACCCAGCCCGCGCGCCGCCGCTCCAGCTCACCGCGCGTCCAGGCGGCACCCAGGGTGTACGGGACCAGCCAGCCGGCCACGACGTTCACCCAGCCGAGCCATGCCGGGCCGCCGAGGCCGAAGCGAATGACGTCCACGTGGAGAACGACGGCCAGCGGCCACAGCGGGTTGACCCGCGTCAGCAGCGGTGTCGCCGCCGTCAGCCCGGCGAAGACCACCAGGAACCAGAGCGGGGACAACGCCAGCTTCACCAGCGTGTGCACCGTGCCGAGGTCGGCACCGGACGCGACCAGGCAGACCGTCGCCACCGCCCAGAGGGCCGACACCGCGGCGACCGGCCTCAGGAGGCGGCTCAGCCGGGCGCGCAGCCACTGCCCGTACGTCGTGCCGCGCGCCCGCGCCGACGCATGACTCTTCGTCGCCACATGACCGCCCACCAGGAAGAACACGGCGAGCGTCTGGAAGACCCAGGAGATCGGGGCCAGCCACGGCATGTGCCGCAACGGGCTGGCCGCGCGCAGTGCTCCGCCGTCGGCGACCAGTGCCGTCACCAGCCAGTGGCCCAGGACGACGCCCAGGATCGCGAGGGCGCGCAGGGCGTCGACGGCGCGGTCCCGCTCGACGGGGGTGGCCCGGTCGATGCGGTGGATCGCGGTCCGTACGCCGGCCTGCGCGGCTGTGCCGGTCACTTCACGCACGGGTCACCTCCGAGGTGTCGCCGAGGACGATGCGGGCGAGGTTGGCCAGGGACACCGAGCCCGGTTCGAAGTAATCGCTGTGGCCGTGGGAGCCGGCCCGGAAGACCCGGGCGCCGAACGACGGGGACACCGGGTCGGTGCCGAAGCCGACGGTCGTGCCGAGGAGGCCGGCGCTCACGTGCGGGACATGCGCGATCCAGTCGGCGGAGCCGCGGGCCGCCCAGACGCGGGCGGAGGTGTGCAGCGCGGCGGCGGAGGACGCTCCGGTGCCGGGGCTGCCGACGAAGACGATGTCGCTCGCCTCCGAACCCGGGACCGCGCGGCCGCAGACCACCGTGCCGTACGAGTGGCACAGCAGGGTCAGGTGTGCCGACCGGCCGACGACACCGCGCAGTTGGCGCAGGAACGCCCGCAGCACGGGCGCCGCGCCCTCCGCGCGGTCCGTCGTCAGGACCGTGGTGCTCACGGTGCCCGGTGTCTCGTACCCGAGCCAGGCGAGGACGGCCCCGCGCGGGCCGAGTCGCTCGCGCAGGGCGAGGGCACCGGCGCGGAACCGGTCGTACGTCTCCAGCGTGGTGTCCGAGCCGGGCACCAGGACCGCCACGCGGTCGGCGTGGGCGAGGTCGCCGAAGACCTCGACGGCCCGGCCGGGGCCCCGGCCGTCGAAGGAGAGGAAACGGCGGGAGGGGGCGGCCATGGCACGGTCGGCGGCGGCCCGGGTGCGGTCGCCGTGGTCCGCGGCCATCCGGGCCGCCTCCGCGGCGTTGGCCCGGTTCGCCTCGTACGCCTTGCCCAGGGTCACCGCCGTCAGCGGCGCGAGGAGCGCGGGCGCGGGCGCGGGGATCTCCGGCCGGGCGGCGGCGGACACGGGGACGACGACGGCCGCCGTGACGAGCGCGGCGAGCAGCGTCCGGCGCAGCCGACGGGCGAACCGGCCTCCCGCGCGGCGGCGGCGTGGGCCTTCGGCCGACGCGGTCGGCCTGCCCCGCGGCGGGTGCGCGGAGACGTCCGCTCTCCCCCTGGCGGCCGCCTTCGCCCGGAATTCCATGATGTCCGTCCCTCCCCGTCCGCCCGTTCGTCGGGCGTCACTGGAAGGGAAATTACGGACCGTCACATGTCGTCCGCGTCCCGCTGTGGAACTCACCTGGGAGGTAGCTCTCAGGTACTACGGGTATGACCGGGGTTCAGGAGAGTGCGGTCAACTGCCCTGGCTGCCGGGCCGGTTCCTCGGCTACCAGGCCAGTTGGGCGATCTCCTCCGCCACCACGGCACAGGCGTCGGCGGCCGGGTCGATCAGGGGGAAGTGACCGACGTCCTCCAGAAGCGTGAGGCCGACCACCTCACCCGCCTTGGCGGCGGCGTCCGCGTACGACTCGGCGACCGCCTGCGGAACGACGATGTCGGTACGGCCCTGGACGAGGGTGGTGGCGATGCCGGTCGGGAGAAGTCGCACCGGGTCGGCGTACGGCAGACGTTCCGCGAACTTGGCTTCCCCGCCCAGAAGTTGGCGGGCCGCACCGCCGCAGACATCGAGCTTCTCCGCGACCTGGAAGTCCGCGATCGGGGCGAGGGCGACGACGCCGCGCAGCGGTGCGGGGCGGGCGGTGTGCCAGGGCGCGTCGGCGGGCAGCAGGTGACGGGCCGCCGCCCACAGGGCCAGGTGACCGCCCGCCGAGTGGCCGGTGACCACCATGCGCCGGGGGTCGGCCTGCGGGAGCGCCACGCGTACGAGGGCGGGCAGCGCGTCGAGCGCGGCCGCCACGTCGTCGAAGGTGTCGGGCCACCGACCGGCGACCGGACCTCCGGAAGAGGCCCCACCGTCGGGTCCGGGGACCGCCGGGCCGCCCTGCGCGGGAATCGCGGCCCCGCCCGGCGCGGGGGGCGTCGCCTCGCCGCGGCGGTACTCGACGTTCGCCACGGCGAAACCGCGGCGGGTCAGGAAGTCCGCGAACGGGGTGATGTGGCGGCGGTCGTACGGGGCACGCCAGGCGCCACCGTGCAGAACGACCACGAGCGGGGTGAGCACCGCCGGGTCGGGATCGCGCGGGGCGTAGAAGTCGATCACCTGGTCGGGGTGGTCTCCGTACGCCATGGTGACGTCGGGGTCCACGGCCGGGTGCGAGAAGGCGGACGCCTCTTCGGCGGCATCGCGCGCGATGGCGGCCTCGCGCTCGGCGGCAGCTTCGCGCTGTGCTCCGGCGCCGTGCTGTGCCTCGGCGTCGGCGCCGTCCCGGGATGCGGCGTCGTCCTGCATGCTCCAACCTCTCAGCGGTGAAACGGATTTGGCGGACCAGGGAAGATTCGGCCGTTGGCGGGGACGGTATCAGGCCGGTGACGTGCGTCGACACCGGGTTGTCACGCTCGGTGAGGGGTAAACGGTTCTGCTGTTTCGTTACGCTGACCGTGGCGTCCAGCCGTCCGGAACGTGATCGACGAAGGAGACCGTCATGTGCGCCGAGTCCGCCGAATCCGGCATCGTACGGCCCGAGCCGGACGAGTCCGCCGAGCCCGGCACCGTACGGCCCGGGGGGCGTACCGCGCGTGTCCGTGCGGCCGTTCTGCGGGCTGCCGGGGATGTGCTCGCCGAGGAGGGGTTCGCGCATCTCGATCTGGCCGATGTCGCCCGGCGGGCCGAGGTGGGCAAGACGACCGTGTACCGGCGCTGGGGGTCGGTGGCCGGTCTGGTCGCCGATCTGCTCGGCGACATGGCCGAGCAGTCGCTTCCGCGGGTGGACACGGGGAGCGTGCTCGGGGATCTGCGGGCCAACGCCGATCTCGTACGGCGGACGCTCGCCGATCCTCGGCAGGGGGCGCTGTTCCGCGCGGTGATCGCCGCGGGGGCGTGCGACGCGCGTACGGCCGAGGCGTTGCGGAGGTTCTACGAGGTGCGGGTCGCCGAGTGGGCGCCCTGTGTGGAACAGGGCGTCGCCCGGGGGGAGTTGCCGGTGGGGACGGATGCGGTGGGGGTGGTGCGGGCGGTTTCGGCGCCGTTGTACTACGGGCTGCTCACCACGGGGGTGGTGCCGGGGGTCGCCGATGCGGAGCGGGCGGCGGGGGCTGCGGTTGCCGCTGCCGTGGCGGGGGTGTTCGTGGTTGCCGAGTGACGCTTCCGGCCGGGGGCCTGCACCGGGGGAGCCGGCCTCCGGTACCGGAGTTCCCCGGTACCGGAGTCAGGTCCCCGGGTCGCCCGGCCGTCTGCCTGACGGGTCCCTGAACCCCCGTCGTTGCCGGGCCGGTGCACCCCGGTCGGGTAGGGCCAGAGGGGTTTCGCCCCCTCCGCCCCTACCCTTCCCGTACCTGGGGCTCCGCCCCAGACCCCGCTCCTCAAACGCCGGAGGGGCTGAATTTGGCCGAAGCCGGGGTCTCCGCGCACCGGAGGGGCTGAACTTGAGGGGCTGAATTTGGCCCCGTTGGCTGTTTCAGCTCAGGGTTTCCGCCAGGGTTCGTGCGGCTCGTTCCGTCTCGGCGAAGCCGACGTACAGGGGGGTGAAGCCGAAGCGGAGGATGTCCGGGTGGCGGAAGTCGCCCACGACGCCCTGGTCGATCAGGCGCTTCATCACGGCGCCCGCGTCCGCGCAGCGCAGGGCCACCTGGCTGCCCCGTTCCGCGTGGGCGGAGGGGGTCACGGACTCGACCCGGCCCTCGGGGACGTACGCGGAGACGCACTCCAGGAAGAAGTCGGTCAGGGCGAGCGACTTGGCTCGGACGCTGTCGATCGAGACGCCGTCCCACACCTCCAGCGCCGCTTCCAGGGCCAGCATCGACAGGATGTCCGGCGTGCCGACCCGCCCGCGCAGCGCGCCCGGCGCGGGTGCGTACGACGGGCTCATGCCGAAGGGGTCGGCATGCGAGTTCCAGCCGGGCAGCGGAGAGTCGAAGCGGTCCTGGAGACCGGCGCGGACATAGAGGTACGCGGGTGAACCCGGGCCGCCGTTCAGGTACTTGTAGGTGCACCCGACCGCCAGGTCCACCCCGTGCTCGTCCAGCCCGACCGGCAGGGCGCCCGCGCTGTGGCACAGGTCCCACACCGCCAGCGCGCCCGCGGAATGGATCGCGGACGTCAGGGACGGGAGGTCGTAGCGTCGGCCCGTGCGGTAGTCGACGTGGTTGAGCAGCACCGCCGCCGTGCGGGAACTGATCGCCGAGGGCACCTCGTCGGGGTCGACCGGGCGCAGCTCGCAGCCGGTCAGACGGGCCGCGGACGCCGCGATGTACCCGTCCGTGGGGAACGTCGTCGCGTCGACGAGGATCTCGTCCCGCCCGTCGCCCGCCAGCCGTACCGCGCCCACCAGCGCCTTGAAGACGTTCACGCTGGTCGAGTCGCCGACCACGATCTGTCCCGGTGCCGCGCCGACCAGCGGGGCGATCCGGTCGCCGATGCGCTCGGGCGCGGTCCACCACCCGCTCTCCTCCCAGGAGCGGATGCGCAGTTCGCCCCACTGCCGGCGTACGACGTCCTCGACCCGGCCGGGGACCCCGACCGGCAGCGCGCCGAGCGAGTTCCCGTCCAGGTACACCACGTCGTCGAGCACGAACTGCTTGCGCAGCCCGGCGAGTTCGTCGGCGGCGTCCAGTTCCGCCGCCCGCGCGGCCTGCGCGGACACAGCGCCTCGCTCAGACATAGGACCTCGCCGTCCACAGCTCGGGGAACACGTTCTTCTGCGCGCGCTTCTCCAGCCAGGCCACCCCGGCGGAGCCGCCCGTGCCGGTCTTCGAGCCCATCGCCCGCCGCGTGGCGACGAGGTGGTCGTTGCGCCAGCGCCACACGAGCTCGGCGACATCGGTCAGCGCCTCGCCGAGCCGCGCGAGCTCGTCGGTGTCGTCGCCGGCGTACAGGGCCGTCCACGCGGCCTCGACCTCGGGCGAGGGTTCGTAGCGCAGCGACACGTCACGCTCCAGCACCGCGGCCGGGATCGCGTGGCCGCGCCGCGCGAGCAGCCGCAGCACCTCGTCGTACAGGCTCGGCTCGTGCAGTGCCTTCTCCAGCTCGGCGTGCACGCGCGGCGCGCCCCGGTGCGGAACGAGCATGGACGCGGCCTTCTCGCCGAGCAGGAACTCCATGCGCCGGTACATCGCGGACTGGAATCCGGAGCCCTCGCCGAGGGCCGAGCGGTAGGAGTTGAACTGCGCGGGGGTGAGCTGCCCGAGCGGACGCCAGGAGGCGTTGAGCGCCTCCAGCTGGCGCACGGACCGCTTCAGCGCGGCCACCGCGACGGGGACGTCGTCCGAGCGCAGCGCCTTGGCCGCCGTCTCCCACTCGTGGACGATGACCGTGAACCACAGCTCCATGACCTGGGTCGTCACCAGGAAGACCATCTCTCCGGGGTCGTCGGAGAGGGTGTGCTGGAGGTGGGTGAGCACGTCGGCCTGTACGTAGTCCTCGTACGGCGTCGTGCCCTGGAAGTCGAGATGCGGAGTCTCGGGCTCCTGAGCCTTCGCGGGCTGAGCCTGGTGGGACATCGCTGTCTCCTGCAATGTGCTCCGGGTAGCGGTCCGCCCCTGCCGTTACCGACACGGGGGCCCCGGTCCCCACCGGGCATCCAACACAATCGTCCCCCGAAACCGCAAGGTCCGCCTGGTCACACCAGGCGGACCCGCTTCACGGCCCTGGAAACCGGCCGGTCTCCAGGACCCGTCCGGCCTAGCCCAGGGTCTGGGCCGCCGTCGGCGAGGAGTCCTTCAGGAACTGGCTGCAGCGCTCGTACTCCTCCTGCTCGCCGATCGACTGCGCGGCGCGGGCGAGGGCGTGCAGGGCGCGCAGGAAGCCGCGGTTCGGCTCGTGCTCCCAGGGCACGGGGCCGTGCCCCTTCCAGCCGCTGCGGCGCAGGGCGTCCAGACCACGGTGGTAGCCGGTACGGGCGTAGGCGTACGACTCGACGACACTGCCACGCTCGAACGCCTCGTCGGCGAGCTGCGCCCAGGCGAGGGAGGAGGTGGGGTACTTGGCGGCGACATCGGCGGGGGCCGTGCCGTTCGCGAGGAGCTCGCGCGGCTCCGGGTCGTCGGGGAGGTGGGTCGGGGGCGGTCCCCCGAGGAGGTTCTCGTGAATCGTCATGGGCTCCAGTCTGCTCCATTGTCCGTCGTCCGTGATCGGCAACGGTTGCCCACGGCCTCCGTGGAACGGCCCGTTCCACGGCCGCACCGCCTTCGGCATGCGCCGAACGTGCTCACGCGCACCCACAGCCACTGCCGCAGCGGACGGCCCCCGGGGCAAGGGCTGCTCCGGCATCGACACCGCCGGCACGGTCACGGAGCCGGATCGGCGCCGGAAGCCGTAGAGCCTGTCGAGCCCGTGGAACCTGTCGAGCCGGCGGAGCCCTTCGAGCCCCTGGCCCCCAGGACACCCCGGGAGTGCTCGGGCTCCAGTGGGGGCGCCGTCAGCCAGCCGTGCGTACGGCACTCGGGGCGTGTGCAGTCGGGCGGCGGGCGCCGTACGGTCGCGAAGGCCACCATCGCGCCGAGCACCAGCACGCCCGCGCACAGCGGCATCGCCCGGTTGAAGGCCGCGTCGAAGGCGTCCGCCGAGCGGTACGCCTCCGGTCCCATCCCGGTGAGCAGCGGCAGCGCGGCCACGGCGACGAGCCCGGCCGCGCGGGCCGCCGCGTTGTTGATCCCGCTGGCCAGGCCCGCCCGCCCGGTGTCCACGGAGGCCAGGACGGTGGCGGTCAGCGGCGCGACCAGGGTGACCATGCCGAGGCCCATCACCAGCAGCGCGGGCAGCACATCGGCGACGTACGACGCGCCCTCGCCCACCCGCAGCATCAGAAGCATGCCCACCGCGCACAACAGCGGTCCGACCGTCAGCGGGATGCGCGGGCCGATGCGCTGGGCGAGTTCGCCGGAGCGGGCGGAGAAGAGCAGCATCAGGACCGTGGTGGGGAGCAGCGCCGTACCGGCCCCGAGCGCGGAGTAGCCCGCCACGACCTGGAGCTGGAGCGCGGTCAGGAAGAAGAAGCCGCCGAACGCCGCGTAGACACACAGGGTCACCAGGTTGACGGCCGTGAACTGGCGCGAGGCGAAGATGTCCAGCGGCATCATCGGATCGGGCCGCCGCCGCTCGACGTACACGAAGGCCACCCCCACGGCCACGCCGCCGACCGCCGCCACCGGCACGAGCACGGAACCGCTGGTGGCCTCGATCAGGGCATAGGTCACCAGGGCGAGCGAGAGCGCGCCGAGTACGGCGCCCAGGACGTCGAACCCGCGGTGCGACTTCCCTCCCCCGCTCTCGGCTCCGCTCGAGCGGGAGGTGTCCCCAGCGGATTCCGGCACGTGCCGCAGGGCGACCGGGACGCAGAGCATCGCGACGGGGATGTTCAGCAGGAAGACCCAGCGCCAGCCGGGTCCGTCCACCAGCAAGCCGCCCAGGAACGGCCCGACGGCGGCCCCGACACCCCCGAAGCCCGACCACAGACCGACCGCACGGGCCCGGTCGTCCGGGTGGAAGGAGGCCTGGATGAGCGCCAGCGAACCCGGGGTGAGCAGCGCCCCGCCGATGCCCTGGAGGACGCGGGCCGCGATGAGCACACCCACGTTCGGAGCCAGCCCGCACAGCAGCGAAGCGGCCGCGAACCACACCACACCGATGACGAAGATCTTCCGGCGCCCGAAGCGGTCCCCGAGCGAGCCGCCCAGCAGGATCAGCCCGGCCAGCGACAGCGTGTAGCCGTTCACGATCCACTGGAGGGCGGCGAGGCCCGCGTCCAGGTCACGGCCGATGCTCGGCAGGGCCACATTGACGACCGTCGAGTCCAGCAGGGCCATGCTGGAGCCGAGGACGGTGGTCAGCAGGATCCACTTCCCGGTCGGGGAGGCGATCCGTACCGCAGGTCTGTCGTCCGATGCGTCCCGCGCAGGCACAGCCATACCTCGGAGCATACGGAAGGGCCCGGCACCGTGGCGGGTGCCGGGCCCTCCCGGAGATACGACTGCCGGGCGACCGCCGGTCGACTACTTGAGCCGGGTGCCCGTGGAACGCAGGGCGGCGCACGCCTCGGTCACGCGCTGGGCCATGCCGGCCTCGGCGAGCTTGCCCCAGGTGCGCGGGTCGTACTTCGACTTGGTGCCGACCTCGCCGTCGACCTTCAGGACACCGTCGTAGTTGCGGAACATGTGGTCCACGACGGGCCGGGTGAAGGCGTACTGGGTGTCGGTGTCGAGGTTCATCTTCACGACGCCGTTCTCCAGCGCGGTGGCGATCTCCTCGGCGGTGGAGCCGGATCCGCCGTGGAAGACGAAGTCGAACGGGCTCGCCTTGCCGTACTTGGCGGACACGCCCTCCTGGAGGTCCTTGAGGAGCTCGGGGCGCAGGACGACGTTGCCCGGCTTGTACACGCCGTGCACGTTGCCGAACGACGCGGCGAGCAGGTAGCGGCCCTTGTCACCGAGGCCCAGGGCCTCGGCGGTGCGCAGGGCGTCGTCGACGGTCGTGTACAGCTCGTCGTTGATCTCGTGGCTGACGCCGTCCTCCTCGCCGCCGGTCGGGGTGATCTCGACCTCGAGGATGATCTTCGCGGCGACGGCCTTGGCGAGCAGCTCCTGGCCGATGGCCAGGTTGTCGGCGAGGGTCTCGGCGGAGCCGTCCCACATGTGGGACTGGAACAGCGGGTTCTCACCCCTGGCGACGCGCTCGGCGGAGATGTCGATCAGCGGACGTACGTAGCCGTCCAGCTTGTCCTTGGGACAGTGGTCCGTGTGCAGCGCGACCGTGATGTCGTACTTCGCGGCGACGATGTGCGCGAACTCGGCGAGCGCGACGGCGCCGGTCACCATGTCCTTGTTGTGCTGACCGCCCAGGAACTCCGCACCACCGGTGGAGATCTGGATGATGCCGTCGCTCTCCGCCTCCGCGAAGCCGCGCAGCGCAGCGTGCAGGGTCTGGGACGAGGTCACGTTGATGGCCGGGTAGGCGAACTTGCCTGCCTTCGCCCGGTCGAGCATCTCGTTGTAGACCTCGGGGGTTGCGATGGGCATCTGTCCGCTCCTTGTATGTGCGGGTCTGCGTACTGCTGCTGCCGTACGACGGGACTGGTGCTTATGGCCCTGACCTAGGGGGGCGACATCATCGTCGGCCCCATCCTTCCAGACGTCGCCGGATGCTCCAGACACCCTGTCCGACATACGGGACCCCGCGTTCGGCGGGGCCCCGCGGGGGCATCGTCAGTCCAGGCCCAACTCGCCCTTGGAGTAGGCGAAGAGGTACGGAACACCGGCGCCCGACTCGATCTTCTCGGCGGCACCGGTGGCACGGTCGACGATCGTGGCGACGCCGACGACCTCGGCCCCGGCCTCCCGGACGGCCTGGACGGCCTCGAGCGGGGAGCCGCCCGTGGTCGAGGTGTCCTCGACCACGAGGACACGCCGGCCCTTGATCTCGGGACCCTCGACACGGCGCTGCAGGCCGTGCGCCTTCGCGGCCTTGCGGACGACGAAGGCGTCCAGCCTGCGGCCGCGCGCGGAGGCCGCGTGCAGCATGGCCCCGGCGACCGGGTCGGCGCCCATGGTCAGCCCGCCGACCGCGTCGAAGTCCAGGTCGGCGGTGAGGTCGAGGAGGACCTGTCCGACGAGCGGAGCGGCCTCGCCGTCCAGCGTGATCCGGCGCAGGTCCACGTAATAGTCGGCCTCAAGACCCGAGGAGAGGGTCACCTTGCCGTGCACCACGGCCTTGTCCTTGATCTGCTGCAGCAGCGCGCCGCGTACATCACTCATGGACGCCAGCTTAGAGCCGCCGCCAGCTCCAGGTCGTGGTGGCTTCGAGGGGCTCGATGGGCGTGACCAGGCGGGGGTGGGTGTTGAGCCCGTTCGGCGGACCGGTCTGCGGCTCCACACACACGGCCGCCTCCTGCTCGTCGTAGACGACGACCCATTCCTCGCGGCTGCCGACCTTCAGCTCGAGCCGCCCCGGCCAGGTGAGCGTCACGTCGACACCGCCCGGCATGCCGAAGCAGTCGTCCCAGGGGCCGGGCTTCGGGTCGCCCCGGCGGCCGGTGGGCAGCTGGTCGTCGCCCCGCTCCTCCTGCCAGGCGGGCCGGAAGTCGACGCGGACGTCCTCGCCGCCCTCCCCCAGGTTCCTGTTGAACCAGGGATGCCAGCCGATCTGGGCCGGGAACGAGTCCGCGTACGTCTCCACGGACATGGTGAGCGTCAGAGCGTCCTCGGTGAGGGCGAAGGCCTGGGTGACGCGGGCGGGGTGCGGCCAGGGGTCCACCAGGCCGTACGTGATCACGGCCTCGCTCCCGGTGACGCGGGCCGTGGCCCAGGCCCCGTCCCGGGCGGTGCCGTGGATCGCGTGCGGCGGGGAGTTGAGCGGCATCTGCCGGAGGGAGGCGCCGTCGAGGAACCGGCCGTCGCGGATGCGCCCGCACCACGGAGCCATCGGGAAGCACCCGAACTTCGCGCCCTGCCTGAGCAGTTCGACGCCGCCGACCCGCAGACCTCCGACCCGTCCGCCGTTCCCCGGCGTCACGGTCACCTCCGCGTCACCCGCGGTCAGCGTGATGTCTTCGTTACTCACGGAGTCGACCCTACTGGGGCGGGAGCGCCGCGTGGTTCGCCGCCCTCACCGGCGCTTGCGCAGCGCCCGGGTCACGGCGATCGCCGAGGCCAGCGCGAGGGCCGCCGCGGGGGCCGCCCAGCGGAGGGTGGCGCGGGCGGCGGTGGCCTCCGGGGGCGGGACGGGGGCGTAGCGGCCACGCGGAGGAGCGTGGTCCACCTCCTCCGCGCTGCGCCCGATCATCGTCCGCCGCGCATGCGCCGCCTCGGCCATCGCGTCCTCGCTCCCCAGCTCCTCGTCCGCCGCCACGAAGTCCTCCCCGTCGAACTCGTCGTCCCCGGCCGAGGAACCGAGCCCGGGAGGCGGCACCTCGGCGTCGAAGGCGGAGGAGGCCTCGCCTCCGGCCCCGCCTTCGGACGCCGGCCCGCCTTCATGCCCGGGGTCGGCCTCGACTCCGGGCTCGGGCGCGGATTCGGACCCGGAGTCGGGCGCGGATTCGGACCCGGAGTCGGACCCGGAGTCGGACCCGGAGTCGGGCGAGGTTCCGGCGTCGGGGGTGGCGGCGGCCGGGGTCGCGAGGCCCGCGGCCAGCCCTTCGCCGAAGCGGGTCAGCAGGCGCAGTCCGGCCGAGGACACCGCGTCGTGCGGGAGTTCGGCCACGCGGCCGTCGCCGGAGGCCGTGCCGCCGAACGCGAGGGTGGTACCGCCGTCGGAGGAGACGAGCCGCAGGGTCAGCGCCAGTTTCACGGCGCCCCCGCCGCGTACCTCCGTGGCGTCGCCCTCGACGGCGTACGAGCCGTCGTCCTGGGCGGTGACGAGAAACGCGCCGCGATAGGTGATCGTGTGCCCGGCGACACGGACCTTCAGGCGCCCGGCGACCCGCGCGGCGCCCTCGCCCGGCTCGCGGCCGGCGCGGGAGGACATCTTCGCGGCGTCCTGCCCGGTCCCGGAGACGGCGTCCTGTCCGCTTCCGGAGACGGCGTCCTGCCCGGTCCCGGAGGCCGGCGGCGCAGCCGTGTCCGCCGCGCCGTCGGAGACGGCCGACGCGTCCTGCTGGAGACCCGGGATCGCGCGGGCGATCCGGACGGGATCCGCCAGGGCCTCCCTCAGCCGCCCGGCCGGAAACGGAACGAACACCTCATGCTCCATGTCAGCCGAGCCTACCCAGCACGACCCGGACCGCACCCGCGTATCACGGGATTCCCGCGCCTCCGCCTCAGTCGGCGTACCGCGGATGCACGAGCGTGGAGGGCGGCAGGCGGTGGGGGACGCGGCTGCGGTCGGCGGCGCGCGCGTCGGCCGTCAGGGCCGCCTGGGTGAGGGTGCGCAGCCGTGGGCAGTGGGAGGCCAGCCGCAGGGGTGCGGGCGTGCGGGAGGCCAGGATGAAGCCCCAGTCGCCGGCGGAGCCCGCCGCGCCGCCGATGGTGCGGTCGGGACCGGCGGCGAAGCCGGAGTCCCGGCCGCCGACGCGGTAGGGCCTGGTGAACAGGCCGGCCGCGCGGATCGTCGAGTCGACCGTCCAGAAGGCCCGGTGCCGGTCGGCCAGCGGGCCGGCGTGGACCACGAGCCGGCCGCCGGGCGCGAGGACGCGGCGCGCGAGGCTGTAGAACTCCTGCGAGTACATCTTGGTGCTCGCCGTGATGCCCGGGTCGGGCAGGTCCGAGATGACGACGTCGTATGTCGAACGGGCGTCGCGCAGCCGGCTGAAGGCGTCCGCCGTCACCTCGTGCACCCGGGGGTCGTCGTACACGTGACGGTTGAGGGCGGACAGCGCGGCGTCGTGGCGGGCCAGCCGGACCACGTCCGCGTCGGGTTCGACGACGTCGACGCTGCGCACCCCGGAGTGGCGCAGCACTTCGCGGGCGGCGAGTCCGTCACCACCGCCGAGGATCAGCACGCGCGCGTGGGGGCCGTTCATCGCGGGGTGGACGAGCGCTTCGTGGTAGCGGTGCTCGTCGCGGCCGCTGAACCGAGCGCGGCCGTCGAGGAAGAGGTGGAGGGGACGGCCGCGGGTGCCGCCGGTGAGCACGACCTCCTGGACGCCGGTGCGGAGGGCGACGCGCACGTCCGCCCCGTACAGGGCGTGCCGTGCGGCCCGTTCGAAGTCGTCGACCAGCACCGCGGCCGAGGCGAGGAGTCCGAGGACGAGGAGGTTGGCGACCAGCAGCGTCCAGCGCGCGCGGCGGGTCAAGTCCTCCCGGAACAGGCCGAGTACGAGGGCTCCGCCCGCCACCGCGTTCACCGTTCCGGTCAGCAGCGCGCCCGTCAGCTGGCCGAGCAGGGGCAGCAGCAGGAAGGGGAAGGCGAGGCCACCGACGAGGGCGCCCACGTAGTCCGCCGCGAACAGGTCGGCGACCGCGCCGCCGGGGTCCTGGCGGCGGATGCGCTGTATCAGCTCCATGAGAAGGGGGACTTCGGCACCGATGAGCAGGCCGATGGTGAGCGAGAAGGCCACCAGCAGATAGCGGGGTCCGTCCGCCCACAGGCCACCCCAGCCGCCGGTCCAGGCGAACACCGCGTACAGGGCCATCGCACTGCATCCGCCGACCAGTGCGAGCGCCGCCTCGACCGCGCCGAAGCCGGCCGCGGCGCACGGGCGGAGCCGCTTCGCGACGAGGGAGCCGACGCCCATGGCGAAGACCATGACGGAGAGCACGACGGATGCCTGGGTGACCGAGTCGCCGATCAAGTACGAGGCGAGGGCGACGAGTTCGAGTTCGTACACGAGTCCGCACGCGGCACAGACGAACACTCCCGCCAGGACGAGGAACCTGCCGATGCCCGGCCGGACGGGCAGCCGCGCCTGACCCTGGACGCCCCAGGACGGCGGCACGCCGGGGGGAGCTGGCGCGTGCGGTTCGATCACGCCGTGAACGCTACGTCACGCCGCCACTACGGTTCGTCACCCACACGTGTGGAAACCCTTGCGCTTCATGGCACATGGAGTTGACCTGGGCATCTTCCCGGCACACCGCCCGCGAACCCCACCATCCGCACCTCCCTCGTCCCGCCGCGCTTCCGGTGTCCGCGCGCTCGCCCTCAGACGCCGGACGGGCTGAGGGCGTCCGTCCGCACGCCGACCCGCGTACGCGTCGCGACCAACTGGCCGTCCTGCGGGTACGCGTGCCACGTACGCCAATGGACCTGGCCCTCATGGCGCTGGGCGAGCATGGCGGTGAAGGCGTGCGGGCTGCCGGGGAAGACGCCGGCGAGCCCCTGGGGGTGGTCGGAGACCAGGGCCAGCAACTCCTGGGCGCGGCCCGCGAAGGAACCCGGGGACAGAATCTCGACCCGGGCCGCGAACTCGTACTCCCAGTCGCCGAACCGCTTCGCGACACCGAGCGGCAAGGGTGTGCTGCTGCCGGAGATACATGCGACGGTCTCCGAACAACTGCCACGCTCCTCCTCCAGGAGTACCTGGTGGGATGCTCCGAGCAGTCTCAACTGCAGTTTCGCCCCGGCCAGTTCGAGGTCGAGTGCGGCGAGGGCCGGCAGCGGTTCGCGGCCCAGGGCCCAGGCGAGATCGGCCGCGCGCGTGTCGGTGTACGAGGTGTTCAGGGTCGTGAGCATGGGTCGGCTCCGCTAGCACGCAAAGGTGAGGTGGGGTTCCGGCGCACCCGGTCAACACCGGGGGAACGGCCCGGTCAGCCCGGCCGGAAGGGCATCCGAAGGACGTGTCCGACAGGACCATCCGATGGACTTCCGAGGCCTGTCGGCCCAGGGCTGCTTGGTGATGTACCAGGGCTGCTTTGGTGGTTTAGAGGGAATCATGAACTGTGGTGCCGCCACAGCGTTTTTACCCAACTTCGTGGGGTTTCCATCCCCCCGAGGGCTACACAGCTCAACTGTTCAACTACGGCGTGCGCCCCGCGCACGGACGTGCCCGTCGGCAGTCGTCGGCCGACGGGCACGTCCGTGCGCCGGATGCGTTTCCCGCAAGGAGCTCAGCTGCCCCGTGTCAGCTGCCTCCGCCGCATCCGCCCCCGCCGCCGCACGAGGACCCGCCTCCGCAGGACGAGCCTCCGCACGACGAGTTGCCCCCACAGGAGTGACCCCCGTGGTGCCCGCCCGACGAACCGCCGGACGAACCGCAGGACGCGGCACTCCCCGCGCCGCCGGCCCACCAGCTGCCGGTGCCGCCGGCACTGCTCCTGGAACGACGCCGCCCCTTCTTGGCCGCGCTGACGACCTTCATGATCACAACGAGCAGGACGACCGCCAGGATGATGCCGATGATCATGGCGTCACCCTCCTTCCGTTCCCCCGAAGCCGCCCCCCGTGGGCCGCGCTTCTCGATTCCTGTCTTGCGTGACAGGGGGATGCCCACACGCCTCACGGCGCAAAGCAGAGTTGAGGAACTCCAGAGCATCCACATGTGGGGATGACTCCCGGCTGCCGGGCATCGGACGGGCGTGGACCCCCAGCCTCGACGTTTGTCCTGACGAGCGGCGAGTGTTCCGACGAGCGGCGAGTGGCAAGCCTCTCCTACCCCCGGGAGATCGCCAGGAGCCAGGCCACCGGGAGGCCGAGGATGCCGAGGGCGATGGCGCCGATCAGGGAGGCGAGCCAGGCGAAGACGTGGTTCTCGCCGTCGAGGAGGCGGCCCCGGCGGGCGGAGGTGAGCAGCCAGTGGCCGGGCAGGCCGAGGGTGGCGGCCGTCCAGCCGGCGAAGGTGACGTATTCGGCGGCGGCGAGCGGCGAGGGCACGAAGACCGTGTCGCCGACGAGTCGGACGTCGCGCCGGGTGCCCGGCCGGAGGTCGCCGGAGGCGGAGCGGAGCAGCATCGGCCGCGCCGCCGTCGCATCGGCGGACGAGGACGCGGAGGACGGCGTGTACTCGCCCCGGCAGTGGGTGTCGGTGTCCTCCAGCCCCTCGAAGCAGCCGGCGATCACGAAGGTGCCGGTCGGCCCCGCGATGCCGGTCAGCGCGGCCAGCCGGGCGCCGAACAGCAGCCAGACCACGGCCACGCACCCCGCGAGCCACAGCACGGCGAGCCCGCCGACCGCCCGCCAGGACCACGTCCGGCCCGTCCGGCCCATGCGACGCCCCCGCCATTCGGTCATCCGTCCGAGGGCGCCCTACCCGGCAGCGGCGCCGCGGAATCGCACAGGCTTGCGGAGGGGTGACGGTCAAAGGCGCGTCGGGCCCGCTCTCGGCCGTGGACGGCCGGCGGCAGAGTGGAGCCGGGAGCGTCAGCAGGGCAGGCTTGGGGCATGAAGTCGCTTTTGCGCTCACCGCCTCCGCCCGGGGCAGGTAGGCGCAGCCGGGTCCTCTTCACGCTGATGCAGTGTGTGCCCTTCTTGATGGCGCTGGCCGTGCTGGTCATCGAGCTCACACCTGCGCACTTCATCTACACCGGGCCCTTCCTCACCGCGGTCCCGGCGTTGGCGGCGGTGACGATGGGGCCCAGGGGCACCACCGCGGCGGCGGCTCTCGCGCTGGCGATCAGTGTGACCACCGCGACCTACAACGGGGCCTGGGGCACCCTTCAGGTCTATACCAATTTTCTGGCTCTGTCCCTGGTCTCCTTGGCCGGCTTCGTCACCAGCAGCGCTGTGCAGACGCGCAGGCAGAGAGAGCTCGACCAGGTCCGCCGGATCGCCGTGGCGGCCCAGGAGGTCGTGCTGCGGCCCGTACCCGCGCGACTGGGCCCAGTGCTCGCGGGCAGCCTGTCCCTCGCGGCGGGGACGGGGGCACAGGTGGGCGGTGATCTGTACGAGGCCGTGCAGACGCGGTACGGCGTCCGGATGATCGTGGGGGACGTCCGCGGCAAGGGGCTGGTCGCGGTGCGGGCCGTCGCGGTGACGTTGGGTGCGTTCCGGGAAGCCGTGCACTACGAGGATGAGCTGGTGGAGGTCATGAACCACTGCGCGGCCGCGCTGCGACGGGAAGTCGCCGTGCCGGGTGCGTACGACCAGGAAGTTCTGCTGGAAGGGTTCGTCACGGCGCTCATCGCACAGGTGCCGGACGAACCCGTGGTGCAGCTGGTCAACCGCGGGCATCCACCGCCGCTGCTGCTGCACCAGGGCAGGGCCACGACACTGATGCCGCCCTCGCCGTTGCCGCCTCTCGGCCTCGAAGACCTCGCCACCGACCTCTCCGCCAAGCCTGAGAGCTATCCGTTCGTTCCCGGTGACCGTCTGCTGCTGTACACCGACGGCGTGATCGAGGCCCGCAACCGCGACGGCGAATTCTTCGCTCTGCCGGAGGCCATGGAGGGGACGGACGCCGACACCACCCCACCGGAATTCCTGGAGCAACTGCACCAGGCGTTGATCCGCCACAACGAGGGCGACTTGGCGGACGATGTGGCGATGATCCTCACCCACCGGCTCAACGGCGAACTCGGAGGCCAAGGCGTTGCGGGCTCCATGCCGGAGCCGCCTTCCGGCGCGGCGGACCTGGGGTAGCGGTCGCAGTTCAGGGGCGGCGCGTAGTGGACTTGCGCAGGTGCCCGTCGGCGAAGGTGAGTTGAGGAACTCCAGAGCTTGGGCGGAGGATGACCGGCATGACCTCCAGCGCGCGCCCCTTCCTGAACCGCCGGCTCGCCGCGTTCGGGACGACGATCTTCGCCGAGATGTCCGCCCTCGCGATGAGTACCGGCTCGATCAACCTCGGCCAGGGCTTCCCGGACACGGACGGTCCCGAAGAGATCCGGGAGGCGGCCGTACGCGCGCTGCGGGACGGACGCGGCAACCAGTACCCGCCGGGCCCGGGCGTCCCCGAGCTGCGCACCGCGATCGCCGCGCACCACAAACGCCACTACGGCCTGTCGTACGACCCCGACACCGAGGTCCTGGTGACGGCGGGCGCCACCGAGGCCATCGCCGCCGCCCTGCTCGCGCTCCTGGAGCCCGGCGACGAGGTGATCGCCCTGGAGCCGTACTACGACTCGTACGCGGCCTGCATCGCCATGGCGGGCGGGACGCGCGTGCCGGTGACGCTGCGCCCCGACGAGGGCGACCGTGACGGAGCCGCCCACCGGCGCTTCCGGCTCGACCTCGACGAGCTGCGCGACGCGGTCACCGACCGGACCCGGCTGCTGCTGATCAACACCCCGCACAATCCGACCGGCACCGTCCTCACCCGCGCGGAGCTGACGGAGATCGCGCGGCTCGCCGTCGAGCGGGATCTGCTCGTGGCGACGGACGAGGTCTACGAGCACCTGGTCTTCGACGACGCCGAGCACGTACCGCTGGCCGGTCTGCCGGGGATGCGCGAGCGGACGGTCACCATCGGCAGCGCGGGCAAGACGTTCTCGTTCACCGGCTGGAAGGTGGGCTGGGCGACCGCGCCGCCGGCCCTGATCAGCGCCGTACGGTCGGCGAAGCAGTTCCTGACGTACGTGGCGTCGGGGCCCTTCCAGTACGCCGTCGCCGAGGCACTCGCGCTGCCGGACACCTACTTCGAGGCCTTCCGCGCGGACATGCTGCGCAAGCGGGACGTGCTGGCGGCGGGACTCGCCGAGGCGGGCTTCGCGGTCTTCCGGCCGCAGGGGACGTACTTCATCACCACCGACATCCGGCCGCTCGGCGAGACGGACGGTTTCGCGTTCTGCCGCGCCCTCCCCGAACGCGCCGGGGTCGTGGCCATTCCGAACGCCGTCTTCTACGACCACCGCGAGCAGGGCGCGCCTTTCGTGCGGTTCGCGTTCTGCAAGGCGACGGAGGTGCTGGAGGAGGCGTCCCGGCGGCTGAAGGCTGCCTGGTAGCCGGGCTGACACTCGGCCTGATCCGTTCGTCTAACACCGGCCGAGCCCTCCGTGCGGGCGGCGCGCCGGGGGGTCCGGAACGGAACCCGCACGGACGAGCAGAGCTCGCGAATGCCCCGTAGGGAACGCACAGTTCGGGTGTGACCCACCCGAGTACCCTCGCTCGCCCCGCCCTCACGGAGCCCGGCGACCGTGCCGTCCGCCCGCCCCGCGCCGCACGCAGCCTGCCGTCCGCCGCGGTGACGGCACTCGGGCTGTTCGCCGCCGTGCGCCTGGCCGGTCTCGTCGTGCTCGCCGCGACCGCCTGGGCCACCGGCAGGCACCCGGTCGTCCTCCTCGCACGCTCCTGGGACTCGGCCTGGTACCTGGGGATCGCCGCGCACGGCTACGGCCGGACGCTCTTCTTCCACCCCACGGTCGTCCACAGCGACCTGGCGTTCTTCCCGCTCTACCCGGCCCTCGTGCGCGCCGTCACCGCGCTGACCCCGCTGAGCGGGGGCGCGGCGGGTCTGCTGGTCTCCTGGCTCGCGGCGGCGGCCGCCGTGTGCGGGGTGTACGCGATCGGGGCCCGCCTGCACGGCCGGGCGGTCGGGACCGCGCTGGTGCTGCTGTGGGGTCTGCTGCCGCACTCGGTGGTGCTCTCGATGGCGTACACCGAGCCCGTGCTGACCGCGTTCGCCGCCTGGTCGCTGTACGCGGTGCTCGACGGGCGCTGGGTGTGGGCGGGCACGCTGGCCGCGCTCGCGGGGCTGGCCAGGCCGAACGGCTTCACGGTGGCCGCGGCGGTCCTCGCGGCGGCGGCGCACACGATCTGGCGGAACCGCGGAAAAGTTACCCACAGGCTGTGGACGGGCGCCGCGCTCGCGCCGCTCGGCTGGGGCGGCTACGTGCTGTGGGTGGGACACCGCAAGGGCGATCTGCTCGGCGGCTACTTCGAGGTGCAGCGGCTGTGGGGCTCGCGCTTCGACCTCGGCGCGGGGTCGCTCCGCTTCGTCAAGCACCTGCTGCTGCACGGGGACCGCTTCGTGTTCCCCATGACGGTGATGATCGTCGCCGCGTCCGTGCTGCTGTACGCGCTGCTGATCGCGGACCGGGCGCCCCTGCCGCTGCTGGTCTACAGCGGCGTCCTGCTGCTGATCGCGCTGGGCGGCTCCGGCTTCTTCGAGTCGAAGCCGCGCTTCCTGCTGCCGGCGTTCCCCCTGCTGCTGCCCCTGGCCCGCGCCCTGGTGCGAACGGCGAGAGCCCGCCCCTGGCACGCGACACTGGTGGTCGGTGCCCTGGCCGGGCTCTCGTTCGCCTACGGCGCCTATCTGGTCGTGATCGCGCACACGCCGCTGTGACCGGCCGCGCGCGCCGCGAGGGGTGCCGCTGCGAGGACGGGTCTACTCCTCGTCGTCCTCGGGCTTCTCCGTCTCGTTGATCTCCTGCTCCAGGCCGAGCTGCTCCACGAGCCACTTGTCGAACTCGATGGCGGCGCGCACCCAGCTGACCGTGGAGGACACGAAGTGCTCCAGGCTGACGCCGGTGCCGATCAGCATCTGCGCCTCGCCGATCAGGCGGACGGTGCCGTCGTCGTGGGTGTGGCTGTAGACCTTGGGCCACAGGGTGCGACGGTTCCAGTCGTCGATCGACTCGAGGAGCGCGGGCTTCTCCTCGAGCTGGTGCGGCCGGTCGTAGAACGTCCGCACCGAGAAGACCTGCTGGTCACCCTCGCCGCGGAACATGAAGTACGTACGGAATTCCTCCCACGGCGCCGCGAGGTCACCCTCGTCGTCGACGACGTACTTCAACTCCATCTGTTCCAGGAGCTGCTTCACGAGGTCCTGATCCGGGACCACGGGGCCCGCGGGGCCGCCGGACTGCGGCTCGGGCTGGCCCCCGAAGTTCGGAATCGAGGACGGGTCGATGCTCACCGTGTATTTCCCTTCGTACGGATTCTGCCATCCTCCCCCATGCGGGGCGGGGAGTGGCAACCCCTGGCGGGCCCTGTCCGCCGGGGGCTGACAAGATCCGGTCACGCGCGGGCATCGGCCCAGGTGGGGAAGGTCCGCACGGACACGCCGGAAGTCGCCGGGACAGCAGTGACATGAACATCCAGCGGTGGCATGAACATGCTTGGGGCGGCCGAGCGCGGCGCGGCCGAGCGAAGCCGTCGCCGAAGGAGCAGTGCGGGCATGCGGAGGGCCCGCGGCGGGTGTGCCGCGGGCCCTGCCGGGGTGCCGGCGCCGGTTACAGCGTCTTGCCCGTGGCCGGTCCCACGATCAGGCCGTCGCCGAAGGCGTCCACGCGGACCGTGTCGCCCTCCTTGACCTCGCCCGCCAGGATCTCCTTGGCCAGGCGGTCGCCGATGGCGGTCTGGACGAGGCGCCGCAGCGGGCGCGCTCCGTACGCCGGATCGTTGCCCTCCTCGGCCAGCCAGGCCAGGGCCGCGTCGGTGACCTCCAGGGTGAGCCGGCGCTCGGCGAGCCGCTTTGCCAGGCGGTCGATCTGGAGCCTGGCGATGCGCTCCAGCTCCCGCTGGTCGAGCGCGGAGAAGACGACGATGTCGTCCAGCCGGTTCAGGAACTCCGGCTTGAAGGAGGCCCGGACGACGTCCAGGACCTGCCGCTTCTTGTCCTCCTCGGAGGACAGCGGATCGGCGAGACTCTGCCCGCCCAGGAACTGGCTGCCCAGGTTCGAGGTGAGGATCAGGATGGTGTTGCGGAAGTCGACCGTCCGCCCCTGGCCGTCCGTCAGCCGCCCGTCGTCCAGGACCTGGAGCAGGATGTCGAAGACCTCGGGGTGCGCCTTCTCCACCTCGTCGAGCAGGATCACGCTGTACGGGCGACGGCGTACGGCCTCGGTGAGCTGGCCGCCCTCCTCGTAGCCGATGTACCCGGGCGGCGCTCCGACCAGCCGGGCCACGCTGTGCTTCTCGCCGTACTCCGACATGTCGATGCGGACCATCGCCCGCTCGTCGTCGAACAGGAAGTCCGCCAGCGCCTTGGCCAGTTCGGTCTTGCCGACACCCGTCGGGCCGAGGAAGAGGAAGGAGCCGGTGGGCCGGTCCGGGTCGGCGATTCCGGCCCGGGTGCGGCGCACGGCGTCCGACACCGCCCCCACGGCCTCGGTCTGGCCGATCAGGCGGCGGCCCAACTCCGCCTCCATGCGCAGGAGTTTCTGCGTCTCGCCCTCCAGCAGACGGCCGGCGGGGATGCCGGTCCAGGCGCCGACGACGTCCGCGATGTCGTCCGGCCCGACCTCCTCCTTCACCATGGTGTCCTTGCCGGCCTCCTCCTCGGCCTCCGAGGCGGCCTCCAAGTCCCTTTCCAGGGTGGGGATCTCGCCGTAGAGCAGCTTGGAGGCGGTGTCGAAGTCACCGTCGCGCTGCGCGCGTTCGGCCTGGCCGCGCAGCTCGTCGAGCTTCTCCTTCAGCTCACCGACACGGTTGAGGGACTGCTTCTCCTTCTCCCAGCGGGCGGTGAGACCGCGCAGCTCCTCCTCCTTGTCGGCGAGGTCGCGGCGCAGCTTGTCCAGCCGCTCCCTGCTGGCGGCGTCCGTCTCCTTGCCGATCGCCAGCTCCTCCATCTTCAGCCGGTCGACGACACGCTGGAGCTCGTCGATCTCGACCGGGGACGAGTCGATCTCCATGCGCAGCCGTGAGGCCGCCTCGTCGACGAGGTCGATGGCCTTGTCGGGAAGGAAACGGGAGGTGATGTAGCGGTCGGACAGGGTCGCGGCGGCCACCAGCGCCCGGTCGGCGATCTGGACCTTGTGGTGGGCCTCGTACCGGCCCTTGAGCCCGCGCAGGATGGCGATGGTGTCCTCGACGGTCGGCTCGGCGACCAGCACCTGCTGGAAGCGCCGCTCCAGCGCCGGGTCCTTCTCGATCCGCTCGCGGTACTCGTCGAGGGTGGTGGCGCCGACCATGCGCAGCTCACCGCGGGCGAGCATGGGCTTGAGCATGTTGCCGGCGTCCATGGCGGAGTCGCCGCCCGCGCCGGCCCCGACGACGGTGTGCAGCTCGTCGATGAAGGTGATGATCTGCCCGTCGGAGTCCTTGATCTCCGCGAGCACGGTCTTCAGGCGCTCCTCGAACTCGCCCCGGTACTTCGCACCGGCGACCATCGCGCCGAGGTCGAGCGAGACGAGCCGCTTGTTCTTGAGGGACTCGGGTACATCGCCCTTCACGATCCGCTGGGCGAGCCCCTCGACGACGGCCGTCTTGCCGACGCCGGGCTCGCCGATGAGGACGGGGTTGTTCTTCGTGCGGCGGGACAGGACCTGCACCACCCGGCGGATCTCGTGGTCCCTGCCGATGACGGGGTCGAGCTTGCCCTCACGCGCCGCGTCGGTGAAGTCGGTACCGAACTTTTCGAGCGCCTTGTACTGGCCCTCGGGATCCGGGGTCGTCACCCGGCGCCCTCCCCTGCTCTTCTGGAACGCGTCGAGCAGCTTTTTCGCGCCCGCGCCCTGCTGGGAGAGTACGTCGGCGATCTGGCCGCCCTTCGCGGCGATCCCGATGAGCAGGTGCTCGGTGGAGATGAACTCGTCGCCGAATTCCTTGGCGCGCTCGGCGGCGTCGGCGATGACGGCGAGCACGTCGCGGTTGGGCTGCGGGGGCGCGACGGTGGAGCCGGTCACGCTGGGCAGGCCGGATAGCACCCGCTCGGCGCCGGCGCGCACGGAGACCTGATCGGCGTCCACGGATGCCAGCAGGTCGATGATGTTCTCGTTCTCCTGCCCCTCCAGCAGAGCGAGCAGCAGGTGGGCGGGGGTGAGGTCCGGGTGCCCCTCCTTCACGGCGCGGCTGCTGGCCGCGTTGATCGCGTCCCGGCTCCTGTTGGTCAGCTCGGCGTCCACGTTCGCGTTCTCCTCCTCCTGATGTCCTGACCGTTGCCTGACTCGGCCAACGTACACAAAGTTGAGTCTATTCCACTCAAGGCTGGAGTGGGGGCGGAACGGGCACCGCGAGGCGTAGATTCGGGCCTCATGGCTTCCTATCCGGTGGACCCGCGGCAGCCCGACGCCGCCTACCTGAGCTTCTGGCGCGAGCGCCACCTGTGCACACTGACGACCCTCCGGCCCGACGGCTCCCCGCACGTGGTGCCCGTCGGCGTTACATACGACCCCGAGGCCGGTCTCGCTCGGGTCATCACCAACAAGTCCAGCGCGAAAGTGGGCCACGTGCTCGCGGCGGGGCAGGACGGGGCGCGCACGGCGGTCTGCCAGGTGGACGGCCGGCGCTGGGCGACGCTGGAGGGGCGGGCCCGGGTGTCCACGGACCCGGTACGCGTCGCGGAGGCCGAGCGGCGCTACGCCGAGAGGTACCAACGCGTGCCCTCGCCGAACCCGTCCCGCGTGGTGATCGAGATCGAGCTCACGGCGGCGATGGGCCGCGGATGAGACCGCGGGCGGCGACGGGCGGGCGGAACCCGGGAATGTCCCGTAAAACTGCAGCGGCGTCACCGTGTTCAGGTCACGGTGACGCCGCTGCGGGGGGAAGTACCTGCGCGATCTACTACGACGGGGGAATCGCGTCAGGCACTGCGGGGGGTGGCTGCGATGGTTTCGATGTCCGGGACATCCGGGCCGGCCAGCTGGTGGTCGCGCTGGTCGAGGTTCACAAAGATCATTCCGTAACGAATGGCGCACCGTACTGGCTGCGGCGCCCCCCGAGGTCGCCGCAGACACCGGTAGGCCCGTACGTCCTCGTCGTCGTCGCGGGTGACGACCACGGGCTCCCCGAACACGGTCACCATCAGCGAGTCACCGCTGTAGGGGATGGCGGTGACCAGATCGATGAAGTGCCAGCCGGATCGGTAGGCGGTGGCCATTTCTCGGCGAAAGGAACGGTCGTCGGGAGGAATAGTCATGCTTCTGCGTCCGCGGAGATGATCGTCCAGCCACTGTCCACCGGGGCCGCCGCCTCGACGGAGGTCCAGCCGCTGTCCGCCGGGCTCGCCTCGACGTCGGTCCAGCCGCTGTCCGTCAGAGTCGCCTTCACGCTGGTCCAACCGCTGTCCGGGCCGGCCCACGTCCGGGCACCCCCGGCATCAAGGCCCGAGCCCCCCAGGGCGCCGGACGCCACAGCGACAGAGAAGACTGCGGCAAGCACTGAACCAAGCAATCTCGCTCGCATAGTCGGCTTCGTCCTCACTTGATGGAATCTTCTCCCCCGTCGTCACAAGACGATGGCTCATTCAGGCACGTCAATGCCACAGGAGCGATGCATCATGTTCCTGCACGTTCAGGACCCTGGGGGGTGGAGATTTGACCACAAACAACTCACAACCGACACATCCCCACGCTGTCACCACGTTGTGTGACGAAGGAGCACGCCTTTACGCCAGTGCGTTGCACTCCGGCCGCATCACCCGGGTCGAGGTGGAAACAGCCCCTTGCCTCTTGGAGTTCGCACTGCTTCATCCCGATCCCGACGACGAGAAGTGGCTGCGCCCCGTGCCGCCGTCCGTCGCGCTCGCACAACGCCTGCAGCCTCTGGAACGGGAGATCCAGGAGCGCCGCCGGCTGGCCATCGAACTGACCGATTCTTTCGATCCGTTCATCGCGATCAGCACACAGAGCGCGGCGAGCATCCACGCGATCACCGTCCTGGAGGGATTCGACCGGATCAACGCGGCGCTCAATTCGGCCACCGCCGAGTGTCACACGGAAATGCTGACGATCCAGCCCGGGGGCGGTCGCCCCGCCGACGCCCTCATGCAGGCGCTGGAACGCGACAGGCCGCTGACCGACCGCGGGGTGCGCATCCGCACGCTGTACCAGCACACCGCCCGGCACAGCCAGGGAACGCTCGCCTATGTGGAGCGCATATCGGGCGGCAGGATCCAGGTCCGCACGCTCGAGGAACTCATCGAGCGGCTGATCATCTTCGACCGGACCGTCGCCTTCATCCCGGCCAGCGACGACCGGCGGGTCGCCCTGGAACTCCGTCACCCCGGACTCGTGCTGTACCTGAGCAAGGTTTTCGAACAGCTCTGGCAGCGCGCCGTCCCGCTCACCGAGGACGTCCCGAACGACGTCGGGCCCAACGGCATCACCGGCGTCCAGCGTTCCATAGCCAAGCTGCTCATCGAGGGGTACGTGGACGAGGCGATCGCCCGCCGCCTGGGCATGAACGTCCGCACCTGCCGGGCGCACATCGCCAAACTGGCCTCCGCCCTCGGCAGCGGAAGCCGCGCTCAACTCGGCTTCCTGATAGCTCAGTCGGGACTCCTGGACCAGCCCGAGGGAGGGGAGTGACCCCGTCGGCGGGAGCAGGGGCCCGGCCCGGCGGCGTCAACGGCCGCTCGGGGACCCCCGGTCGGGCACACCGGGGGCGCCAGGGGCCGCCTCAGCGACGGTGACGGTCTCCAGTTCCGGGGACCGCTGCGGCCCGTCCAGGCCCGCCTGAGCGATCCGTACGCCCAACTGCGTCCGGCTCGCCGCGCCCAGCGTCTCCGACAGCCGGGCGATGTGCGCCCGGCACGTCCGCACGCTGATGCCCAGGCGTTCCGCGACGACCGCGTCCTGGTGCCCCTCGGCCAGCAGCGCCGCGATGGACCGCTCCCGGTGGGTGATGCCCTCGATGCCCGTCGAGGGCAGCGGCGAGGTCAGCGGGATCGCCAGCCGCCACAGCCGCTCGAAGACCGTCACCAGGTAGTCCACCAGCGCCGGGTGCCGCAGTTCCAGCGCGATCGTGCGGTCCGAGTTCGCGGGGATGAAGGCGACCGTGCGGTCGAAGAGGATGAGCCGTTCGACCACCTCGTCGAGGGTGCGGGCCTCGGCCGCGTCGCCCATCAACTCCATGTAGTTCAGCAGGCCTTGACCGTGCCGGGCCACGTGGGTGTACAGATCGCGCATACGCACCCCGCGCCGCCGCATCTCCAGCGCCCGGTGCAGACCCTCCACGAGTTCGTCCTCGCGCCGGATGCCGCCCGGCTGCACCGTCAGGACCTCGCCGGTGCACTCCGAGGTGGCCTTGTCCATGGCGGCGTGGATCCGCGGCAGCCCGTCGAGGACACGGATCGCCACTCCCTCGGCCGGTGTCCGTACCCGGCCGCCGAGCCCCGCGTACCACTCGAAGGCCGACACCGCGTCGCCCACCCGGGCCTGGCTCGCGCTGACTTCCTCGTACACGCCCTGCAGGAGCCGTGTCATGACTTCCTGGGGCGAGGTCGGCACCAGGAAGCCCATGTCGTCGGGATCGGGGTGCAGCAGCGCCAGCTCCACCAGGCAGGGCACCGTCTCGGCGTCCTCGCGGGGCACCCGGCCACGCCGCACGGCCCGGGAGTACACCCGGTCGCCGGCCTCGCACAGTCGGTCAGCGCCGTGCGGATGCCTGTCCGTCCCGTGCCCGGCCATCTCCCACCCCTGGCTCCAGCTCCAACCCCTGGCGTGAGCCCGCGTCAGGGCGTCACCGCAGCGCAACTATGCGCGGACGCGTCCGGCATCGCAACACGGCTGCACCGCCCTCGGACGTCTGTTCACCCCTGCTCATCCCGATAAATCCCGACCTCCGCCGCGCCCGTTGCAACAAGCTGAAGGGGGGCGCCTCCCGGACGTCCGGCACATCGCGGAACAGCCTCCGCGGGCACGCCCGGCATCCGTCCCGGCCTCGGCCGTCCGGAATCAACTCACGCCGTCCCCAACGGACTTGCGGCAGGGATGCGGCGCAGACCATGGCCGAGATGTTCCGCAGGCGGGTGCGGTGGGGGCGGTCGGGGTTCCGGGCTCGGCGTCGGGTTCGCCCCGGAACTCACACCTCGAGTTCGCGTGGCCCGTAGAGCGCGTGACCGGCGCCCGTGGCGAGCGCCCAGTAGCGGTCGCCGTACGACCAGTGCCACCACTCGGTGGGGTAGTTGACGAGGCCCGCGGCGGTCAGCGCGTCGGACAGGAGCCGGCGGTGGGTCCGTGCCGTCCCGCTGATGCCGTCCGCGGCGCTGTAGCAGGCGCCGTCGCTCTCCTCGGGGTTCGCGTTCACCGGCGTCCCCATGTCCAGCTCCCGGCCGTCGGCGTCGACGAGGGTGAGGTCGACGGCGGCGCCCGCGCTGTGCGGGGCGATCTCCGGCGGGGACACGTAACGGCTGGCCGCGTCGCGCAGACGCGCGGCGTCCCACTCGGGGTGCTCCGCCCGCAGTCCGGCGGCGTACCGGTCGAAGTAGAGCCGCTGCAGCGAGGGCGGGCGGTAGCCCTCGACGAACAGCAGCCGTATGCCGTCGGGCAGCAGATCTCCGGCCGCCACGAGCCGGTTCAGCACCCCTTCGCGCAGATACGCGTACGCCCCCGAGTCGTCCCGTCTGCGGGCGTCGAGGGGGAAGGGCTTCCTCGCCCGTACGTCGAGGAGCGGCTCGCCGCGGTCCACGACGGGTATCGCGGCGATCCTCGGGTCGGACATCAGCACGATCCTGGACATGCGGCGATCATGCCGCACCGGGGCGCAGCAGCCCCCAGGGGGCGCCGAAGAGGCCGGGTGGGGCATCCGGGTGCCGGGCGGGCGGACCGCCGCCCAGCGCCCCGGGAGGGCCTTCCTCGCCGCCCGTCACGACGGCGAGGACCCGTACCGACCGCCTCGCCCCGAAGCGGTGCGGTGAGCGCCCTGCCGGGGCGCCCTGGCCGAGCGACCTACTTGAGACCGATCGCGGCGCAGGCCGCCTTGTACGGTGCCGTGCAGATCTGCTTGATGGTGTAGATGCTGTCCTGGATGACCGTGTCCTGGATGTTGTCCGTGGTGAGACCCACCACGGGCACGAGCTGGGCCGGGATGTCCTTGTTCGTGGGGCTGCTGACCTTGTCGCGGGTGAGGGCGTCGAACTCGATCGAGCGACCCTGGACCTTGGCGACCGCCATCTCGGCGGCGGCGCTGGCCTCCTGCGGGTACGACTTGTACACACTCATGTACTGGTCGCCCTTGATGATCCGCTGCACGGCGACGAGCTCGGAGTCCTGGCCGGTGACCGGCGGCACCTTGCTGACACCCGCGCTCTTGAGGGCGTCGATGGCCGCGCCCGCGATGCCGTCGTTGGCGGCGTAGACACCGGCGATGTTGCTCAGGCCGATGGCCTGGATGGACTGCTCCATGTTGGCCTTGGCGTTGACCGGGTTCCAGTCCTTGGTGTCGTACCTCTTGGCGACGATCACCTTGTCCTTGAGCTCGGACTCGGCGCCGGCCTTGAACTGCGCCGCGTTCGGGTCGGTCAGCGAGCCGTTCATCATGACGATCTTCTTCGAGGCCGCGTTGGCGCCCAGCGCGCCGACCAGGGCCTTGCCCTGGACCTGGCCGACCAGCTCGTTGTCGAAGGAGATGTACGCGTCGATCGGGCCCTGCGCCAGGCGGTCGTAGGCGATGACCGGGATGCCGGCGTCCTTGGCCTTGCGCACGCCCTTCGCGATGGACACCGAGTCCACCGCGTCCACCAGGATCACGTCGACCTTGTCGTCCACCATCTGCTGGAGCTGGCTCAGCTGCTTGGCGGCGTCCTGCTCGGCGTTGGCGTAGGCGACCTTGCCCTTGTGCTCGGTGAGCTTCTCGACCTGATCCTTGATGATCTTGTAGTCGAACTTCTCGTAACGGGTGTTCTCCTTCTCCGGAAGGAGCAGGCCCACCGTGATGTCGTCGCCCTTCGTGGGGCTGGCCTTGGTGTCGCTTCCACCGAGCCCGCCCACGCCGCAGCCGGCGAGTGTGATGGCCATGGCGGACGACGCCAGGGTTATGACGGTACGGCGGAGGCCGGTGTTACGAGTGTTCACATCAGGTGCCTTCCGGGCGAGGTTGCAGCATTGCGACCCAGGTGGCTGAAAGCCAACGCGGCGATCACCTCAGCGTCAAGGACTAACCACTTAACGAGATGGCAACGGCGTTTCGTGTTCCACAAGTGAACACGACGAGAAGAGACTACGCCCTCCCTTTGAGCAATCCCCTCAGCTTCACCTTCTGTCATTCACGTCGTACAACCAACTCCCGTCCCCGGGAGTCATGATCGTCGGCGGTTTTTAACCGCTGTTGACGATCCGGCAGACCAGAAGGAACGCATGAACAGAGCCACCCGCACGACGGGCACCCTCTCCTCGGTCCTCGTGCTCGCCACCGCGGGCGGACTGCTCACCGCGTCCGGCACCGCCGCCTCCGCCGTGACGAACTGCACATCGCCCGTCTATAAGCGGCAGTTCTATGCGAACACCACATTCTCGGGCACACCGAAGAAGACGGACTGCGACTCCGCGATCGACCAGAACTGGGGATCCGGCGCGCCCGCCCCGGGTCTGCCCTCCAACGGCTTCGGAGTCCGCTGGACGGTGACCCGGGACTTCGGATCGGGCGGCCCCTTCACCCTCCCCGTCACAACCCAGGACGGAATACGGGTCCATCTGGACGACGTGCGCAAGGTCGACCTCTGGAAGAACGTCTCGGCCACCCGGTCGAAAACGGTCAACCTCACTATTCCGCCCGGAAAGCACACTCTTCGCGTCGATTTCGTTAATTGGACGGGCAAGGCAAATGTCACCTTCGCCTACAAAACCGTCACTTCCGCCACCACTGACAAGATCAAGCCACTTGTGCCCACGGGTTCTTCGGCGACCTACGACACCGTCACGGGCAAGGCCAAGGTCTCCTGGTCGCCGAACAAGGAGATGGACCTCGCGGGCTACCGCGTCCTGCGCCGCCTCAAGGGCAGCACCGCCTGGACGCGGCTGACCACGACGACCGCCACCTCGTACACCGACGCGGCCCTCCCGGTGACCGGCGAGACCTACTACTACGAGGTCCGCGCCTACGACAAGGCCGGCAACGAGTCCACGGGGACGACGGACCGCCCGGTGACCACCGCCGACCGGACGGCACCCGCGCGCGTCACCGGCCTGTCGGCACAGGGCACCACCGCGGGCAACATCCTGACGTGGTCGCCCTCTTCGGCGGACGTCGACCACTACGAGGTGTGGGCCGCACCGCTCGGGCAGAGCGACCCCGACGGACCCGAGCTCGTCCTCGGGACGTCGTACACGGACCGGATCGCCGAGGTGGGGACCGACTACAGGTACACCGTCCACGCCGTCGACGGCTCCTGGAACGTCTCCCCCGTCTCCGAGGGCGTGACGGTCATGCGCCCCGAGGAGTCCACGGCGCCCGCGCCGTCCGCGCTCCGGGGCACGCCCGCCGACGCCTCCACCCAGGTCACCTGGACCCCGGCGAAGGACCCCGACACGATGGTCACCGGATTCCACGTCTACCGCCGTACGTCCGCCCAGGGCGCGTGGACCCTGGTGGGCAGCGCCGGGGCGACGGCCACCTCCTACGCCGACACCTCCGCCCCGCGGGGCACCGCGTCCTACTACGTCGCCTCGGTCGACAACGGGGGAGCCGAGTCGGTGCCCTCCACGCAGGCCGCCGTCGACCGTCTGACGCCCGCCACCGCCACCGGGCCCGCCGCGCCGCGGCTGACCGTGGTCTCCGAGGGAGGAACCCGCTTCCCCATCACCGTCGGCGTACGGCCCGGGGCGGGTGACGAGGGACGGCTGCTGAAGGGGTACTCCTGGGAGGTCTCCGGAGCCTGCGGCTCCAGCGGCACCCGGTTCACGGACTCGGACAGCGTCGCCTGGACCCCGCAGTACACGGGTCCCTGCACGGTCTCCGTGCGCGCCGTGGACGTGTACGGCCGGGCGGGCGAGCGGAAGTCCTCGGTCGAGGTCATGGTCAACCGCTAGGACCTGACGGCACACGAGAGGGCCCGGAGGTCGATGACCTCCGGGCCCTTCAGGTGTTCGGGTCCTACTCGGACGACCGCTTGGGACGCCACACCACCAGCGCGCTGGTCTGCTGGACCTCCTGGTACGGGACCAGGTCACGGCGGTACGAGGCGTGCACGGCGGCCTCGCGCTGCTGCATGGCGGCCGCGGCACCGTCGAGGGCCGACTCCAGCTCCGCGACGCGGGACTGGAGCGCGGCCACCTGGTTCTCCAGCTCGATGATGCGCTTGATGCCGGCCAGGTTGATGCCCTCGTCCTGCGACAACTGCTGGACGGCGCGCAGCAGTTCGATGTCACGGGCCGAGTAACGGCGGCCCCGCCCGGCCGTGCGGTCGGGAGAGACCAGGCCGAGCCGGTCGTACTGACGCAGGGTCTGCGGGTGCAGTCCGGAGAGCTGGGCCGCCACCGAGATGACGTAGACCGGTGTCTCCTCGGTCAGTTCGTACGGGTTGCGCCGACGACCGGTCGTATCCATGGCTCCGTCATGCTCCCTTCGCGGCCTGGAACAGCTCCGCCCGCGGATCCTCATCCGCGGTCGCCTCGCGATACGCCTCCAGAGCGTCACGAGCCTTGCCCGACACGTCCTGGGGGACCGCCACTTCGACGGTGACGAGGAGATCGCCCCGGGTGCCGTCCTTGCGGACCGCGCCCCTTCCCCGGGCGCGCATGGTGCGTCCGTTGGGCGTGCCCGGCGGCAGCTTCAGGGTCACCGCGGGTCCGCCCAGCGTCGGCACCTTCACCTCGCCGCCGAGCGCCGCCTCCGTGAAGGTGACGGGCACGGTGACGGAGAGGTTGTCGCCCTTGCGGCCGAAGACCGGGTGGGCGTCCACATGGACGGTGACGTACAGATCGCCGGACGGGCCGCCCCGTTCACCGGGCGCTCCCTTGCCGCGCAGCCGGATCCGCTGCCCGTCGGTGACCCCCGCCGGGATGCGGACCTGCATCGTGCGGGACGACTTGGCGCGGCCGCTGCCGGTGCACTCCATGCAGGGGTGCTCGGCGATCAGGCCGCGGCCCTTGCAGTCCGGGCAGGGGTCCGTCAGCGAGAACCCGCCACCGGAGCCCCGCGCCACCTGGCCGGTGCCGACACAGGTCGGGCACACGCGCGGTGTGCCGTTCTTGTCGCCGGTGCCGGAGCAGGCCTTGCACGGCTGCTGCGAGGTCATGCGCAGCGGAACGGTCGCGCCGTCCACCGCCTCCGTGAAGGACAGCGTGACCTCGGTGTCGATGTCCTGGCCGCGCCGGGGCTGCGTACGCGTCCCCGTGGTGGCGCCGCCGCGGTTGAACAGGCCCCCGAAGACGTCACCGATGCCGCCGCCGAAGCCGCCTGCTCCTCCCGCTCCCTGGCCCTGGGCGCCGCCTCCGAAGAGGTCGCCCAGGTCGAAGTTGAAGTTGCCGCCGCCCGCGCCGGGACCCGGCCGGAATCCACCGTTGCCGAAGAGGGCGCGTGCCTCGTCGTACTCCTTGCGCTTCTTGGGGTCGCCGAGCACGTCGTTCGCCTCGGAGATCTCCTTGAAGCGCTCCTCGGCCTTGGTGTTGCCCTTGTTGGCGTCCGGGTGGAACTCGCGGGCGAGCTTCCGGTACGCCTTCTTGATCTCGGCCTCGGTGGCGTCCTTGGGGACGCCGAGGACCTTGTAGAAGTCCTTCTCGATGAAGTCCTTGGTGCTCATCCCCGACGTCCCTCCTTCCTCATCCGGTCAAGCTCAGCCCTCGTCCGGGCCACCGCTCTCCTTGTCCTCGACCGCCTCGGCCGACTCCTCGGCCTTGACCGTCTGCGCCCCGGGCTGCGGTTCGGCGACGGCCACCCGCGCGGGGCGGATGGTGCGCTCGCCGAAGCGATACCCCGGCTGCAGAATCGCCACGCACGTCGTCTCGGTGACGTCCGGCGCGTACGAGTGCATCAGGGCCTCGTGGATCGTCGGGTCGAAGGGCTCGCCCTCCTTGCCGAACTGCTGGAGGCCCATCTTCGCCGCGACGGTCTCGAGAGACTCGGCGACGGACTTGAATCCGCCGACGAGCTCGCCGTGGTCCCGCGCGCGGCCGATGTCGTCGAGCACGGGCAGGAGCTCGGTCAGGAGGTTCGCCACGGCGACCTCCTTGACCGCGATCCGGTCGCGCTCGACGCGGCGGCGGTAGTTCTGGAACTCGGCCTGGAGCCGCTGGAGGTCCGCGGTGCGCTCGGTGAGTGCCGTGCGCGCCTGGTCCAACTGGGCCGTCAGGCCGACCAACTGTGCTGCTGCGTCCCCGTCCGGGGCCGCCGCCCCCTCCGCAGAGGGGGTGGCGGACTGCGGCTCGGCGTCGTCAGAGGTGGCGCCGGAAGGGACGTCGGGCTGCTCGTCGAAGCCCGGGGTCTCCTCCGTCACGCGGCACCGTCCTTGCGCTCCTCGTCGACGATCTCGGCGTCGACGACGTCGTCGTCGGCCCTCGGGGTCTCGGCACCGGGAGCGTCGCCGCCCGCCGCCTGCGCGGCCTGGGCGTCGGCGTACATGGCCTGACCCAGCTTCTGCGAGACCGCGGCGACCTTCTCGGTGGCGGTGCGGATCTCGGCGGTGTCCTCGCCCTTGAGCGCGGCCTTCAGCTCCTCGACGGACGCCTCGACCTCGGTCTTGACCTCGCCGGGGACCTTGTCCTCGTTGTCCTTGAGGAACTTCTCCGTCTGGTAGACGAGCTGCTCGCCCTGGTTGCGGGTCTCGGCGGCCTCGCGGCGGGCGTGGTCCTCCTCCGCGTACTTCTCGGCCTCCTGGCGCATCCGGTCGACCTCGTCCTTCGGCAGCGAGGAGCCGCCGGTGACGGTCATCTTCTGCTCCTTGCCCGTGCCGAGGTCCTTCGCGGTCACGTGCATGATGCCGTTGGCGTCGATGTCGAAGGCGACCTCGATCTGCGGGACACCACGCGGGGCCGGCGGCAGACCGGTCAGCTCGAACATCCCGAGCTTCTTGTTGTACGCCGCGATCTCGCGCTCGCCCTGGTAGACCTGGATCTGCACGGACGGCTGGTTGTCCTCGGCCGTCGTGAAGATCTCGGACCGCTTGGTCGGGATCGTGGTGTTGCGCTCGATGAGCTTGGTCATGATCCCTCCCTTGGTCTCGATACCGAGGGACAGCGGGGTCACGTCGAGGAGCAGGACGTCCTTGACCTCACCCTTGAGGACACCGGCCTGGAGGGCGGCGCCGATGGCGACGACCTCGTCCGGGTTCACACCCTTGTTGGCCTCGTTGCCACCGGTCAGCTCCTTGACGAGCTCGGCGACGGCGGGCATACGGGTGGAGCCACCCACGAGAACGACGTGGTCGATCTCGGAGAGGTTGATGCCGGCGTCCTTGATGACGTTGTGGAACGGCGTCTTGCAGCGCTCCAGCAGGTCGGCCGTCAGCTGCTGGAACTGGGCGCGCGTGAGCTTCTCGTCCAGGTGCAGCGGGCCCTCGGCGGACGCCGTGATGTAGGGCAGGTTGATCGAGGTCTCGGTGGACGAGGACAGCTCGATCTTGGCCTTCTCGGCGGCCTCGCGGAGGCGCTGGAGGGCCATCTTGTCCTTGGACAGGTCCACGCCGTGACCGGCCTGGAACTGCTTGACCAGGTAGTCCATGACCCGCTGGTCCCAGTCGTCACCACCGAGGTGATTGTCACCGTTGGTGGCCTTCACCTCGACGACGCCGTCACCGATCTCCAGGAGGGACACGTCGAAGGTGCCGCCACCGAGGTCGAAGACGAGGATCGTCTGGTCGTCCTTGTCGAGGCCGTACGCCAGCGCCGCGGCGGTGGGCTCGTTCACGATGCGCAGGACGTTCAGGCCCGCGATCTCGCCGGCCTCCTTCGTCGCCTGACGCTCGGAGTCGTTGAAGTACGCCGGGACGGTGATGACCGCGTCGGCCACCTTCTCGCCCAGGTACGCCTCGGCGTCGCGCTTCAGCTTCTGCAGGATGAAGGCGCTCATCTGCTGCGGGTTGAAGCTCTTCCCGTCGAGTTCGATCTTCCAGTCCGTGCCCATGTGACGCTTCACGGAACGGATGGTCCGGTCCACGTTCGTGACCGCCTGGCGCTTGGCGACCTCGCCGACGAGCACCTCACCGTTCTTCGCGAAGGCGACGACGGACGGCGTGGTCCTGGCGCCCTCGGCGTTGGTGATGACGGTGGGCTCGCCGCCCTCCAGAACGCTGACGACTGAGTTAGTCGTGCCCAGGTCGATGCCGACCGCACGTGCCATTTCGATTCCTCCAGCAATGACTTGAGTGGAACGGACTCAAGTGTGCACGACGTCCGCCTCCCGGTCAACAGACCTGAGTCGTGGGGGCTCAACTCTTATCCGTTCCTTACACGCAGGTAGCCTCTGGCCTGCGGTTTTCTCTCAGAGTCAGTGGACCCTCACCGTGTCCGGAGCCACCCGACGAGGCCTCCCCGGCCGGTACGCGGTCCCCCGGACGGGTCCCCCGGGGGAGGGAATCGCATGCGGAGGGGGACGGCGGGAGCGGGGCCCCGGGCGAACGGCCCCCGCGACGGCGACCAGCGCCACGGCACCGGCCACCCACCAGGCGGCCCCCGCCCCAAGCCACCCCAGATCGATGAGCAGCCCGACGAGCGCACCCGCGAACGCGGCGAGCCCGATCACAACCGGGACCCCCTGCCGGGTCAGGCCCGCCCGCCGCAGCCGGTGCACCAGATGGTCCGGCGCGGGCCGCAGCAGCGGCCTGCCCGCCCGCCGCCGCGACACGAGGACCAGAACGGCGTCGGCGCTGGCCACGGCCGTCAGCGCGAACCCCGCCCCGAACCCGGGCCCCGCGGGCCGCTCCGCGTGCACCAGCACGACCGCCGAGGCCAGCACGAACCCGGCGAACAACGACCCGCACCGCCCCGGTGCGATCCGGGCCGGCGGCCATCCGTGCATCAGAAGGCCGGTGAGGGCGGCGGCCAGCACGCTCAGCAGCGCCGCGAGCCCGTCCATGACCTCGGCCGCCGCGCACCCGCTGAGCGCGAAGGCGGTGATGACGCCGACCGTCCCCATCACCCCGTCGGCGTGATCGAGCGAGCGGAAGGCATGCGTCACGAGGACGATCCAGACGACGGCCAGCACCCCGCCCGGCACGCCGAGTTCGTCATGGGGGACCGTCAGCGCGGCGGCCGCGGCGACTCCCACCACGCACACGACCGGCGGTACGGGGAGCAGATCGGCGGCCAGGCCGAGCAGGGCGACCGCGATCCCGGCGACCAGCAGCCGTCCGGCCTCCGGCCCGAGCGGGGCGATGCCCGTCCAGTCACCGGCCCAGCCGACGAACGCCGTCCCGCCCAGCAGGGCCACCCCGCCGAGCAGGGGAACCGGCCGCGCTCTCCCCGGCGCTCGCGGCCTGGCCCGCCGTGAGGGCGGCCCCGTCCCGTCGGCCCCGCCGAAGCGCAGGGAGAACGACCGCAGCAGCGCGGCGAGCGCGGCGGTCAGGAGCAGAGCGGCGGTGGCGGCCGAGATTCCGTACAGCACATCGCTAATTTAGGGGTAATTGTCACAGTATTGTGCGAATAACACGATCGGGTTTACGTGTCCTGTCGCCCCCGGGCGAAACGGACCTTCCGCCCGCCCTCGACGCGGCCGGTCAGGCTTCCCTCAGCGACGCAGATCACCGCACCTCTGGCTACAGTGCGGCGGAAGAAGTGGGTAGTCTCAGACGGACTGCATAAGTTACCGCTTAGTAATCACCTTCGAGGTCACCCTCGAAGCAACACCTCGCAGGCCCGAGGAGCCCCCGAATGCAACTCGCCGCGATCATTGTGTCGCTGGTCCTGACCGTGGTCGGCGTCGCGCTGATCGCACGGGCCGTCGCGCAGATCTACCGGTTCATCAAGCTCGGCCAGCCCGTACCCGCCGGCAGCCGCACCGACGACTGGAAGGCCCGCAGCGTCACGCTGGCCAAGGAGTTCGTCGGCCACACCCGTATGAACCGGTGGGGGATCATCGGGGTCGCGCACTGGTTCGTGGCCGTCGGCTTCCTGACCCTCGGCCTGACGATCGTCACGGCCTACGGCCAGCTGTTCAAGGCCGACTGGACGCTGCCGGTGCTCGGCGGCTGGCTTCCGTACGAGCTGTACACCGAGTTCATCGCGCTGTTCACGACGCTCGGCATCCTCGTACTGATCGCGATCCGCCAGCTGAACCGTCCCTCGAAGCCGGGCCGCAAGTCGCGCTTCGCCGGCTCCAAGACGGGCCAGGCGTACTTCGTCGAGGCCGTGATCCTCGTCATCGGCCTCGCGATCATGACCCTGCGCGGCCTGGAGGGCGCGATCCACGGTGTCGACCACTACGAGGCCGCGTACTGGACCTCGTACCCCCTGGTCGCCGCCTTCAAGGGCCTGAGCTTCGGAACGCTGCAGAACCTGGTCTACCTGACCGCCATGATCAAGCTCGGCGTCACCATGACCTGGGCGATCACGGTCGGCCTGAACACCAACATGGGTGTCGCCTGGCACCGCTTCCTCGCCTTCCCCAACATCTGGTTCAAGCGCGACGCCAAGGGCGGGACCGCCCTCGGCGAGCTGCTCCCGATGACCAGCGACGGCAAGGCCATCGACTTCACCGACCCCGGTGAGGACGACGTCTTCGGTGTCTCCCAGGTCGAGCAGTTCTCCTGGAAGGGCCTGCTCGACTTCTCCACCTGCACCGAGTGCGGCCGCTGCCAGTCGCAGTGCCCCGCCTGGAACACCGGCAAGCCCCTCTCCCCCAAGCTCCTCATCATGTCGCTGCGCGACCACGCGCACGCCAAGGCCCCGTACCTGCTGGCCGGCGGCGGCAAGAACATGGAGGGCGAGGAGAAGGCGTCCGAGGAGCAGCTCAAGGACGTCCCCGCGGCCGCCCTGGCCGAGGCCGAGCGCCCCCTCATCGGCACCGCCGAGGAGAACGGCGTCATCGACCCGGACGTCCTGTGGTCCTGCACCACCTGCGGCGCCTGTGTCGAGCAGTGCCCGGTGGACATCGAGCACATCGACCACATCGTCGACATGCGCCGCTACCAGGTGATGATCGAGAGCGCGTTCCCGTCCGAGGCGGGCACGATGCTCAAGAACCTGGAGAAGAAGGGCAACCCCTGGGGTCTGGCCAAGAAGCAGCGCCTCGAATGGACCAAGGAGGTCGACTTCGAGATCCCCGTCGTCGGCCGGGACATCGAGGACCTGACCGAGGTCGAGTACCTCTACTGGGTCGGCTGCGCCGGCGCCCTGGAGGACCGGGCGAAGAAGACCACGAAGGCCTTCGCGGAGCTGCTCCACATGGCGGGCGTCACGTTCGCGATCATGGGCGGCGACGAGAAGTGCACCGGTGACTCCGCCCGCCGCCTCGGCAACGAGCCGCTGTTCCAGGAACTCGGCATGGAGAACGTCGCCGCCCTGAACATGGCGTTCGGCGAGGAGCTCGACGACGAGGGCAACGTCACCGCCGAGTCGAAGAAGCCGCGGACGGCGAAGAAGATCGTCGCCACCTGCCCGCACTGCCTCAACACGATCGGCAACGAGTACCCGCAGATCGGCGGCGACTACGAGGTCATCCACCACACCCAGCTGCTCCAGCACCTCATCGACGAGGGCAAGCTGCTGCCGGTGACTCCGGTGGAGGGGCTCATCACCTACCACGACCCCTGCTACCTGGGCCGGCACAACAAGGTCTACACGCCCCCGCGCGAGATCATGTCCGCCGTCCCGGGCCTGCGTCAGCAGGAGATGCACCGCCACAAGGAGCGCGGCTTCTGCTGCGGCGCCGGCGGAGCGCGGATGTGGATGGAGGAGCGGATCGGCAAGCGCATCAACAACGAGCGTGTCGACGAGGCCCTGTCGCTGAACCCGGACATCGTCTCCACCGCCTGCCCGTTCTGCCTCGTCATGCTGACCGACTCGGTGAACGGCAAGAAGAACGACGGCAAGGCCAAGGAGTCCATCCAGGTCGTCGACGTCGCCCAGCTTCTCCTCGAGTCCGTCAGGACCCCGGTCGAGGACGAGCCCCCGGCGGGCGCGGCCGAGTCCGAGAACGAGCCGGAGCCGGAACCGGTGAAGTAGCGGCACGAGCGGTCCGGCCGGCCGGACCGCTCGGTACGACCGACACCCCCGTGCTCCACGGAGCACGGGGGTGTCGCCGTATCTCGAACGCGTGCATCATTACCCAGTCGTTTTCAACGGGGCTGACGAGGTGAGCGGTGCGCGGGCGAATACGCGGGACACATACGGCGACGGCTCTCGGGTGCGTCCTCCTCCTCGCCGCCTGCGGCCCCACCGGCGGCGCCGCAGCCCCCGAGCACACGCCTGTGCGGGTCGCCGACGCCCCGGCCCTGCTCCCCGTCCCGCACGGCAAGGGCAGCAAGGTCGCCGACGACTTCAACGGCGACGGACACCGCGACCTGGTGATCGACGACCTGGTCAAGGAGCAGAGCCACGCCGATGACGCGGGCATCGGGATCGTCTACGGCGGTGCGCGGGGACTCACCCCCGGTGCCCGGCAGTTGCTCGATCCGCGCAAGCAGGCCGCCGCGACCAAGGGCCGGCTTCCCGCCGTCTTCGACGCGGAGGAGAGCTGCGACCTGGACAAGGACGGTTTCACGGATCTCGTCGTATCGACCGACCCGCCCTACGACGGCCAGGGACAGCCCCCGGTCCCCCTCCAGATCCTCTTCGGCTCCCCCGACGGCCTGAACGGCAAGGGAGTGCGGCTCGTCATCCCCGCCCAGGCACGTTTCGGCAATGACTGGCCCGATCAGCCGGTCTGCGGCGACTTCGACGGCGACGGCGCGCAGGACCTCGTCGTGCACGCCTCCAACGGTGAACTGAGCTATCTGCGCGGCCCGTTCAGCCGCAGGGGCACCCCGCGTGCGGCGGGGAAGCCGCTCGCCTCCCCGGGCAACGTGCCGACCGGGCCCGCCGCCGACGTGAACCGCGACGGCTACGACGACCTCCTCGTCCGTACGGCGGCCGACGGCGCCGCCACCTCCGCCGTCGTCCTCGGCGGACCGGCGGGCCCCACCCGCACCGGGGCCACCCTGCCGGCCGGCGTCGATGTGGCGTTCGGCCGCTTCGGCCGGGGCAGGGCTCTCGACGCGGCCGTCGGATCGATGGGCGGAACGTCTGTGCACTACGACCTCCCCGGCGCCGCCCGCGGGACCGTCGCCACCCCGGGATCGGTCCTCGACGCGGGTGACTTCGACGGGGACGGACGCAGCGAACTCGTCTCCAGCGGAACGGCGTTGCGTGTCCTGCCGGGCCGCGCCGCCGGTCTGTCCGCGACCGGCACGGTGACCGTGAAGCCGCCCGCCGAGGGCACCACCCGCGTCCTGGCCGTCGCCGACTTCACCGGGGACGGGCGGGCCGACCTGGTGGTGCGGACGTACCGGGGCGAGACCAAGGACACCGTGGCCGTGTTCCCGGGCAAGGCGAAGGGGCTGCTCGCCGCGAAGCCGGCGCTCACCTTCTCGACATCGGAGTTCCTGACGTCGTAGGTCTGCGGACTTCGGAGTTCCTGACGTCGTAGGTCTGCGGACTTCGGAGTTCCTGACGTCGTAGGTCTGCGGACTTCGGAGTTCCTGACGTCGTAAGCCTGCGGGACCTCGGAGTCACCGTGGACTCGGCGGTCGCGGAAGTTTCTCGAACTCACGTACAACCCTCACGCCCCATCGGGGGTCTCCTGTTCGCCGATCAGTCAGTGAACTGCCGGACAACTTCAGGCAAATGCAGACGGTCGGCTCCCATTGACAGGAGATGCGCGCGCCAGGCATCCCCGCATGCCGCAGGAGAATCCCGCATGCACAAGCGTCACCCGCACCACGTGCGACTCGCCCTCGCGACGGCCACCGCTGCCGCGCTGACGGGCGGTCTGCTCACCTTCTCGGCCGCGAGCGCGACCGCCGCGGACGCCGCCACGGTCCCGCAGGCCGACTTCAACGGCGACGGTCGCGGCGACGTGGCCTTCTCGGCACACGGCGCCTACGTCGGCGGCCACGCGGGCGCCGGCCAGATCGTCGCCCTCTACGGCACCTCCACCGGCGTATCGTCCGCCAAGCGCTCCACGATCAGCCAGAACACCTCCGGCGTCCCGGGCACCGCCGAGGCCGGGGACGCTTTCGGCGTCGAGTCGGCGTACGCAGACTTCAACGACGACGGATACGACGACCTCGCCGTCGCGTCCCCGTCGGAGAAGGTCGGCACCGACACCAACGGCGGCGGCCTCGCCATCCTCTGGGGCTCCGCGAGCGGCCTCACCGGCAAGGGCGTCAGCGTCCCGGACCCGTCCCCCTCCTCGCACGACTACTGGGGCAAGAACCTGGCCGCCGGTGACTTCGACGGCGACGGAAAGGCCGACCTGGCCGTCGGCAGCTCGTCGAGCACCCTCTACGTCTACAAGGGCGGCTTCACCACGGCCGGCACGCCCGGCGGCCGTACGACGATCAAGCCCCCGATCTGGTCGGGCACCAACGACAGCCCGTACGGCCCGCTGAGCCTGACCGCGGGCGATGTGAACGGCGACGGCAGGACCGACCTGATCGTCGACGGCTTCGAGACCCAGACGGACTACGGCTGGAACACGAACTACTGGGTGCCCGGCACGGCGAGCGGTCTGAGCGTCGCGTCCGCGCAGGCCCTCAAGCCCGGCCTGATCACCGGCATCGGCGACATCAACGGCGACGGCTTCGCCGACGTCGTCAGCGGCGCGGGCTGGGACGCCAAGGACGAGGACGGCACGCCCGTCCCGGACTCCGCCGACGGCGGCAAGGTGAACATCACCTACGGCTCCGCGTCCGGCCCGGCCGGCACGTCCGGCATCACCCAGAACACCGGCAACGTCCCCGGCACCTCGGAGAAGGGCGACGGCTTCGGCTGGGAGCTGGACCTGGGCGACGTCAACGGCGACGGCTTCCAGGACGTGGTCGTCTCCGCCCCCGACGAGGACATCGACGGCGTCTCCAACACCGGCATGGTCACCGTCCTGTACGGCTCCGCGGCCGGCGTCAAGGTCTCCTCCGGCGCTCAGTCGTTCTCGCAGAGCACGGCGGGCGTCCCCGGCACCGACGAGAAGAGCGACCTGTTCGGCGCGGACGTCAAGCTCGACGACGTCACCGGCGACGGCAAGGCGGACCTGATCGTCGGCTCGTACGAGAACAGCGGCAACGGCGCGGTCACCTACCTGCCCTCCAACGGCAGCGTGATCACCACGACCGGCTCCCGCACCATCTCGCCGAGCACCTCGGGCGTCTCGACCTCGGGCGCCCCGCAGTTCGGCGCCGTCTTCGCCAACTAGCAGGCAGCCGGCGACGGTCCGGCCGTTCGCACGGCGTACTCGAACCCGAGGCCGCCGAAAGATCCGTCCGGCCACCCCGACCGTCCCGTCCCACCCCGCCGGGCCCGCGCACACGGGCCCGGCGGTTCTTTGTTCACCGACCAGTTGGAGCCCCCACCGTGCGCAACCGCACCCTCCTCCTGGCCGCGGCCCTGACCACCGGCCTGCTCACCACCCCCGCCACGGCGGCCCCCTCCCGGCACCGGAGGCAGGGCCGGAGGGCGGCCGGAAGGGAGGCGGTCTCCGGCCGGTTCGTCCTGCCCGGGGCCTCGCCTCCGAACCCGTAGGGGCGGACTCGCCTCTCCCGTAGGGGATGTCACAGCTCGGCCCCAATGCCCGGCCCGTTGCCCCGGGCCCGGCACGTCACTCTTCGGGACCAGGTACGTTCGATAACGTGGCTGGATTCAGGATCGGACGCGGCGGACGGGACAACCGTGCCCCGCAAGCGCGACCGCAACAACGACCGTCGTACGGACAGGCCCCCCAGGGGCGTGGGCAGCAGTCTCCCCAGGGAGGCGGGCAGCAGCCGTACGGCTATCCGCCCGCGCCGTCGCAGCCGCAGTACGGAGGACAGCAGCCGTACGGCGGACAGCAGGGCGGCTGGCCCCAGAGCGGCGGGCACGGCGGCGGACACGGTGAGCCGGAGTACTTCGGCGACGGTCACCCGCAGCAGGGCCCGGACCCGTACGCGGCGAACAGCCCGGGGCACACCCAGGCCTTCTCTGTCGACGAGGACCCGTACAACCAGGGCGAGACCTATCGCGCGGGCGCTGCGGCGACTCCGCCGGTCGGCCCCCGGCTGCACTGGAAGGACCTGCTCAAGGGCATCGTGACGGCCCCGAACCGCACCTTCCTCCAGATGCGCGACTACACGATGTGGGCCCCGGCCCTGATCGTGACGTTCCTCTACGGCCTGCTGGCGGTCTTCGGCTTCGACGGCGCCCGCGAGGACGCCATCAGCGCCACCCTCTCGAACGCCGTCCCGATCGTCCTGACGACCGCCGTCGCCATCGTCATCAGCACGTTCGTCCTGGGCGTGGTCACCCACACCCTGGCCCGCCAGCTCGGCGGCGACGGCGCCTGGCAGCCCACGGTCGGCCTCTCCATGCTGATCATGTCCATCACGGACACCCCGCGTCTGCTCGTCGCGATGTTCTTCGGCGGCGACGCGTCCTTCGTCAAGCTCCTCGGCTGGGCCACCTGGATCGGCGCGGGCGCCCTGCTGACCCTGATGGTCGGCAAGTCCCACGACCTCCCGTGGCCGAAGGCCCTCGCCGCGTCAGCCATTCAGCTGATCGCCATCCTGTCGATCATCAAGCTGGGCACGTTCTAGCGCCCTCCGCGCTCCGCGTACACACCCGAGAGGGGCTTCCGGCACCACGCCGGAAGCCTCTCTCGCGTTCTCCTCACGCCGTCGTCGACCACAGGCCGGCGGCTCGACTCGTCCGTTCAGGCCGAACCAGTTGCGTGCATAGCCCGCAGGAACATGTCGGCCCCGAACCGAACCATCGTGTTGCAGGACAGCCGTCCGCATCTCGGAGTGACCTCGGCTCAATGCCATGAGGAAGTCGGAGTAGACGACCCTCCGCGTCTGAGCCGCTTCCTTGTGCTGGTCACGGCGCCATCGGACGCGCTCAGCGAGCACGCAGAACTCACACCGACCACAGCTCCGGCCAAGGTGCTCAGCGGGGATATCCAGTCCACCCGGAAGTGCTACCCAAGTGACCGATATCCGCTAACACCCGGCTGGAGGTACGTGCTCGCGAGACTCTCTCCAGACCGCTTCCCTGTTGGTCTTGGCCTGTTCTCCCGACCTGTGTACGGGAGGCAGAACACTCCAAGGGAAGTTGATCCACTCGTCGGTCCGCTTCCACACGTACTCGCACTTCACGAGCGACTGGGTCTTCTCGTAGATCACGGCGCTGCGGACCTCGGCGACGGCGTCGACGCAGAAGTCGTGCACGAGCTTGAGCGTCTTGCCCGTGTCGGCGACGTCGTCGGTGATCAGGACCTTCTTGTCGGAGAAGTCGATCGCGTTGGGGACCGGAGCGAGCATGACCGGCATCTCCAGCGTCTTCCCCACCCCGGTGTAGAACTCCACATTCACCAGATGGATGTTCTTGCAGTCGAGGGCATAGGCGAGCCCGCCCGCGACGAAGACGCCGCCACGGGCGATGGAGAGCACGATGTCGGGCTCGTACCCGTCGTCGGCGATGGTCTGGGCGAGTTCGCGTACGGCGACGCCGAACCCTTCGTAGCTGAGGTTCTCGCGCACGGAGGACACGCTCATCGCCTCAGACCTGGGTGCGATGGAACTTCAGGAAGGACCGCGAGGCGGTCGGACCGCGCTGGCCCTGGTACCGGGAGCCGTACCGGTCGCTGCCGTACGGGAACTCCGCCGGCGAGCTGAGCCGGAACATGCACAGCTGGCCGATCTTCATCCCCGGCCACAGCTTGATCGGCAGCGTCGCGAGGTTGGACAGCTCGAGGGTGACGTGCCCGGAGAACCCGGGGTCGATGAAGCCGGCGGTGGAGTGGGTGACCAGCCCCAGCCGTCCCAGCGAGCTCTTGCCCTCGAGCCGCGACGCGAGGTCGTCGGGCAGCGAGATGACCTCGTACGTACTGGCGAGGACGAACTCGCCGGGGTGGAGGATGAACGGCTCGTCACCCTCGGGCTCGACGAGCCGCGTGAGGTCCGCCTGCTCGACCGCGGGGTCGATGTGGGGGTAGCGGTGATTCTCGAACACCCGGAAGTAGCGGTCGAGCCGCACGTCGATGCTCGACGGCTGCACCATGGATTCGTCATAGGGATCGATCCGGACCCGCCCGGCGTCGATCTCGGCCCGGATGTCCTTGTCTGAGAGAAGCACGCCCTGAGGATACGCAAGGCGCGCGGGGCCACCACAATCGTGACGACACCGCGCGCCCGTACTGCTCCGTCACTGCCACTGCGCCACTGCTCCGGCGCCCTGTCTCTCCACCACTGATCCGGCGCTCCGGCTACTGCGCCACTACTGCTCCGTCACTGCTTCTCCAAGGCCACCGGAACCGGCACCACACTGCGGAGCCGGGCACAGCGTGGACACCGGAGCAGCCGGCCGGGGCCGAGCCGCTCGGCCTGCTGCATCGGGAACGAAGCGGTGCTGAACACGTGCCCCTCGGCACAACGGACGACGGTGCGCTCCATCAAGTCCCAGAGTCCCTTCCCCAAGAGCTGCGTCAGGCTGATGCCCTGACAACGAAAGCCACATTACGGGATCAAAGGGACGGCTCTCCAGGCGGCACTCCGATCCCACCCGGACCCTCTTCAAGGCCACCACCGTACGCCCCAACTCCGGCCCCTCGCAGCCGCATCCACCCTCCGAAACGCGAGCGGGCCCCGCGGCTTCGACGCCGGTGACCGGGCATGAGGTAGAGTGAGCGAGCATTCGGCACCGGCTCAACCGGCGTCTTACGCGGGTGTAGTTTAGTGGTAGAACATCAGCTTCCCAAGCTGAGAGTGCGAGTTCGATTCTCGTCACCCGCTCCATGTGAAACCCCCAGGTCGGTGACCCGGGGGTTCTTTGTTGCCCAAACCAATGAGCGGGGCTCGCGCGGGTCTCGTGGGACGGGCGGTCTGCGGCCTGCTGCTCAGGAAGCGGCGTGGCGGGTGTCCTTTCCTGTCGCCGCCCGGTCGCGCCTGCCCGTCGGCCCGCGCATCGCTCTCGCCCTGGCCGAGGACCGCGGCATCCGGCCCTGTCATGATCTGCCGCTTGACGGGTACGCCTGGCGCACTGGCCTCAAAGCCGCGGCGGATGAGCCCAGTTGGGGCGCCGATGGCACTCGGGGTACTGATCCGCCACCTCGGTAGGGGAATCACGGTGGGGGCAACCGAGCCGCGCGACGTCGGGTCCGGCGCGTGCTGTCCCTCCACGCACAACCCTCGGTGCTCTCCGGATGTCCCACAGGTGAACTCCACACCCCTCGGACATCTTGGAGCCCCCGTGCGCACACGGATACGGACGTACGCCACAGCAGCCACCGTCGTCGCTGCGGCCACCGCCGGGCTGACGCTCCCGGCCTCGGCCGCTCCGGCCACCACCAGCGACTTCAACGCCGACGGGTACGCGGACCTCGCCGTCGGTGTTCCCGACGGCACGGTCGGCGGCAAGGCGAAGGCCGGCTACGTCAACATCGTCTGGGGCGGTCCGAAGGGAATCGGCGCCCACGGCAGTATCCGCATCAGCCAGTCCACCCCGGAGGTCCCCGGCACCCCCGAGAAGGGTGACCGCTTCGGTGCTTCCGTGGCACTGGTGGACCTCAACGGCGACGGCGTCGCGGAACTCCTCGCCGGCGCCCCCGGCGAGGATGTCACCGGGCGCGGCACGGACGCGGGCACGGTCGTCGCGGTGGGCGGTGCCAGGGGCGGTCCGGGCCCGGGCTCCGTGGTCCTCAACGGCCCCTCGGCGTCGGCCGCGTTCGGTCTGGCGGTCACCGCGGCCGACCTGACCGGCGACGACAGCAGGGACATCGTGATCGGCGGCAAGGACAAGGTCGTCCTGCGCACCGCCGACGGTATTCACACCACCGTCGTCACGGCCCCCATGGGTGGCCACGCTCCCATCCTCACCACCGGCGACTTCACCGAGGACGGCACGGCAGACCTGGCCATCGGGTACTGGACGACGACTCCCTTCACTCAGTCGCACGTACGCCTGTGGGCCTGGGACGCGACCGAGCGGGCCATGGTCAACACCTGGAACACCGACAACGCCGGAGTCTCCGCCCTCGTCGCGGGCGACTTCGACGGCGACGGCCACGACGACCTGGCCCTCGGCGAGTGCCGGGAGATCGCCGACGAGAACATCGACGACCCGTGCGGTCCCGAGGAGTACGCCAAGGGCGGTGGCATCCACGTCCACTACGGCAACGCCACGCCCGGCAGTTTCGGGTACCGGCAGCAGACCCTCAACCAGGACACGGTCGGTGTGATGGGCGTCGCGGAGACCGGTGACCGCTTCGGATCCGCCCTCGCCGTCGCCGACATCAACAACGACGGCCGCGACGATCTGATCGCCGGCGCCCCCGGCGAGGCGATCGGCACCCGCGCCGGCGCCGGTGCGGCGACGCTCCTGTTCGGCGGGCCGACCGGCCTCGTCGACGCGTGGGGCGAGGGCCACTCCGTCGCGTACCAGCAGGACACCCCGCGCGTGCCGGGCGTCGCGGAGGCCGCCGACGCCTTCGGTGCCGCGGTCGCCACCGGCGACTACGACAACGACGGCAAGGCGGACGTGGCGGTCGGCTCCCCGGGCGAGAACGCCGGCTCGGGCGGCGTGTGGCTGCTGCCCCGGGCGAGCGTCAACGGCTCCTCCGCCTTCACACCCGCCAAACTGGGCCTGCCCTCCCCGTCGAGCGCGCTCGCGTACGGCAGGTACCTCAGCAGCCAGTGACGGCCACCGGCAGGACCGGACGGGACGACAGGCAGGCCGTCCGTCGTCGCCGGCCCAGGCGGCCGACAAGTACCTCGGACCGTGGAACAAGCCCACCGCGCACCCGGTCCTCGTGGTCAATCCGACCTACGACCCCGCCACCCCCTATCAGGGTGGCGTGGCCATGGCCCGGGAACCGGCCGACGCTCGGCTGCTCACGCTGAAGGGGTACGGCCACACCGCGCTGGACAATCCCAGCGACTGCGTCGGCGGGCACGCGGTCCGCCACTTCCTCGGCGGCGCGCTCCCGCCCGTCGGCGCCGCCTGCGAACAGGACACCCCGCCCTTCGCGGCGACGACGGCCACGCCGGCCCGGACCATCGCGAACTCCACGAACTCCACGACCCCCGCGACCTCCGCCGCTCCCGGGCGCTTGTGGCCGAGGCCGCGCGGGCGGCTCAGTGCGCGACCGAGCAGTTCTTCCAGGCGGCGGCCAGGGCGTCGGGAATCGCCGGGATGTCCCCGCAGCCGTGCGGCCCGGCGGGGAAGCCGTCGCTCCCGGCATAGACCCAGGCGCCGCCGGAGCTGCGGAAGTACTTGGTGGCACTGCCCTCGTCCTGCATGCCCACGAGTTCCTCGTACGTCGCACCGTCGAATGGCTGGAAGCGGGTGGCGGCGTAACGGACGGTGCCGCACTGACCGTAGAAGAAGCCGTGCGGCACCGGCTCGATGTGCGCGAAGTGGACTTCTTGCCGGTACGCCCGGGTGACGGCGGCCTTCACCTCGTCGCCCGCGGCCAGGTTGCGGCAGCCGGGGACGGCCGTGGGGGCGTGGCTGGTCGGGGCGGGAGCGGCTTCCGTGGCCCGGACCGGGGTGGCGGAGGCATGCGACGGCGTGGGCGTGCCGGCGGAACTCGACGAGGGGGACGTGGCCGGGGCCGCGCCGTCCGCCCGTACGGCCGCCGAGGCGGAGGCGTCCGGAGAGGAGGCGGTGGTGCCCGCGGCGGAACCGGCGCCCGCCGGATCCCGGCACCCCGTCAGCAGCATGATCCCGCCTGCCAGTGCCATCACCGACGTACGTCTGAGACCGGGCATGACCCATCCTTTTCTCGGGCGACGAAGTCACGGTCACGCCCCGCGTGACCACGGCTTACGGCCACCGTGCACCCGGCCGTGAGCTCTGCACCACAGGACAGCACGGGACGGGACGGCAGTTGCAAAGAGAGGCACGCAGGACGGTCTCGATTCCGCATACGTGCCGTGCCGGCGCCGTTCCGCCGGTGACCACCACGACCGCCGCACGATGCGAGGGCGGGCCGGGGTTCGGGGGCGGGCCGGGGCCCCGGGTGGACGCAGGGCGGCCCGGCCGGTCGGTCTCGGCGGGAACGGCAGGGCGGGCCTCGGCACCGGCGCCCGCGCGGATTCGATTTTCGTCACATTTTCCGAACTGCGCCGCATGATCCCCGGGCAGAAACGCTGCGACCCGGGCGAGCCAATATCTGTGGCGGCGACGTAAGAAATCGACTCCAGGCGCGATGAGGATTTCTTGATCGACAGGCGGAGCGAGATTTCCGGCCGCACACAATCGATCGTGCCGTGCTACTGTCGATAGCAGTTGCAGTTGTGGTTCCCAAAAACTTGTGAGCATCCACCCTGTTCTTGCAGGGTGGAGTTCTTTTGTATCTCCGGTCATTTTCCGGCGGGGTAATCATCACGGCGACGCGGAGTCCGCACAGTGCGGATCCCGAGCACCGTCCCGAAGGAGAATTGACATGGCTACTGGCACCGTGAAGTGGTTCAACGCGGAAAAGGGCTTCGGCTTCATCGAGCAGGACGGCGGCGGCGCTGACGTCTTCGCCCACTACTCGAACATCGCCAGCTCCGGCTTCCGTGAGCTCCAGGAAGGCCAGAAGGTGTCCTTCGACATCGCGCAGGGCCAGAAGGGCCCGACGGCGGAGAACATCGTTTCCGCCTGACGCTGACACGCACGGCGCAGCTGGGGCCCGCACCTTGGGGTGCGGGCCCCAGCTCGCCGCGTTTTCGGCGCACGGCGCAGACGTCCCGGCAGTCCGCGGTGAGTTCGACCCGCGACCGCGCTTCCGGGTTTCAGGGTGACCTTTCCGGCTCTTTTCCTGACCTCCTGCCGCCGACGCCGCTCCAGATCCACCCCCGGTCCACGCCTGATCTGCTCCTGCAGCCACGCCCGGTCCGATCCTGGCCCTCCTGCTCCACGCCCGGCCTGTTCCCGCTCCTGGCTTGCTCCGATCCTGCGTACGACCCCATTTCGCTTCACCCCCGTCATTGCTCTTCATTCCGGGATATCGCCTTTTCTCAGGCATCACATCCCGCGAAAATTCTGCATCGATCCGATTCGGTGCTGAATTTCATTCGGCTCGTTCTCGCGATTCTCTGCGCTGCTCATTCGCTGCGGGAATTCCTTGATACGCGCCCGGTCAAGGAAGGTTCCGCATGAACCGCACGCGCACGAACGATCGTTTCACCCGCACCCGCACAGAGGGCTCCGGCGCCCGAAGGGGTGGCAGCCGCTTCGGGGCCGCCTCCACCGGCCGGTCCGGCGCTCCCAGCCGGTCGAAGGGCTACGGACGCCAGCAGACCTCACTGCAGGGCGAGTTCGCACTGCCGGTGACGACCACGCCCGCCCTGCCGGCCGTGGAGGCGTTCGCCGATCTCGCCCTGCCGGCGCCGTTGCTGGCGGCGCTCGGCCACGAAGGCGTGTCCGTCCCCTTCCCGATCCAGGCGGCGACCCTGCCGAACACCCTGGCGGGCCGTGACGTACTCGGCCGCGGCCGCACCGGCTCGGGCAAGACCCTGGCCTTCGGCCTCGCGATGCTGGCCCGTACCGCCGGGCAGCGCGCCGAGCCCAGGCAGCCGCTGGCCCTGGTCCTCGTGCCGACCCGGGAGCTGGCCCAGCAGGTCACCGACGCGCTCACCCCGTACGCCCGTTCCTTGCGGCTGCGGATGACCACCGTGGTCGGCGGGATGTCGATCGGCCGGCAGGCCGGTGCCCTGCGCGGCGGCGCGGAAGTCGTCGTCGCGACTCCGGGCAGGCTCAAGGACCTCATCGAGCGGGGCGACTGCCGGCTGAACCAGGTCGCCATCACCGTCCTCGACGAGGCCGACCAGATGGCCGACATGGGCTTCATGCCGCAGGTCACGGCGCTGCTCGACCAGGTGCGCCCGGAGGGGCAGCGGATGCTCTTCTCCGCCACCCTGGACCGCAACGTCGATCTGCTGGTCCGCCGCTACCTGACCGACCCCGTGGTCCACTCCGTCGACCCCTCCGCGGGCGCGGTCACGACGATGGAGCACCACGTCCTCCACGTGCACGCCGCGGACAAGCACCGGACGACCACCGAGATCGCGGCGCGAGACGGCCGGGTGATCATGTTCCTGGACACCAAGCACGCGGTGGACCGGCTGACCGAGCACCTGCTGAACAGCGGCGTCCGCGCCGCGTCCCTGCACGGCGGCAAGTCGCAGCCGCAGCGCACGCGGACCCTGGCGCAGTTCAAGACCGGCCATGTGACGGTCCTGGTGGCGACCAATGTCGCGGCGCGCGGCATCCATGTCGACCAGCTGGACCTCGTGGTCAACGTCGATCCCCCGAGCGACCCCAAGGACTATCTGCACCGCGGCGGCCGTACGGCCCGTGCCGGCGAGTCCGGCAGCGTCGTGACCCTGGTGACGCCCAACCAGCGCCGCGACATGAGCCGGCTGATGGCCGCCGCCGGAATCACCCCGCAGACCAGCCAAGTGCGGTCGGGCGAGGAAGAGTTGAGCCGCATCACGGGGGCCCAGGCCCCCTCGGGTGTGCCGGTCGTCATCCGCGCGCCGGTGACGGAGCGTCCGCGCCGTGGCGCCTCCGCCTCCTCCCGGGGCCGGCGTGGCCGCTCCGGCCAGGGCCGGTCCACCGGTACCGCCGCGCACCGCACGGCCCAGCAGTAGTCCGGGACCCGGCAGCGGTCGGGGGCCCGGCGGTGGCCGGGCCGCGGCCCGGCGGCTCAGGCCCCCGCCGCGCCGGTCTCCGGTCCCCTTCACCCCTGACCGGTGAGCGGGGACCCTGGACCGGTCGCCGCACTCTCCACCGCACTCACCCCGCAGGAGGCACCCTTTGACGCTCGTTCAGACGCAGCCGTACTGGGCGGAACCCGCCCCGGCCGTCGTCATTGATCCGGGTGCCGCCTCCGGGCTCCGGGTGCGTGAGGACATGACCGTCGAGGTGGCCCTGTCCATCATGACGGGCGCCCGTGTCGGGTATCTCCTCGTCTGCGACGAGGACGACCAGTGCACGGACTCGGTCACCGAGGCCCAGCTCGCCGTCGTCCGCGACGGCTCCGCGTACACGGACCGGGTCCGCGTACGCGATGTCCTCGGCCTCCGCCGCATCCCGGGCGCTCTCGCCCTCTCCCGCTGAGCGTCCCGCCGTCCGGGCCGCTCGGCCCCGGACCCGCTCGGCCCGTACTCCCGCTACCTGTGAGGCATCATGCGCTGTGTCATCGCCCGTTTCCCGTTCGACCTCTCCAAGAGTGGAGTGCTGGAATCGATGAAGGGGATCAAGCCCGAGCCGATCACGGGTGAGTCCGTGATCATCGGCCGCTGCCACTATCCCGTCAAGCAGGTGGGCGAGGTCATCACCCGCCAGGATCGCCGCGACTTCACGAGCGGGGAAGTCACCCGGGCGATGGCCCGCCTCGGCTTCACCTGCCGCACCCCGGAGGCGGCCGCGCCCCCGCGCGCGCTCAGCCCGCTCCAGAACGCCTCGGCCCTGCTCGGCAGCCCCGACCCGCTCGGCAGCCCCGCCCCGCTCGAACTCTGAGGACATCCGCCGACATCAGGGCACCATGAGGGCCCCGCCGACACAGGTCGGCGGGGCCCTCATCGCGTGTCAGTGGTCGGAGTAGCTGAAGTCGCCCACGGTCCAGGCGCTGACGTCCTTGATCGCGACGCGGTACATCCCGCCGGTCTCGGGAATCCCGACGCTGCCCTGAAGGATGCGGGCGAGATGGAAGTGCAGATGGGTCGGCTCCGCGGCACGGTCGCCCCGGGCCGCCGCCCGGCCGGGAGCGAAGACGTCGGAGAACGGGCCGAGGCGGTCCGAGTCCTTCAGGACCTCCGACACCCGCTCCCGCCACACCGCTTCGGGGGCCAGCCGGCCGGTGATCACGGCACCGCCGACGATCACGGTCAACGACATCTGAGTGCTGTGCCCGGACTCCACCATGGCGGAGATGTCAACGAGCAGCTCATCAGGGTTCGACATGGAAACCCATTCTATTCAGCGGTCCTGCCGGTCGCTGCGTGCCGCAGAATATCTACGCCTCGAACCACTCGAAATCTGTCTTTGCCAGAGTAGACATCGGCCGGTCGCGTGATTAGGGTTTCTTGTGCAGACATCGTCGGGCCGGCGGAGTTCGGAACCGGCTCGGCAAGGGCTGGACCCAGAGGGAGGACCGAGGAAGCAGACGCCATCAGGATCGCCCGGCCCGCGACGTGTCCGGGCCCGGGTGCCGCAAGAACCGGGAAGGGAAGGTGGTTCCAGGTCACGCGTACGCGATCCCCGCTCACCCGCCCGTCGCTCGGGCACGGCAGCGGAAACAGCAGGTCGGCTCCGCAGTAGGGCCGGCGGATGGTGTTCAATTTCCCTCGGGGCCCTGGTGCCGTACGGCATCGGGGCCCCTCGACGCGTGCCACAACGAGGTGAAATGACAGCGGACACTCCACTCACTGGTCGTCTCGACGACGACGACTACCCCGCGTACACGATGGGCAGGGCGGCCGAGATGCTCGGCACCACGCCGGGCTTCCTCCGAGCCATCGGTGAGGCCCGTCTGATCACCCCGCTCCGCTCGGAGGGCGGGCACCGGCGCTACTCCCGCTACCAGCTGCGGATCGCCGCCCGCGCGCGGGAACTCGTCGACAAGGGAACCCCGATCGACGCCGCTTGCCGCATCGTCATCCTCGAGGACCAGCTCGAAGAGGCCCAGCGCATCAACGCCGAGTACCGGCGGGCCGCGAAAGCGGCACCGGACGGATCCGGCGTCGGCTGACCGTGCCCACGGCCGGACCGGCCGTGCCGCCCGCGCGGCGTCGACACTCCCGGGCGACACCCCGATCGACATACGTCGGTCGAGTGCGTCCGCGACCCGGTCGGGGACCGCGTTGACACGGGGGGTCGCCCAGCGTTGACTGACAGCCGGTGTACAGCCCATGCCTCCGGTGACCGCGGCGGCCGTGATCACCGCAGTGACGACCCCCTTCCGGAACGCCCCGCCCGATCGTCACCACCGATCGACACCACCGGTCGTCGCCACCGGATCGCCCTACGCGCCCGGCCGGTACGACGTACAGGAAGTGGCCCACGATGATGTACGACCAGACACGCGCCCAACAGCCCCCGGACAAGCAGCCCGGCTCGGCCGGGAGCCGTACGCCGGGCCCGGAGCCGCTGCTCGGGTCGGACGAGCGGGCCGAACTCACCCAGCGGCTCCACCACGCCCTCAACACGTTCGCGCACAACCCGCGTGAGGCGCTGGAAGAGGCCGAGACGGCGTTCGACGATGCCGCGGCCCAGCTCATGAGCGCCCTCACGGAACGGCGGCGCGCCCTCCACGAGGGCTGGCACGGCCAGGACCCCGAGACCCAGGCCGACGAACTCCGCCACGCGCTGCGGCAGTACCGCGAGATCACCCAGCGGCTGCTGCGCATGTGAACCCGCTCCGCCACGTCACCCCAGGTCTTACGGAGCCGTGACGTGGTGGGCGCGGTGATGCCGCCGGACGGGGTGGCGGTTCTAGCGTTCGGGTCATGCGTGTACTGGTTACCGGCGGGGCCGGGTTCATCGGAGGTCATGTCGTCGCGGCGCTGCGCGCGCGGGGGCATGAGGCGGTCGTGTTCGACCTGCGGGACGGACGCGACGTACGGGACGCCGAGGCCGTCGCGGGGGCGCTGGACGGCGTGGACGCGGTGTGCCACCAGGCCGCGATGGTGGGCCTCGGCGTCGGCTTCGGCGACGCCGTCGCCTATGTCTCGCGCAACGACCTCGGTACGGCCGTGCTGCTCGCCGGGATGGCGGACGCGGGGGTACGGCGGCTCGTGCTCGCCGGGTCGATGGTCGTGTACGGGGAGGGGCGGTACGCGTGCGAGCGGCACGGGGTGGTGCGGCCGGGGCCGCGGACCGTCGCCGATCTGCACGCGGGGCACTTCGAGCCGCGCTGCCCGCGCTGCGGCGCGGAGTTGACGCCGGGTCTCGTGGGCGAGGACGCGCCCGCCGACCCGCGCAATGTGTACGCCACTACCAAACTGGCCCAGGAGCATCTCGCGGCGGCGTGGGCCCGGTGCACGGACGGCACCGCGGTGTCGCTGCGCTATCACAACGTCTACGGCCCCGGGATGCCCCGCGACACCCCGTACGCGGGCGTCGCCTCCTTCTTCCGGTCCGCGCTCGCCCGCGGTGAGGCCCCGCGCGTCTTCGAGGACGGCGGACAGCGGCGGGACTTCGTCCACGTGTCGGATGTCGCCGCCGCCAACATGGCCGCCCTGAAGGCGAGTTCGCGGGAGGGTGGCCTCACCGTCTACAACACCGGCAGCGGCGAGCCTCGTACGGTCGGCGAGATGGCACGGGCCCTGGCGGACGCGTACGGAGGACCGGAGCCGGTCGTGACCGGGGAGTACCGGCTGGGGGACGTACGCCACATCACCGCGGACTCGGCCCGGCTGCGGGACGAGCTGGGGTGGAAGGCGGAGATCGGATTCGCCGAGGGGATGCGGGAGTTCGCGGGAGCACCGCTGCGCGGGGAGCGGGAGGGGGCCCGGGGAACCGGGACAGAGGGCCGGGGCCCGGGGAGCCGGGACAGGGGGGCCGGGGTGTCTCTCACGCCCTCGCCATCGGGAGAGTGACCTCGAAGCGGCAGCCGCCGGGGACGTTGCGGACGGCGGCCCTGCCCTGATGGGCCTCGACGATGCCCCGGACGATGGCGAGGCCGAGCCCCGCTCCGGCGGGTGGCGTGCGGGCGTGGGTGCCGCGCCAGCCGGTGTCGAAGACGCGTGCAAGATCCTCCTCCGGAATGCCTCCGCAGCCGTCGGTGACGGACAGGACGACGCCGACGTCCGAGCGTTCGGCGGCGACCGCGACCGTCCCGTCGGCGGGCGTGCGGCGGATCGCGTTGACGAGGAGATTGCCGAGCACACGGCTCATCTCCTTGCCGTCCACCTCGACGGGCACCTGTTCCACGCGGTCGCCGATCAGCCGGACCCCGTGCTCTCGGGCCAGCGGATCCGCTCCCGCGAGGGCGTCGCCGACGAGGTCGTACACGGAGACACGGGACGGGGACAGGGCGAGGGCGCCCGCGTGGATGCGGGAGAGCTCGAAGAGGTCGCCGACCATGTCGTTGAGGCGTTCCACCTCCGTACGGATCTGGCGCAGGTAGCGGTCCGGGTCGGCCGCCACGCCGTCCTCCAGGGCCTCGGACATCGCGCGCAGCCCGGCGAGCGGGGTACGCAGATCGTGCGAGATCCAGGCGACGAGCTCGCGGCGCGAGCTCTCCAAGGCACGTTCGCGGTCGCGGGACTCGGCCAGCTTGCGGCTGGTGGCCGCCAACTCACGACTGAGCGCGGCGAGTTCGGCGGTCGCCGGGCCCTCGGGGGCCGCGAAGTCGCCGCCGTCGCCGAAGGATCGGGCGGCGAGGGTCAGCGCCCTGCTGCGGGCCACGACCGAGCGGCCCAGCAGGAACGCGGTGGCCAGGGAGACGACGGCCGCCATGGCGACGACCGTCGTGACCACACTCAGATCGTGCGGGGACAGGAACATCGCCCACGCCACCGCCAGCGTTCCCGCGAGCATCGCGCCGACGGCCACGGCGGCGACGACCGCGACGGAGGCGGTGAGCGAGCGGCGCCGGAGCAGCCGGAGCGCGCCCGCCCCGAGCACCCCGGCCGCGGCGGCGCCCAGGAAGGCGAACAGGGCCATGACCAGTATGTCGTTCACGGTCGGGCCTCTTCCTCGGGCGCGGGGTGGGTGGGGCCGGCGGCGGGGTGGGCCACCGCTTCCGTGTCGTCGAAGCGGTAGCCCACTCCCCACACCGTCTGGATCAGCCGGGGCCGGGCCGGGTCGTCCTCGACCTTGCCGCGCAGCCGGCGTACGTGGACGGTGACCGTCGACAGGTCGCCGAAGTCCCAGCCCCACACCTCACGCATCAGGTCCTCGCGGGCGTACGCCCGGCCGGGGTGCCGGAGAAAGAAGGCGAGGAGGTCGAACTCGCGCAGGGTGAGGGCGAGTTCGGCGCCGCCCTTCGTCGCACGGCGGGCCGACGGGTCGACGGTGAGACCGGCGGCGTGCAGCGGGCGCGCGGTGGCCGCCGGCCGGGTCCTGCGCAGGACGGACTCGACACGCAGGACCAGTTCCCGCGGGCTGAACGGCTTGGTGACGTAGTCGTCGGCCCCTACCTCCAGGCCGAGGATCCGGTCGTCCTCGTCCCCGCGCGCGGTGAGCATGATGACCGGCACGGGCCCGTCGGCGCGCAGCCGGCGGCACACCTCCAGGCCGTCCATGCCCGGCAGCATCAGGTCGAGGACCACCAGGTCAGGCCGGTGCGAGGCGGCACGGGCGAGTGCGGCGAGGCCGTCCGCGGCGCGGTCGACGAGATACCCGGCGCGGTCGAGGTATCCGGAGACGACCTCGGCCACGGTCGGGTCGTCGTCCACGACGAGGACCCGGGTGGTCTCCGCGTGAGGGAGGCCGGCGGCCTCCCCGTGAGGAATCCCGGCCGCCCCCGGGTGAGGGTTCGGGGCGGCCCCCGAGCGGAGGTTGGGCGCCGTCCGGGAGTAAGGGTTCGGGGCCGCCCCGGAGCGGAAATTGGGCGCCGTCCCGGAGTGAGGGTTCGGGGCCGCCCCCGAGCGGAGGTTGGGCGCCGTCCCGGAGTGAGGGTTCGGGGCCGCCCTCGGATGAGGGTTCGACGCCGGCGCCGCGTCAGGGTTCGACGCCGCCCCCGGGTGTGGACCCGCGGCGGACCCCGGCCCCCCGTTCACGCTCGGGGCAGGTCCGGCACCTGGGGATTCGTGCGGCTGCTGCATGCGTCCAGCGTCGCACCCGGTCCGGTCCGGCGGGCCTCGTCGACACCGACGTCCGAGTTTCGTAAGGACATGAAGTCCGTTATGCGCCTTTCGTGTTCGTAGAGTGAAGCCCGTGACCACCTTTCCCGTACCGGACCCGGACGTCGACCTGGTCCTCCCCTGTCTGAACGAGGCCGGGGCCCTGCCCTGGGTGCTCTCCCGGATCCCGCCCGGCTGGCGTGCGCTGGTCGTGGACAACGGCTCCACGGACGGCTCCGCCGAACTGGCCCGCGGCCTCGGCGCGACCGTCGTGCGCGAGGAGCGCCGCGGGTTCGGCGCCGCCTGCCACGCCGGGCTGACCGCCGCCACCGCGGACATCGTCTGCTTCTGCGACTGCGACGGCTCCCTCGACCCGGCGCTGCTCCTGCCGTTCGTCGACGAGGTGCGGGCCGGTGAGGCCGACCTCGTGCTCGGCCGGCGCCGACCGCGGGGGCACGGCGCCTGGCCCGCGCACGCCCGCGCGGGCAACATCGCGCTGGCCCGGATGCTCCGGCGCCGCACCGGCCTGCGCCTGCACGACCTCGGGCCGCTGCGCGCGGCCCGCCGCGAGGGACTGCTCGGCCTCGGGCTCACCGACCGTCGCAGCGGCTATCCGCTCCAGATGGTCGTCCGCGCCGCCGACGCGGGCTGGCGCGTCGCCGAGCACGACGTGCCCTATCTGCCGCGCACCGGTGTCTCCAAGGTCACCGGCACCTGGCGCGGGACCTGGCAGGCGGTACGGGACATGCGCCGCGTCCTGGCCGAGCCGCCCACGCCGCCCGGAGTACGGGCCCGGGCCGCAGCCCAGGCCCAGGCCCAGGACGGGACCGCAGCCCAGACACAGGCCCAGGACGGGGCCGCAGCCCAGGCCTCGGCCCAGGACGCGGCCGCAGCCCAGGCCCCGGCCCAGGACGGGACCTCAGCCCAGACACAGGGCCCGGACGGGACCACAGCCCAAAGCTCGGCCCAGGACGGGACCTCAGCCCAAGGCCAGGCCCAGGACGGGGGCGCAGCGCAGCCCCAAGCCCAGGACGGGAGCGCAGCCCAACCCCAAGCCCAGGTCCCGGCAGCAGCCCAGACCCCGGCCCCGCCACCGCCATCCGCACCCGCACCCGCACCCGCATCGGCCCTCGCACCGTCCCGAGGAGGAACCGTCCAGTGAGCGCCACCCTGCTCGTCATCGCCAAGGAACCGCGGCCCGGGCGGGTGAAGACCCGGCTCACGCCACCGTTCTCCCCCCGGGAGGCGGCGGCGCTCGCCGAGGCCGCCCTCGTGGACACCCTGCTCACGGTGGCGGCGACGCCCGCGCGGCGCCGGGTCCTCGTGCTCGACGGGGCGCCCGGCCCCTGGCTTCCGGCCGGCTTCGACGTCGTACGACAGTGCGCCGGCACTCTGGACGAGCGGCTGGCCGCGGCGTTCGCGGGCTGTGACGGGCCCGCGCTGCTCATCGGCATGGACACACCGCAGGTGACGCCCGCCCTCCTCACGGTGGACTTCTCGGACTGCGACGCGTACTTCGGGCCGGCCGAGGACGGCGGCTTCTGGGCGCTGGGCCTCGCCGAACCCGACCCTGAGCTGCTGCGGGGCGTCCCTATGTCCACGCACACGACGGGTGCCGTGCAGCGGGAACGCCTCGTCGGGGCCGGGCTGCGGGTACGGGATCTGCCCCGTCTGCGGGATGTCGACACGGCCGCGGACGCGACGGCGGTCGCGGCGACCGCGCCCGAGGGGTTCTTCGCGGCGGAGCTGGGACGGCTCGGGGCGACGGCGGGACCGGGTGCCGTCCGAGCTCCCCGGCCGTCCGAGGGCGAGGCGACCGGGCCCGTCCCGGGTCGGGCCCCCGGACGGATCGCCGGACCCGCCTCGAGACCGACGGCCGGACGGACCGCCGGATCGACCGCCGGACTCAATGCCGTGCGGGCCGCCGGACCCGGCACCGGTCCGGGCGTCGGCCCGGTCGCCGGGCGGCGGGGTGGCGGGCGATGAGCGGCGCACGCGGGCCGACCCCGCTGGGGGTGACCGATGCGCGGAGTCCTGTGCACGCCACGGGGGCCGGGGCAGCGAGCGGGACAAGGACCGGGACGGAGACGGGGCCCCGGAGCGAGATGGAGACAGGGATCAGGACCGGAACGGAGGCGGGGGTCAGGACCGGAACCGAACCGGTGGCCGGGGACGGGACCCGTACCGGAGCCGAAGGCAGGAGCGGGACGAGAGCGAAGACCAGGACGGCGACCGTCCGTACGACGACCGTCCGTGAGACAGCGACCGTCCGTGCGACGACGGCGGCGACGGCGGCGGCGACCGGGAGCGGTGCGCGGTCATGGGCCGCCGATCCGTACGCCGACGCGTTGGGCGCCGGGCGGGGGCCGCTGTTTCTGCGGCGGACGGACGGCTGGCTGCTCCCCCTGGAGGTGGAGCGCTGGTGCGCACGTGCCGACGCGGTGGACCTGCAGGTGCTCGCGTACTGCGAGGGCGCCGTGCTCGACGTGGGGTGCGGACCGGGACGGCTGGTGGCGGAACTCGCCGCGCGAGGACGGCCCGCACTCGGCATCGACGTCAGCGAGGCCGCCGTCGCCCGCACCGTGCGGCTCGGCGGGCAGGCGCTGCACCGGTCGGTCTTCGAACCGCTTCCCGCCGAGGGCCGCTGGGGCACCGCCCTCCTCGTCGACGGCAACATCGGCATCGGCGGCGACCCGGCCGCCCTTCTCCGTCGCACGGCCCAACTCCTCGCCCCGGGCGGTCTGCTGATCGCCGAGACCGTGGCGGGCGCGGACGTCGACGAGTGTGTCGACGTCCGCATCGTCCGCGCCGCGCACACCGGCGACGACAGCGCGGCCGAGGCCGACGGCGAGGGCGACGCCCAGGGCCCGCCGGCCGACCGGGCCGCCTTCCCGTGGGCCCGGCTCGGCACCCCGGCCCTGCTCCGGCACGCGGCGCGCGCCGGATGGCGCCCCGACGCTCAATGGGCGGCGGGCGGACGTTCCTTCGTGGCCCTGCGCAACGGCCCGGGGCGGGACGCGCGCAGGGACCGCAGCAGGAGCACCAGCGCGGACCCGGCGAACAGCACCGCCGTGATCAGCAGCCAGCGCGCCAGGAAGCTGTCGCCGGGCAGGGCGGTGGCCGACCGGTAGTGGTCGGCCACCTGTCCGCTGATCAGCGGGAACCACACGAGCAGCAGCAGGCCGGAGAGGGCCGCCGGAACACGGACGTAGACCGTCCGGTCCCGGTGGCCCACCGCGTCCAGCGCCTCCGCGACGCCCCGGTCCGCACCGGCGTACAGAGGCACCAGCACGAGATCGTGCAGCACCGCCGCGCCGACGAACCAGAGCGCCACCCCCAACCAGTCGTCCGCGAGCAGCCGCACCCCCGCGTAGGCGGCGACTGCGAACGTGCAGGCCAGCAGGAGGAGTTGGAAGGGGCTGCCGATCAGGTCCCGGCCGAGGGGCCGCCGCGTCCCGGTCCGGCGCAGCCGTCCATGTCGTCGCATCACAGGTCTCCGAACGTCATCCGGGCCACCCACTTGGTGTTCAGCACGCCGGGCGCGGCGGGGACGATGATCCGCGCCGGGTAGCCGTGATCGGGGGTCAGGGCCTCGCCGTTGACGAACAGGGCGAGCAGGGAACGCGGATCACGCACCTGGTTGTCACGCAGGGCGGCCACCCGGAACGCCCCGCGCCGCTGCAACGACTCGACGAGCACGCCGGGGGCCGCGTCCTCCTCGTATCCGACGAGCCCCGCCAGGTCCCGCAGCCGCACGCCCCGCCACCACTGGTCGGACGTCGACCAGCCCTCGACACAGGCGATGGGCAACGCGGCGCTGTAGAGGGGCAGTCGACGCAGTTCGGCGCGGCTCAGCCGGACCCTCCGTCCCTTCCCCGCGACGACCAGGCGCCAGGCCTCGTCGCTCGTCTCCGTGGCGGTGATGCCGCGTGAGGCGGCCGTCTTGTTGATCTGGAAGCCGGCGGGTCCGGAGCCCGGCTCGGCCCCGCCGTGCGAGGTCAGCAGCGCCGTCTCCCGCAGCGGCCCGTCGAAACTCCGGCCCGCCGAGGTGGCGGCCAGGAGCAGGGATCCGCCTCCGACGAACCCGAGGGCCCCGCGCCGCGAGACGGTGGGCGGCAGCGGGTCCGGGGACACCAACTCGTCCTCCGGTCGCGCCGGTTCCTCCTCGCCGGGCAGCGGGCTCGCATCACCCGGCCGCGCGCTCGGACTGCGCAGGTGGCGCAGATTGCGCAGGGCTGTCGGCACCCGCAGTACCGCGTGCGTCACGAACGCCGCGATGAACACCCAGGCTCCGTAGAAGTGCAGCGTGTAGAAGGAGCCGGGGAAGATGTAGTCGAGCTGGATGTTGAGCACGCCGGTGGTGAACTCGAAGAGGGCGCCTCCCACCAGCAGCAGCAGCGAGAGCCGTTCGAGGGCGTGCGCGAGCGAGCGGGCCGGCGGCAGCGCGAACAGCTTCGGTACGACCGACCACAGCTTCGCCAGCAGGACGGGGATCAGCGCGATGCCGAGCGTGACGTGGACACCCTGGGTGAGGCGGTACAGCCAGGGCGGATCGGTGGGCCAGGAGAAGAGGTAGAACCCGAGAAGCCCCTTGTCGGGGGTCTTGTCGTTCACCGGCGAGAGGTTCGGGTTGTAGGCGGCGTACGACAGGAGCCCGGTCAGGAACAGCACCGTGATCCCGACGAGCAGCACGACGCCGAGCACGGAGGTGAACCAGGGGCCGCGCAGCGGGCTGCGCCAGAACGCGGGTGAGGAGGGAGACCGTGGCATGCCCCGACCGTAGGCCGGGGGCACCCCCCGAACGGGTTCTCAAACCATGACGAAACTCTGACGTCCACCTCAGTGGCGGCTCCTGACCGAGCCCCCCGGCCTAGCGTGCGGGTGTGAACCGCGATCTCCCCCGCGATCTGTCTCGCGAGCACCCCGGGGACTCTCCCCGGACTCCGTCCCAGGCTCCTTCCCCGACCCGCTCCCGGCCCCCTTCCCAGGCTCCTTCAGGGGCCTCTTCCCGGGCCCTGGCGCAGATCCTGTCCCGAGCCCGCTCCCAGGCCCGTTCCCCGGACCTCTCCCGCGCACTGCTCAGCGACCGGCACCGGGACATCCGCCGCGACCTGTCGGCGGCCCTGGCCGCCGCGCTGCTCGTCCTGACGGCGGCGGTCGTCGGCTATGTCATCGAGCACAGCGACGGCACGCTGTTCGTCAGCGCCGCGCCGCTGTACGGGCACTGGGGGCCGCATGTCGGGCCCGGCACCGCGGCCGCGGTCACCGTGGCCGTCGCCGTCGTGGCGTACGGGCCGCTCCTCGCCGCCCGGCTGCCCTGGCGACGGCTGCTGCCCGCCGTGTGGGGCACGGCGACGGCGTGGACGTTCTCCCTCGCGCTGATCGACGGCTGGGAGCGGGGCGTGACCCGGCGTCTCACCACGCGCTACGAGTATCTCCAGGTCATCTCTCCGGTCGATCGCTTCCATGACATCCCGGCCGCCCTGCGGGACTTCACCCACCACATCCTGTTGCACTCCCCGGACCACTGGCCCCCGCACATCGCCGGACATCCGCCCGCGGCCACCCTCACCTTCGTCCTCCTCGACCGGATCGGGCTGGGCGGCGGGGCCTGGGCGGGCGTCTGGTGCGTCACCGTCGGGGCGACGGCGGCGGTGGCGGTGCTCGTCACCGTGCGTGTCCTGGCCGGGGAGGCCCTGGCCCGACGCGCCGCGCCCTTCCTCGTCCTCGCCCCGGCGGCCGTGTGGATGGGCACCTCCGCGGACGGCTACTTCGCGGCGGTCGCCGCCTGGGCCCTCGCCCTGCTCGCCCTCGCGGTCACGGGACACCGGCCGCGGACGACCGGCCTCGCCTCCGGCCTCCTCCTCGGCCTCACCGCGTATCTCTCCTACGGGCTGACCCTGATCGCCGTGATCACCTGCGCGGTGCTGCTGCTCGGCTCCCGTCCCCGGCTCCGTCCGCTCCCGTACACGCTGGCCGGACTCACCGTCGTACCCCTGGTGTTCAGCCTTCTCGGCTTCAACTGGTGGGAGGCGTACCGCCTGTTGGTCACCCGCTACTACGAAGGGGCGGGCGGCATCAGGCCGTACGGCTACTGGGTGTGGGCGAATCTGGCCTGCACGGTGCTGATCGTGGGACCGGCGACGGTGGCGGGGCTGCGGAGGGCCGGGGCGGCGGTCCTGCGGATGACGGCGGCGCCGGTACGGGTCCCGGCGGCTCCCGCACCGGTGGGCCGGGTTCCCGCCCCCCGTCTCGCCGTCCTCGTCGTCGGGGCCCTGCTCGCCCTCCTCGTCGCCGATCTCTCCGGCATGAGCAAGGCGGAGACCGAGCGTATCTGGCTGCCGTTCGCGATGTGGATGCTCCCGGCGGCGGCGTTCCTTCCCCGGCCGCGGGTCTGGCTCGTCGCCCAGGCGGCGACGGCCCTGCTCCTCAACCACCTTCTGCTGACGGGCTGGTGAGCGTCGGGAGCGGGCCCGGGCGCCCCGGGCCCGGCCGCGGCCGATCGTCGGCTCACGTCGACGAAGGCAAGGATCGAGGTCGCCGTGCCCGTCGTGGACGGCGCGGGGCAGCGGCCTCGCCGATGTCGTCGTCACCGTCGACACGCCGGCCGGAGAGGCCCTCAACCGTCGTGCGCGGAGGCCTTCTTGATCGCCTCGCGGATACGGGAGTAGGTGCCGCAGCGGCACACGTTCTCGATGCGGTCGATGTCCGAGTCCGTGGGGTTCGCCGTCTTCTTGAGCAGGGCCGCGGCGGCCATGATCTGGCCGGGCTGGCAGAAGCCGCACTGGGAGACGTCGCAGTCGAGCCAGGCCTGCTGGACGGGGTGCAGACGGTCGCCGTCGGCGAGGCCCTCGATGGTGGTGACCTCGCGGTTCACGCAGTCCGCGACCGGGACGACACAGGGCTGGATCTCCGCGCCGTCAAGATGGCTGGTGCAGGCCCGGCAGACACCGACACCGCAGCCGTACTTGGGCCCGGTCACCTCCAGCAGGTCGCGCAGCACCCACAGCAGGGGCATGTCAGCCGGTGCCTCTACGGTGACCTGTTTCCCGTTGAGGACGAAGGAGTAGGACGGCATCAGCACTCTCTCCGGAGCGGCATCGGTACCTGCACCTCTAACGGGTCTCGGAAGGGGGTCGGAAGGGGGTCGGAAGGGGTCTCAGAAGTTGATCGGGAATCGGCGCGGGCGGGTCCCCGTCGCACGGGCGTAGGCGTTGGCCACCGCACCGGCCGCCGCCGGGACACCGAGTTCGCCGGCCCCTCCGGGGTCTCCTGCGGAGGGCATGATGTGTGCCTCGAAGTGCAGCGGGGCGTGCCGCTGACGGGCCCAGTGGAAGTCGGCGAAGCTGCCCTCGCGGACGGCGCCCGCGTCGAGGTGCAGGCCGGCCGTCAGCACGGTGGAGATGCCGTCGACCGCGGTGCCCATGAGCTGGGCCTCGAGTCCGCGCGGGTTGACGGCCGTTCCGACGTCGGCGGCCATCACGACCTTGGTGACCCTCGGGTTCTTCGGGTCGACGGCGTCGATCTCGACCAGACAGGCCACGCAGGAGCCGTACTCCTCGTGCACGGCCATGCCCTGCGCGTGCCCGTCCGGCATGGTCCGGCCCCAATGTCCGGCGTCCGCCGCCCGGTCCAGCACGGCCCTGACCGCCTTGCCGCGCAGTGTCGTCCGCCGGAACGCCACCGGGTCCCGGCCGAGGCTGCGGGCGATGTCGTCGACGACGATCTCCTCCGCGGTGCGCATGGTCCCGGAGTCCACGGAACGCCAGGCACCCAGCGGCATGGCGAGACCCACCGATCCCGAATCGCCGGAGACACGGCCGAAGTTGTAGAGCCCGCTGTCGCTGGGCAGTGGGCCGCCGGCCCGCGCCGCCGTGGTGGTGACACCGCCTCGCGAGGTGCCGCCCGGCTTCTCGTACGACTCGCTCACCGAGGCCGTCATGTGCGTGAACGCCACCACCCGGCCACCCGCGTGGCTGGCCCGGATGCGGTGGTGGCTGGCCGGGCGCATCCGGCCGTGCCGCATGTCGTCGCCCCGGCTCCACATCAGCTTCACCGGACGGCGGGCCGCCTTGGAGACGAGGGCCGCCTCGATCGCGGCGTCGTAGGTGAGCCGCCGCCCGAACGAGCCTCCGCCGCGCAGGACATGGACCCGGACCTTCGAGGCGGGCAGCCCGGTCACCGAGGCGATGGTGTCGCGCGCGTCCATCGGGGTCTGGGAGGAGAACCAGATCTCGGCACTGTGCGCCCGTACGTCCGCGACCGCGGTCAGCACCTCCATCGGGGCGTGCCCGACGAACGCGAACTCGAACTCGCCGCCCACCTGCAGGGTGCCGAGCGGAGGAGTGCCGAGCGGCGGGACGGCCGCCCGCAGCCTGGCCCGTACGGCCGCGTCGGACAGTGCGGCGAGCGGGCCGGGCGACCAGGTGATCCGCAGGGCGTCCCGGGCCTTGAAGGCGTGGTGGAAGGTGTCCGCCACGACGGCGACGCCTCCCTCGATCCTGACGACGGCGTGGACGCCGGGCAGCGCGCGGGCCGCCCGGTCGTCGAGCGAGCGGACCTTCCCGCCGAGCGTCGGCGGCCGGGCCACCACGGTCGGCTTCGCCCCGGCCACCGTCAGGTCGCCGGTGTACTTCGCCCTGCCGGTGACGATGTCCCGCGCGTCGATCCGGGAGGTCGGCCGCCCGATCACCCGGTGCCGGGAGGCCGGCTTGGGGTCGGTGGACACGGCGGGCCGGTGGATCCGGGCGGCGGCCGCGGTGAGCGATCCGAACGTGGCCGTACGGCCGTCGGGCGCGACGACCATGGTGTCCCGCGTGCGCAGCGCCTTCGGGGGGATGTGCCAGCGGCGGGAGGCGGCGGTCACCAGCTTGGCGCGCGCGGTGGCGGCCAGCGCGCGGGCGGGCCCGTACAGCGAACCGACCGAGTTCGAGCCGCCGGTGAACTGGTTGCCGCGTCTCCGGGCCTCGGCGAGCGGGATCTCGACATCGGCGAGCCGGGCGTCCAGCTCCTCGGCGATCATCATGGCGACCGCGGTGGTGATGCCCTGGCCGACCTCGACCCGCGGCAGCCGGACGACGACCTTGTTGGCCGCGGTGACCTCCAGGACCAGCATCTCCTCGTCGGTGCCGGTCACCAGGACGTCGGAGGGTCCCGCGGCGGGCTCGGCGCCCTCCGCCGGGGAGGCGTCGCAGCCGAGCGGCGCGGCGACGGTCAAGGTGGACGCCGCCAGTGTGTGGACGATGAATCTGCGGCGGGACAGCTGACGGGCCAACGAAGGCTCCTCTCCGAGCCACCCGGGGGCGTACGACTGGTAGGAGGGGCGGACCGGCCGTGAGGTTCCCTCCGGACCCACCGAACGTATGCGGCGTCTCCGCCGTCCCCGTAGCGACGGGATGGCGGAAGGGGAGGGCCGGATGAACAGGCGCGGGATCAGGGGAACCGCCGGAGTCGTGGCGGCGAGTGCCGCGGCGCTCGTGGCGGTCCAGGGCTCGAGCGCCACCGCGGGAGACGGGGGATCCCCGGCGGCGGACCGTACGACCGTGTGCGTCGGCACCCGGCCGGTGGGCAGCCTCCCCGGGCCGGAGCCCTCTCTGTACCGGGTGCAGGCCTACATCGAGAGGAGGGGCGAATCGCGCTACCGGAGCGTCTTCACCGGTCTGTCGGTCGACGAGGGCGGGAAGACGGCGGACGTGTACCGCATCCCGTCCGGGGCGTTCGACGCGGACATCTGCGCCCATGCGGAGAAGGGGGTGAGGGTGCGGATCCACGACACCGATGTAACCGCGCGCCGCCTGGAAGCCCTGACCGAGCGGATCGGCGACGAAATGGGCCGCTGGGACGGCCGGTTCGAGCTGCGCGAGGTGGGCCCTGACCCCAGGGGCTGGGTGTCCTTCGGCGTCGACGATCCGGCGACGGCCGACCTCATCCTCAAGAAGGCGCTCGGGAAGTTCTGGGCGAAGCACATCAGGGTGGAGTACGCGGAGTCGGCGTCGCTCGTCTGACACCGGAAACGGTCCGGAGCCGGGCCCTTCACCCTGTTCGGAACGGCTGCCGCCGCTCCCGGGGTCCGGCTTGCAGCCGTGCGGGCCGCCTGCCTATCGTCGCGCGTATGCAGTCCTACACCATCGGCCAGGCCGCCCGGCTCCTCGGGGTGAGTCCCGACACCGCCCGGCGCTGGGCGGACGCCGGGCGGGTGACCACGCACCGGGACGAGGGCGGACGGCGGCTCATCGACGGGCGCGATCTCGCCGCGTTCTCGGTGGAGCTGGCCGGAGCCGGTGGCGAGGAGGGGGTCGCCTCCTACACGTCCGTCCGGAACGCCTTCCCCGGCATCGTCACCGCCGTCAAGCTCGGCGATGTCGCGGCCCAGGTGGAGATCCAGGCGGGGCCGCACCGGCTGGTCTCTCTGCTGACCCGGGAGGCCGTCGAGGAACTGGGCCTGGAGGTCGGCATGGAGGCCACGGCCAGGGTCAAGTCGACCAACGTGCACATCGACCGCGTCTGAGGAACGGCCGGTCCAGGAGACCGTCGTCGAGTACGCGTGGGCTCCCGTCCCGGCCCGCGCGCCCCTGTAGACGATCAGGTACTCGTCACGGATCGGGATGCCGTCCAGCCGGCACACCAGGATCTCCCGGGTGCCCGCCGCGTAGCGGGCCCACCGGTCAGCCCCTCGCCGGACGGACACTCACCGGGCCGGCGCGGACGGCCGGCCGGGGCCTTCGGCGGACCAGGACGGGTAACGGCCGTCCACCCGGATGGCGTTGATGCCGCTGATGTGCCGGGCCCCGCACCGGTCCTGCGGGAGGACCAGCTGCGGGCCGGCCCGATCCAGCGGAGTGCCGTCGATGCCGACCGCGAGCAGCACCGGGGCGTCCGCGAAGTCGGGATCGATCTCGGCCCAGGTGAGCAGGGCGTGATGGCCGTCCGCGCCCGCCACCGCGATGAGGAAGCGCAGCCGGTCCTTGCGGCGGGCCGGATCGAAGCGGGGTCCGGCGTCCCGCAGCACGTCGTGCAGCAGCGGGCCCTGGAAACCGTGGTGCTGTACGCCGCTGGTGGCGCACTCGAAACTGACCCGGACCCGGTGCTGGGGCCAGGCGAACAGGTCGGGCACGGTCAGCCGGGCCGGCCGGCCGAGGTCGCCGGTCAGGGCGAGCTCCGCGAGCGGGGGAGCCGGCGGCGTCGGCTGTGTCAGGGACTGGCTCACTGGGCAGCACCTCCCGGAAGACCGTACCCAGCAGACGGTCCCGTACAAACGCACATGCGTACATCCCAAGCCCGTATGCACAGCTCATGCGATGCAACAGGAGACTTACAGCTCGCATATGCGGAAGTATGATCGGCGCACAGCAGAACGTGAGCTCAGGACTGAAGAGCACGACGGAGGCTTCAGCGGGCTTCAGAGTTACCGAGGGAGTAGATCCGTGATGACCCGATCCGCGCGCCGGACCCGCCGCACCACCCGGACCCTGCAGGTGGCCGGCGTCGGTGCCGCCGCGCTGCTGGCCCTGAGCGCCTGCTCCTCCTCCGACGACGCGTCCGACTCCTCGGGCACGCCGAAGTCGTCGTCCTCGGCGAAGCTCTCCGGCACGGTGACCGTCTTCGCCGCCGCCTCCCTCAAGGAGAGCTTCACGACGCTCGGCGAGGACTTCGAGAAGGCCCACCCGGGCACCAAGGTCACCTTCAACTTCGGCGGCAGCGACACCCTCGCCGCGAGCATCACGGGCGGCGCCCCGGCGGACGTGTTCGCCGCGGCCAGCCCCAAGACGATGGCGATCGTGACCGACGAGAACGACGCGGCGACCGACCCCGCCACGTTCGTGCGCAACCAGCTGGAGATCGCCACCCTGCCCGGCAACCCGGACAAGATCGCCTCCCTCAAGGACCTCACCAAGTCCGGCCTCAAGGTCGTCCTGTGCGACAAGACGGTGCCGTGCGGCGCCGCCGCGCAGAAGGCGCTGGACGCGAGCAAGCTGAACCTCACCCCCGTCTCCTACGAGCAGGACGTCAAGAGCGCCCTGACCAAGGTGGAGCTGAAGGAGGCCGACGCGGCGGTCGTCTACAAGACCGACGTGAAGGCCGCGGGTGACAAGGTGGAGGGCGTGGAGTTCCCCGAGTCGGCCGACGCCATCAACGACTACCCGATCGCCCTGCTCAAGGACGCGCCCAACGCGGCCGCGGCCAAGGCGTTCATCGAGCTGGTGCAGTCCCCGGAGGGCCAGAAGGTGCTGACGGCGGCCGGGTTCCTCCAGCCCGTTTCCTGACATCCGGCTCCTGCCACCCGGCTTCTGACATCCGGCTCCTGCCATCCGCCGACCCGGCAGCCGGTTCCCGGCGCCCACGGCCCGGCACGCGCCTCGTGCCGGGCGGCCGGCCCTTGAAGCCGACGCCCCCATCCCGTCTCCTGAAGCCATGAGTGATCCCGTGACCTCGCTCGACAAGTCCGACGCCCCGGCCGACACCCTGACGGGTGGGCCGCGGCGCGGACGCGGCCGGACGCGGGGCCGGACAGGCGGCCGGATGCGGGGCGGGGCGCCGCTTCCCCTCCTGCTGCCGGCCCTCGTCGGGCTCACCTTCCTGCTCCTCCCGCTTCTCGCGCTGCTCGTCCGGGCGCCCTGGCGCAGCCTGCCGGAACAGCTGGCCAAGCCCGAGGTCTGGCAGGCCCTCCAGCTGTCCCTGTTCTCGGCCACGGCGGCCACCGCGGTGAGCCTGGTGCTCGGTGTGCCGCTCGCCTGGCTGCTGGCGCGTACGGACTTCCCCGGGCGCGGGCTCGTCCGGGCGCTGGTCACGCTGCCGCTCGTCCTGCCTCCGGTGGTGGGCGGCGTGGCGCTGCTGCTGGCCCTCGGCCGCAACGGTGTCGTCGGGCGGCTGCTCGACTCGTGGTTCGGGATCACGCTGCCCTTCACCACGGCCGGGGTGGTCGTGGCCGAGGCCTTCGTGGCGATGCCCTTCCTGGTGATCAGCGTGGAAGGCACCCTGCGGGCCGCCGACCCGCGCTACGAGGAGGCCGCCATGACACTCGGCGCCTCCCGCTTCACGGCGTTCCGCCGGGTCACGCTGCCCCTCATCGCGCCGGGCATCGCCGCCGGTTCCGTACTGGCCTGGGCCCGCGCGCTCGGCGAGTTCGGCGCGACGATCACCTTCGCGGGCAACTTCCCGGGCCGTACCCAGACCATGCCGCTGGCCGTCTACCTGGCCCTCCAGAGCGACCCCGCCGCCGCGATCGCCCTGAGTCTCGTGCTGCTCGCGGTGTCGATCGCGGTTCTCGCCGGGCTGCGGGACCGCTGGATGACGGCGGCGTCATGACGGACAGCCATACGATCATGACGGACGTCCGGACGAGGGTGAGGTGACCGCGTGATGACGGACGCGACCCCGGCGGCCACAACAGCACCGTCCGACAAGGGCCTCGACGCCCGTCTCGTCGTCCGGCGCGGCTCGTTCCACCTCGACATCGAGCTCGCCGCCGCCCCCGGTGACGTCGTCGCGCTGCTCGGACCGAACGGCGCGGGCAAGACCACCGCGCTGCGGGCGCTGGCCGGGCTCACCCCGCTGTCCGAGGGCGGTCGGCTGCGGCTGGACGGCGCCTCCCTGGACGGCACGCCGCCCGAGTCCCGCCCCGTCGGCGTGGTCTTCCAGGACTACCTGCTCTTCCCGCATCTCTCCGCGCTCGACAACGTCGCCTTCGGGCCGCGCTGTCAGGGCGTACCCAAGGCCGAGGCGCGGGCGCAGGCCGCCGCGTGGCTGGAGCGCATGGGTCTCGCCGAACACGCCGGGGCCAAGCCGCGCCGGCTGTCCGGCGGTCAGGCGCAACGGGTCGCCGTCGCCCGCGCCCTCGCCACCCACCCCCGGCTGCTGCTGCTCGACGAACCGCTCGCCGCACTGGACGCCCGCACCCGGCTGGACGTGCGCGCCCAGCTCCGGCACCACCTGGCCGACTTCGAGGCCGTCGCCGTCCTCGTGACGCACGACCCGCTGGACGCCATGGTGCTGGCCGACCGGCTCGTGGTCGTCGAACACGGCAGGGTCGTCCAGGAGGGCAGCCCCTCGGACATCGCCCGCCGCCCGCGCACCGACTACATCGCCCAACTGGTCGGCCTCAACCTCTACCGGGGCGAGGCCGAGGGCCACACCGTACGGCTGGAGGCGGGCCCGGCGATCACCACGACCGAGCATCTCGACGGACCCGTCTTCGTGGCGTTCCCGCCGAGCGCCGTCACGCTCCACCGCGACCGCCCCACCGGCTCCAGCGCACGCAACCTGTGGCAGTGCCGCGTGGACGGTCTGGAGACCCACGGCGACCAGATCCGCGCGGACCTCGGCGGCGAACTCCCGCTCGCCGCCGACCTGACGACGGTCGCCGCGGCGGAACTCGACCTGCGTCCGGGCGCCGCCGTCTGGGCGACGGTGAAGGCGACCCAGACACACGCCTATCCGGCCTAGACCGCGTCCACGGCCGCGGGACCCCCGAACCGCAGGACCCCCGGACCCCGGGACTTCCGGACCGCAGGACCCCCGGACCCCCGGACCCGGGGACTTCCGGACCCCGGGACTTCCGGAACTACTCCCCCGACGGGTCGGGCGGGACGGCCGCCGCGCGGACCATCACGCAGTCGAACTCCACCACCCGCCCGGTCGCCGGCTCCCGCGTCACCGGGTACATGCCGGATATCTCGAACCCGTTCTCCTCGTACACCGCGACGGCCTCGCTCATCCGGGGGCTGCCCTCGTACAGCCGCAGTGTCGCGACCTCCGACTGCATCCCGACGAACTCCGCGACCCGGTCCCCGGCGCCCGCGAACACCTCCAGGTCGTAGCCCTGGGTGTCCATCTTCAGATAGGGGCGCGGGTCGGTGATCCCGGCGAGCGCCTTGTCCATCATCCCGTCGAGACGGCGGACCTCGATGTCCTCGGTACGGGTCCTGGCGAAGCGCTTGTAGCGTCCCTTGCCGTAATCGCTGGGCGGGAGAAGGGAGTTCATGCTGTTCCAGCCGACATGGATGGCCCGGGTGGCGTCCTCCCGGCCGAGACCGACCTGGTACACGTGCCAGTCGGGGTCGCCCTCGGCCGCGTGCCGGAGCTTGGCGAATGCGTCCGTGGTGGGCTCGAAGGACACGATCCGGCCGGTGTAGCCGAAGCGGCGCAACTGGCGCCCGTACTGGCCGGAGTTGGCGCCCACGTCGAAGACGCAGTTCACCTCGTACCGGTCGAGCAGGGCGGCGATGTGCTGGCCGCAGAGATAGGCCGCGGCCGCCAGCTGGAACTTGCGTTCGTCGGCCGCCGTCTCCTTCTCATCGAGCAGCAGCCGGGCGCCGGTGTCACCGAGCGGCACATGCCGGAAAGCCGCGGTCCGTCCGCGCAGCACCAGATCCGCGCCCTGGCCCAGGGCGACGCGTCTGCGCTCCCCGCGCCGGTAGACCACCGCGGCACCCGATCCGAGATCCAGCACCTGCACCCCGAGGCGGGGAAGCAGACCGAGAAGCTTTCTGTGAAGGGTCACCATGACCGACACCCTTCCAGACTCACCCGGGCGTCCACCGGGTGTTGGTTGAACCCCTTTAGGCCCGCGTGGTAGAGGCAGAGGGTGACTTCTCCTGACACCGGGATTCCGGAACTGGCCGCCGCCCTGAACATGCAACCCCACCCGGAGGGCGGCTGGTTCGTCGAGACCTGGACCGCGCCGCAGGCCTTCCTCCCCGACGGCTACCCCGGCCCCCGCGCCGCCGCCTCCGCCATCTACTTCCTCCTCGCCCCCGGCGACACCTCCGCCTGGCACACCGTCCGCTCCGACGAACTCTGGCTGTGGCACCGCGGCGGCCCCCTCGACGTGCTGCTCGGCGGCGACGGAAACTCCCCTCACTCCACCCCGCAGGTCGTCCGTCTCGGTCCCCGCGTCGAGGCCGGGGAACGCCCCCAGGCCCTCGTCCCCGGCGGCGTCTGGCAGGCCGCCCGACCGGCCGGCGACCAGGAGGTTCTGGTCAGTTGCGTGGTGGCGCCGGGCTTCGACTACGACGACTTCCATCTGCTGGACTCGGGGCGCTGAAGCGGCCCGCGCACGCACGTGTGGCGGCTTTGTGACGTAGGTCGTTGGTTGCGGATCGCCCGGGAGGGGCATCACCCGAGGGCAGGACCGGCCGCGCACGTTACGCGCGGGGTCCCTGTCGACGGGGACGGAGCCGTCGGCCGGGTGCTGGTTGTCCTGGAGGGGGAAGAGAGGTGTCAGTCATGCGTGCGCACCAGCGCACCGTCCGGCCGACCGCCCGCGTGGAGTACACACTGCCGCGTACGGCCGTCTCGGCGGGCAGGGCCCGCAAGCTGACCACGGCGTTTCTGACCCGACCACGACCACGGCTCGCGTCGCCGACCGCCGACCAGGTGGACGACGCCACGCTGATCGCCTCCGAGCTCGTCGCCAACGCCGTGCGGCACGGGCGCAGCGGCTGCAGACTGCGCCTGCAGCTGGGGCACGGGCAGGTGACGGTCGAGGTCCGCGACGACAGTCCCGGACGGCCGCAGGTCGGCGTCCTGGACACGGAATCGGAGAGCGGCCGGGGCCTGGCGATGGTCCAGCAGCTCGCCCACAGCCTGGAGGTCGTCAGCACGAGCCTCGGCGGCAAGACCGTGCGCGCGGTCCTCGCGGTGTAGCGGGCTTACGCCATCGCCATCGGCGGGCACCGCTCGATTCGGCGCGGTCGAACCGAAGAGCTGAGTTTGGCGCCACGGAAAGTGGGCACGGGGCGCCGAAAAGTTCATCGCATATTCAATGACCGCCAAAAAGCAGATGGCCGGCGCCCGCACCTTGCGGTGCGGACGCCGGCCACCCGGTGTCCCGGACTAGGCGGGGACGATGTTCTCCGCCTGCGGGCCCTTCTGGCCCTGCGTGACGTCGAAGGTCACCTTCTGGCCTTCCTGGAGCTCACGGAAGCCAGAGGTGGCGATGTTGGAGTAGTGGGCGAAGACGTCGGCGCCGCCGCCGTCCTGCTCAATGAAGCCGAAGCCCTTTTCCGCGTTGAACCACTTCACGGTGCCAGTAGCCATGTCAAATCTCCTTCGGGGCAAAGCTCGAAGGCCCACACTGTGTGGACCTGCGTCGCCGCAATGATTGCCCCAACCGGATATGCACCGGAAAAACTTTGGGAACCACAACTGCAACTGAAATCGACACTAGCACGATGCGAGCCTCGAAGGGGGCGCACTATCTCACCCCGGCGTGGGGAATAACAAAACCTCGTGGACCCGCGCACCAAATTCTGTAACGGCCGAAGCAGATATCCCCGGACCCGGCGGAGAATCGGTCCAGGAGGGCGCCGGACTCCCGCTCAGGCGTCCTGCGGCGTCGACCCGCGCAGCTCCTCGTTGATCCGCAGGGCCTCGTCCAGGCAGTCCTCCAGCGTGACGATGCGGCAGGCGGCCTCGACGGGGGTGCCCTGGTCGACGAGGTCCCGGGCGCGGGCCGCGACACGCAGCTGGTTCGCGGAGTAGCGCCGGTGGCCGCCGTCGGAGCGCAGCGGCGTGATCAGCCCCGCCTCCCCGACGGCCCGCAGGAACGCGGGGGTGGCGCCGATCAGCTCGGCGGCCCGGCCCATCGTGTAGGCGGGGTAGTCGTCGTCGTCGAACCGGTCGGTGGGGCTCATGGTGCTTCCCTGGGGCGCGTGCATCACCTTCCACTTTGGCAGATCCCGGTCCGGTCCCGGCCGGGAGCACCCCGGTCCCGGTCCGGTCCAGGTCCGGTCCCGGCCGGGAGTACCCCGCATCGGCCGGTGACGTCCGCGCACCGCACTCACCCGGACGGCCCCGTGCGCTGGTGGGAGGCCGTGGCCGGTGATGGCGTGGGAGGACACAGCCCGACCTCGGGACCGTCCTCGGGAGGCCTTCGCATGAGCGTGAAACGTCCGTCCTGTCTCCTCGCATCCGCCCTGACCACGGGGATGCTGCTCTCGACGGCCGCCTGCTCGGGCGACGGCGGTGACGGCACCGGCTCCGGCTCCGGCCGTACGGACGTCTCCGCGTCCCCTGTCTCCGCCTCCCCCGTCGCCGAGGAGCCGCGCGCCGCGTCTCCCTCCCCCTCCGCCGTCCGCACGCTCACCAAGGACGAGGCCCGCACCGCGCTGATCACCAACTCCGACCTGGGGTCGCAGTGGAGCGAGTCGAAGGGCGTGGCGACCTGGCACGACGCGCTGCTCAAGAGCACGGTCGACCCGGCGGACTTCATCACCGACAAGGCGAACGCCACCCAGTGCCAGAAGCTGCTGGACGGTCTGTACACCGAGGATCTGCTGGGCGAGCCGAAGGGCGCCAGTGCCGTCACCGGCTTCGACGACAGCGACAACGACGCCCAGATGCGCTACGAGGTCGGCGCGTACGGGAAGGCGGCTCTGGACGACAAGCTGAAGTGGCTGAAGACGCTGCCGGACACGTGCGACGAGTTCACGGCCGTCAACGGCAAGGGCGACCGGCAGACGGTCCAGGTCATCTCGACGGATCTGCCCGATGTGGGGGACGCCCGGCAGGGACTCAGGGTGACGATGAACGGCGACCTGGAGGGGGACCCCGAGACCCTGACGCTCGACTTCGCCGCCGTGCGGGTCGGCGACAGCGCCCTCTCCCTCACCAACGGCGGCCTCGACGGCACCGAGCACGACTCCACCAAGCAGGCGGCCGAAGCGGGCGCCAAGCGCCTGCAGGACGTACTGGCGGGGAAGTCGCCCGCGCCGACTCAGGGCTGAGGACCGGGTCGGACACGGACCGGCGCCGCCGCTCCCGCCGCCTGGAACTACGGCGCCAGTCTGAAGAACAACCAGAAGAACGCCTACTTCTTCGGGTACATCGAGGGCTACGACAAGGT